>CAYYJX010000096.1:0-11235 GCA_964471545.1 uncultured Fimbriimonas sp. | reverse complement strand
CTCAATGAGAGTAAAGGCGCGGTGTTTATTAACCATAGCCACGGAAACGATGACGCTATTTGTTCCCGAAAGATTGGTCAGGAATGTGAAAATAGGGCAAAAGTTGAACCTAAATGCAGTGGTATGGATTCTGTAGGTCGTTGCGAAAGGATATTAACAGAAATTTAAAAACTGCATTTGGAAGATGATTGTAATTAATGGGTATCCAATTAGTTCGGATAATTAACAATTAATGTTCACTAATTGAACGATTCTTGAAAGAAAGAGGGGTGCGGACCTCAGACCCGCACCCCCCTCTTCGATTTTGTCTACCTTCCGAACCGAACTAGGAGACGATCTCCAGCGGCTTCATGGTCTTCCACTGACCTCGTGTGAAGTCCGGTACGTCCATCGATCGCCCACGCTTGGCAACCGACTGCTCGCTCAGCGGTCCGACCACCGACCAAGAAGCGGCGTCGTAAACGTCCTGATCGAGCGGCAAGCCGTTGCGCAGGCAGTACACGATTCTCCAGAGCATCAAGAAGTCCATCCCACCGTGACCGCCATTTCGGACAGACTCCTCGCCCATGCGCTTGAACAGCGGGTGATCGTACTTCTCGTAAAGGGCTTGAAGGTCCTTTGCGGTTTTCCAAGATTCGGCTTTGCCGTCTCCGGGCTTCTCCTCCACCGCGAACCGATTGGGGAAGCCGCCCCAAGCGCCCTTGGTGCCCTGAATGTAGTTGTGGCGGGTGTACGGTCGGGGAAGTTGCTCGTCCCACTGAACCATGATGGTGTTGCCCTTCACCGTCTTGATGATCGAAGTGTTGATATCACCGCAGGTGAACTTGAGCTTGCGGCGATCGTGACCTTCTGGGAACTCTTGAGCAGCGTAGATCTCGCGGGTCCGAGCGTTGGAACTCACCGAACAGAGGAAGTCCATGCGGTCTCCTCGGTTGATGTTCATGTACTGCGCCACGGGGCCAAGACCGTGGGTGGGATACAAGTTACCGTTGCGCTTGGCGTACTCCAGCGTTCTCCAAGAGCCTGTGCCGTGCTCGATCTCCTTCATTTGCCAGCGCAGATCGTGAATATAAGCCGCTTCGCCGTGCAGAAGTTCGCCGAACACGCCAAGCCGAACCATGTTGAGCACCATCAACTCTTCCCGACCGTAGTTGACGTTCTCCATCATCATGCAGTGCTTCTGAGTGGCTTCCGAAGTCTCGACCAACTCCCAGCAACCTTCCACCGTGGTAGCGGCAGGGACTTCTACAAAAGCGTGCTTGCCCGCTTTCATCGCCGCGACCGACATGGGCACGTGATCTGCCCAGGGCGTGGCAATGATTACGATGTCGATATCGTCCCGATCGAGCATCTTGTGGTAGTCGGTCGGCGAGTCGCAGTAGACGGTGGGCTTGCCCTTTCCGAGTTTCTGAACGGCGGCAACGCTTCGCTCCGCGCTCGGGATGTGAGGGTCGCAAATCGCCTTCACTTCAACGCCGTCGATGATCGCCATTTGGCGAACGTGGCCGGATCCTCGGGCACCAACGCCGATAAAGCCAACTCGGACTCGGTCCATTTTTGGAGCGACCAGCCCGGCGGCGGTTTTCCCGCTCGACTTACGCTGGGGCGCCTTTGCCTCAGAAACGCTCGAAGCAACCGCTCCGGCTCCCATCAGGGTCGCAGTACCCGCAACTTGCAGGAATTTACGGCGATCCATGGTGCCTTCGGTTTCGGGTGAGGATTCGTTCATCCCCTCATTTCAGCCGAAGTGGAGCCGAAGTGTCAAGGCACGCGACGAGCCAAGCAGAGACAATTCCAAGACCAACGTTACGCTGAACAGTGTGCGGAAGTTCGCGGAGGGAGTGGTGGGCCCAGCTAGACTCGAACTAGCGACCTCACCCTTATCAGGGGTGTGCTCTAACCAACTGAGCTATGAGCCCGCGAACTTAGTTTTTGGGGAGACCCCGCAAACGCAGAGAAAAAGGATACCTCAAGGTTTCTCCAAAAATGTCTACTCCCCTCGCGTTCTTCTCATCGGTTCCTTGGTTCCAACCATGTTCCACCGGGCAACCGGTGCGGAATGGCGTGACATTTCGTTGGCGAAAGCGTCCTAATCAAAAGCCGAACGTGTTAGGGAGTTCATCTTCGCCCGTCTAAGCACTGGACAATCACCGGGGAAGGTGTCTACAATTGCCTACAGGTACGGCTCAAGGAGCGACCGAACATCACCATGCCAAGTCTTCGAAATCTGGTAGTCGCAATCGCAGGTTGCGCTTCCGCGTTCGCCGTTGCTGACTTCGATGGTCCTGCGCCTCTTTCGTGGCGCTGGCAACAACCGTCTTCCGTAGTCGCAGGAGGCTCGCCGCTGGTGGTTGGAGACACGCTCTACCACGGTTTGGGCGGTCGCATTTATGCCATCGACCGAAAGACGGGGAACCAACTGTGGCGCTTCCCGCAAGGCCTTGCCTTAGAAGGGAACGTAAAGGGCTCTCCGGTCTATGCAGACGGAGTCGTTTACTTCGCCGATACTCAAAAGCACATTTACGCCATTGACGCCGTCCGCGGCGAATCCAAGTGGGTGTACACCACCGACTTCGGTATTCAACAGCAGATCCTGAAGGTCGGCGACAACATCGTCTTCATCATGGAAGGCGACAACATCATGGCGATCAAGGCTTCCAACGCCGAGCGAGTTTATGAAACTCCTCGCCGAGTCGCGGATCGCATCCTGGGCGGGTTGATCAGCGACGGGAAGGATCGAATCTTCTTGTTCCAAGGTCCCGGTCAAAACCCTCGACCCACGTTCTGCGAGTACAACCTCACCAACCGACGCATTGATCCGATCACGCAGATCGAGGTGGAGCCGAGCCCGAACAGCGTCGTCTATGCCAAGGACAGCGTGTATTACTACGCTTCCAACCGCATCGTTCGACTTTCCACGCGCAACCGACAGTCGGACTACGCAACGCTTCCCGCCAACCCGGCGACGGCTCCCAGCGTGGGAACCACGGACGTGTTCGTCATGACCCGCGACGGTTCGGCGTTCTTCTTCGACGCGACCAACCTTCGACCCAAGTATCTCAACAAGAAGTTCGCAATTGGTTCGCAGCCCGTAACCCAACCTCTGGCTATCGGTAACCGATTCGCGGTGGCAACAGGCAATGGTGCAATCAACCTGGTGGATGCCAACAACGAGAAGCCCATCTGGTCGTTCTTCATGAAGCCGGTTCCGGGTGACGAGATTCGCGCAGGAAACGGTGCCAACGGCAACCGACCAGGCGGTGGCGGTGCAGGATTTGGTGGCCCTGGTGGCGGCGGTGCAGGTCTTGGTGGTCCTGGTGGTGGCGGTGCAGGTCTGGGTGGTCCCGGTGGCGGCGGTCTGGGTGGCGGTCAAAACAACAACCGACCCGCATCCCTCGTGGTTCAAGCTTCGCACAGCCCGGTTCTGGTGGGTCAAACGCTCGTGGTTCCGACCATCGACGGCAGCCTCTTCGCTTTCGACAAGGAGAGCGGCATCGACCTGACGCCTCCGGAAGTCCGACAGACGTTCCCCCGAGGTGGCATTCTGGTCTCCGGACGACCTCCGCAACAGTTCCACTTCTTGGTCGAGGATCAAGCTTCGGGCATCAACCTCAGCACGATCAACGTCACCATCGACGGTGCGCAGTACGAATACGAGCTCACCCGAGAGGGAATCCTCGTGGTTCGACTCTCCAACACGGGTAAGAACAAGCCCCTCGCCGACGGTCGACACACGATCAAGATCAGCATGGCGGACTGGATGGGTAACGAGACTTCGTTCACGGCAAGCATCCGAGTAGACAACTCGCTGCGAGTCGAGCCCCCGGCAGGTCAGAACGATCCGAACAACCCGAACGGCGGTGGCGCAGGTCGCAACAATGGTGGCGGCGGCGCGGGCGGTCCCGGTAACTCCGGCTAGTTCATGCCATCGTCATTCGAGCAAAACGTCAACGCCTTTCTAGCGTGTGAACTAAGCCGAAACAAAGGTCGAGAAGTG
The DNA here is from genome assembly GCA_964471545.1 of uncultured Fimbriimonas sp. Classification (GTDB taxonomy): domain Bacteria; phylum Armatimonadota; class Fimbriimonadia; order Fimbriimonadales; family Fimbriimonadaceae; genus Fimbriimonas. The sequence continues at coordinate 7,238 of CAYYJX010000096.1, read as the reverse complement.
CTCAGCACTCTCGACCTTTTCTCTTCTGATTTTTCGGCCCAACTCCAAGCCTCGAAGCTTCTTTCCGATACCGAACGCCGAAACCTGCTGGCGCGATCGCCAGAAGCCCTCGATACGGCCCTCACGCTCGGGGCCGACGTCGTCGGACCCCAAGATTTGCCCGCCGCGTACACCGAGGTCGGAGGCTGGCCGCCGATCTTGTTCGGCAAGGGAAATCTTGACGCACTCAGAAGGCCGATGGTCGCGATCGTGGGCACTCGTGGGGCAACCACGTACGGTAAAGCCTGCGCCATGAAGTTCGCCGAGGCCTTGGCACGTGCCGGGGTGACCGTTGTCTCCGGTGGCGCTCTCGGCATCGATACCGCCGCGCATGAAGGAGCCCTTGCGGCGGGTGGGCAAACAGTTGCCGTGATCCCTTGCGGAATCGACCGTGTCTATCCGGCGGTGAACGAGCCGCTCTTTCGCCGTATCGAAGCGCAAGGCATGTTGCTTAGTCCGTTCTCTTGTGGGCGGCGGACCCAGTCGCACTTTCCGTTGATCCGCAACGTGGTGGTAGCGGCACTTTGCGACGCTATTTTGGTGATCGAAGCGCCAGGACGATCCGGGTCGATCCATACGGCCAATCAAGCGGGCGAAATGGGCAAAGAGGTCTTCGTTGTTCCTGGACCCATCGATCGCCCTAGCTTCATTGGCTCGCACAATTTGCTCCGCGACGGGGCAACTCTGGTCTGGAACCCGGATCAGATCCTAGAAGCGCTTCAGGTAGAGGCGAATCCAACGCTTCCGTTCGATGAGCCGGTGGGAACCGCAGCCCAAATTCTTGCCGTTCTTTCTTCCGATGCTCTCTCTGCGGAAAAGATCGTCGAGCTCACCGGGTTGCCCATTCACGAAGTGATGTCGGAAATCACAATGCTCGAGTTAGAAGGACGCATCTTCCGCGATTCAGGCGGGTATGCCTTAAAGCAATGAGTTGGATCGGCTGGAGTGTGCAAACCGAGGGTCCCGAGGCGGGACGGTACGGTGTTTACGAACTTTCCGAGACCGGAAAGTTGTTGCCGAGTGCGGCCGAGCCTGAATTTGTGCTCGTTCCCGGTTTTGTCGACGTGCACATCCACGGAGCCTTTGGCTTCGACTTCATGATGTCGTCGCCCTCTGAACTCGTGGCGTGGGCAGACAAGCTGGAAGAGCATGGTTATGAAGCCTTTTTGCCGACGACCGTAACCCAGTCGCTGGACGCCGTTCTAAGTGCGATCGACAACCTTCCAGCTCACCGCTTGATTCAGGGCTTCCACTTAGAGGGGCCGTTCATCTCGCCCAAGCATCCTGGCGCCCAACCGCCGCACGCCATATTGGATCCGATTGATCTGGAGGGTACGGGTTGGAACCAAGTCCTCGATCATCCTGCGCTGCGCCTCATCACGTTGGCTCCAGAGAGACCGGGCGGCCTCGAACTCACGAAGAGACTCTCCAAGCGCGGAGTGATTGTTTCAATGGGGCACACCGATGCCACATTTGAGGAAGCCAACCGGGCCTTTGCCGAAGGCGTCACCCACTCCACGCACACCTACAATGCGATGAGGGGACTTCACCACCGAGAAGCCGGAACGGTCGGAGCGATTTTCCTCAATCACTCGGTGAACGCAGAGCTGATCTACGATCGGATTCACGTGAGCAAGCCTGCGGCCGAAGTGCTGATCAAAGCCAAAGGCGCGGACCGAGTCATCGGGGTCAGCGATAGTACGCTCGCGGCAGGCTTACCGACCGGAACCACGCTCACCATGTGGGGCTTGGATTGCGTGGTGGGCGAGGGACAAATTCGGCTGGCGAGTAACGGCAGCCTCGCAGGTAGCGCGGTGACCCTTGATCAAGTCTTCGCCAACCTACTTGTGGACTTCGGGGCCGAGGTCGCGATCAAAGCAACCTCTCTAAACCCAAGACGGATTTTGGGGCTCGAAGGAGCTCCGAAGGTGTGGCTCAAGGTCGATTCCCACGGTCGCATCCTAGACCGGATTCGGTTCGAAGCCTAACGCTTTATCCCGGCTCAGCGGCTTTGGTCAAGCGTTCGCGAACGGCTTCCCATCCGGGCACGCCCACCGGAGGAAGTTCGACATACGCGAACTCAAGACCTAACTGATCGAGCCTGTGCAGCGCTTCGTAAAGCTCCCGGGCGTACTCCCGAGCGTTGCCTGCCATGGCGATCTGCTGACCGGACGAGGACCGACCAATTCGAAGCCCTTTTCCATTCTCGGGGAACTCCTCCACGAGAATGAGTTTGGTCTTTGGAGCATAGTGTCTTCGATAACGACCCGGTGCCGACCGCGGACCGCTCTCGTCGACGGTCACATTCTCTTTCACTTCGCCCCCGATGACCTCCGATATCTGCTGGGCGCTGATCTCGCCGTGGCGCAGAATGGTCGGCTCACCCGTAAGGTCCAGCACGGTGGACTCAATGCCCACTTCGCAAGGTCCGCCATTGAGAATGAAAGCAAGTCCTCGATGCAGGTCTGGATGGATATGCTCTGCTCGGGTTGGACTCACCTCCATAAATCGATTTGCGCTGGGTGCGGTTAACGGAGAATCGGCGAGTTCAATCAGCTTCAGGGCCACCGGGTGATTGGGCATTCTCACCGCCACAGAGTCTCGTCCGGCGGTGGCGATACCCGGGATGGTGGACTTCTTGGGCAGCACGAGAGTCAGGGGGCCCGGCCAGAAGGTCTCCACCAGGTCAAAGGCCTCGGGCGGAAAAGAGCGGGCGACAAGACTCAAATGCTCTCGCTCGCAAACGTGAACGATGAGCGGGTTGTCGGCAGGACGACCTTTCAAACGAAAAGTCCGCTTGATCGCAATCTCGTCGTAGGCTCGTGCGGCGAGTCCGTACACGGTTTCCGTGGGCATCACCACCAGATCTCCCGCCTTCAGGGCTTCTGCGGGCCCCAGCAGGAGTTCAAACAGGCGGACGCTCTGCTCGGGTTCGGGAAGTTCTAGAACCTCCCGTAGGTCAAGTTGGATCAAAGGTCCTCCAGAACCGCTCGCTTCATCGCCATTCTCGGAGCGGGGCGGTCGAGCCAATATTCAAACGCCAGGGCGCCCTGTTCAACCAACAAATTCAGCCCGTCTCTCACTTGAAATCCGTGCTTTTGAGCCTCTTTCAAGAAGATCAGTTCTCTTCCGTAAGCGACATCGTAGGCGATGGCCCCTTCAACAGCCCCCGACCACTTGATCGGAAGTTTCGCCGCGAACAAACCTGCGGAGGTTGTGTTGAGAATCAATCCGCAGTCCGCGGATTCCGGATGGGATACGACGGGCACCTTGAGCTTAAGGTCGGTCAGGAGACGCTCGGCACGTTCCCGAGTCCGGTTCCAGAGCGTGCATTCAAACCCCGCCTCAACCAACGCAGGGAGAAGCGCTCGCGTAGTGCCGCCTGCTCCAAGAACCAGCGCCTTTTTGTTCGGGAGGGTTTCATTGGCAAGGGTCGCAAGGAATCCTGGGGCATCGGTGTTGATGGCTCTTTCCGCTTTGAGGTCAATGGTGTTTGCCACTCCGGTTTTTCGGACGAATGGCTCCACCGACTGCGCCCATTTCGCAGCCTATTCCTTATGGGGAACCGTGGCATTGACCCCCTTGTATCCCAGTGAGATCAACCGGTGCAGGGCGGAAGCAAATTCATCGGCAGGGCATTGAACCGCGATGTAGTTGAGCTTTAGGTCCAATTCCTCGTAGGCGGCATGATGCATCTTCGGCGATCGGCTGTGTTCCACCGGATCGCCCAGCACCGCAAAGTCCGCTTCGGGGGCTTCTCGCCAGGGGTAGAACGGACGTTTCGAACTCTTCACCGAATTAGCTCCCTGAGGCTTTGGGTGTTTTGAAGGCGTAAAACCGCTGACCTGCGAAGTTCCAGAACGCGGCGACGAATGCACCGACGAAAGTGGAAACGAAGAGCCCTAAATGAACCTGCGTGTACAGGATGGTCGTGATCAAAGCGTTGATTCCCAGACCGATGTAGCTGACCAAATACAGTCGACGCAGCTGTTTGGCGCGCTCTTCTTTCCCCTTGATCTGGAAGGTCCAAGACCGATTCCAGATGAACGAGTTGAACGTCGCGACCAGAGAAGCGATGATGAACGCGATGGGCGCAAACGCCTTGTTAGGTGTCTCTGCAAAGTTGAAGAGGTTTGAGTTCTGCTGCAGCCAGGTGCCTGCTCGGTAGCTGAGAAGGTCTCCGTTCTCCAGCCGAATCATCTCTTGCAGGCCCTTGCGGATGGCGTAGTCGATGGCAAAAGAGGTGCCACCCACAATGCAGAACTTGATGAACTGCCGAACGATGGGTCTCTCAAGGAAGCTGACTCCGACGGGTCCGGCATCTCCCTCGTCGACCGGTGTGACCAGTGCCTGGTAGATGAACCCGGAGACGAACTTTTCGATCAGACGGTTGAAACGGGTTCCAACAAACTCCGGTCCGTCCATCTTCTGAACCCAAATGGCATCGATCCCGGCCCGGTTGGCGCCCAGAATGTCGGTCATCAGCTGATCGCCGATCATGATGGCCTCGTGGGTCTCCTTTTTAAACTTGATCAGCGCCAGACGAAACATAGCGGGGCTAGGTTTGAACTTGCCGCGAACCGTGGGGATGCCCAATCTCTCCGAAAGCCGTTTCAGTCGCTCAACTCGGCGAGTGTTGCTGATGATGCATAGGTCGAAGCCTAGGGCTTTGGCTTTGTCCAGCCATGCGAGCACTTCCGGCGAGAAGTCTTCGCTCTTCCATTTCACCAAGGTGTGATCCACGTCGAGCAGAATGAGCGACTTGCCAGCCTGCTTGAGGTCTTCGAGGTCGACATCGACGATCGAGTTCTTGGTGTACGCAGGACAAAAAGGCCTCAGCGGCCCTACCTGCTCTCGATCGAATGAACCAACCCTAAACCCCATTTCGAAATTCCTTTGAAATTATCCCCGTTTCTTTATCTTTCATGCGGGGGAACCCGATTAGGGCGTTGCCGGTTTCTTCGATTCGAGCGCCTTAACCGCCGCCCGTCTCTTTCGCACGTTCGCCAAATGTTCCGGGTAGGTTGCAGCGTAGATGGTTTGTCCGTTCGGCAGGGCAACGTAGTAGATGTACGGGTGCTTCACCGGATTCAGAGCCGCTTTGATGCTTGAGATGGTTGGCGAGCAGATCGGACCCGGCGGCAAACCCCTAGTCTTGTAGGTGTTGTAAGGAGACTGGGTGTTCCGATAGTCCGCGTAAGTGAGTCGGCGCCACTTCTGCAAGCCGTAGTTCACGGTCGCATCGATCTGGAGCGGCATGCGAATGCGCAGTCGATTCTGGATCACGCCCGAGATCATGTGGCGATCACGTTCATCCGACGCCTCCAACTCGATCATCGAGGCGATCGTGAGTGTTCGGTGCCAGTCTTTGGTGGTGAGCTTCGCATCTTTCACCCGTTTGAAGAAGTTCTGTAGCTGGCGAGCGATCACCAATTCGGCTCCGATGGTCGGTGGAAGCTCGTAGGTGTCGGGGTAGAGATAGCCTTCCAGAGAGTCTTTGGGTAAATCCAATCCTAGGGCTTTGAACTTCTCGGGCTGACCAACCAGAGCGAGATAGTCTTCGGCAGGAGCGACTTCCTTCTCCTCTAGGAGCTTCGCCACTCTGGCCGCCCACCGCCCCTCGGGAATGCGCACCATTTGGCGAATCGGGTTTGCGAGCGACTTATAAACCTCGTCGAGCGTCATGCCGGGTCGCATGTCGTAAACGCCCGATTTGACGAATCGCAGTTCGCCCCGAATCGTGCCGTAAAGCCGCGCGATCCTGGCATTGCGGACAACTCCCTTCTCTTGAAGTTCGGTGAGGACCGTTGCGATTCCCGAAGTTCCCATCCGGCGGTAGTAGAACTTCGTGCCCGACTCCATCGGTCGCACCTGGGAATCCAAATAGTAGCCGCCTCCGATGAGCCCAAGGAAAACAACCGCCACGGTTGCCCGAACCGCGGTTTTGAGCGAGCGCTTCACCTTCTTCACGGCTGCGCTCCATCAAAAAACCTTTCAAGGATCAGGCAGGCTGCTTCGCTGTCTCTGTGCTTGCGACGAGTGGCTGCGGTCCAGTCTTGTTCCCGCAGGGAACTCTCGGCCTGCACGCTGGTGAACGCCTCATCGACCAACTCCACCCGAGTTCCTTTCTCCACAATTCGATCACGAAGCATCCGAACGATGCGACCCATCTTCTCGTTTTCACCCTGTTCGCCAATGGGGATCCCGAGAACAATGGCCTCCCCTTGTTCCTCAAGAAGCTTGGCAATCAGGTTGTCGGCATCTTTCGCCAACGTGCCCGTAGCTTCAATGGCCGGGCGCGGAGCTGGGATTCCGTGCTCCGTATCTCCTACCGCAAGACCAATCCGCTTGCCGCCAAAATCTACGCCGAGAACTCTCATCCTTAAGTGGCCCCGAACTTTCCTTAATAGGTGGACCGCTGCAGTTCAGCGATCAGTTTGGGGTGGAGCACTGGGTTTGCACCACAAGATTCGTAGGTCCCTTCTTCGTGACCGTCCCGCCACGGTCCGCCTTTGTGGTTGGTGAACAGTCCGCCCGCTTCCTCGATGATCAACGAGACGGCAGAGAGGTCCCAGTAGGCAACCGCTGGATCGATCATTGCATCCACCTGTCCGGATGCGACTAGGCAGTACCCATAAACATCCATCCACGTTCGAGTGGCCATCGCCTTTTCGGCGATCCGGTCGATCGCCTCGGCCTTCTTGCGCAGACGCATGTGCTTATGCCCTCCGCAGCAAATGATGGACCCTTCAATGTCGGCTCGGTTGGAGACCGACGCCTTTCGACCGTTGCTGAACGTTCCTTGACCCTTTTCGGCGTACACCATCCAATCCAGCGCCGGCATGTAGGCAATCCCGATCAGTGTCTCTCCGCCCCGCTCGAAAGAGAGCAACGTGCCGTAAAGTGGAACTCCGCAGATAAAGCTCTTCGTGCCGTCGATGGGATCGATGATCCACTGGTCGTCCGAACTCCCAGTGGCCCCTTCCTCTTCGCCCAAAATGGCATCGTTCGGATAGGCTTTGCCGATCATCTCACGAAGAATGCGCTCCGCATTCCTGTCCGCAAGCGTCAACGGGGTTGCATCCGATTTGATCTCCACATCCGGGCGCGTGTTGAACAGCCCGAGGGTTGATCGTCCGGCAACATAGGCCGCTTCGACAGCAAATTGGAGTCGGGGAGACATCGCCGTTTATTGTACG
>CAYYJX010000095.1:0-11367 GCA_964471545.1 uncultured Fimbriimonas sp. | reverse complement strand
GTGGTTTCCAGCAGTCCCTCTTGTAAGGGAAGGGTTTTGCCACGGCTCTTGAGTGGGTAGCGCGCAGGGACGCTGAAGCATACGGGAGGTCATTTCCGGAGACCACCCCGCCCCTGCCGGGGCACCCCTCCGTAGAGGGGAATTTGTTTTGGACCCTTGAGCAAAGGTTGCTCAGAGATTCGGAAGACCCCTCCGAAGAGGGGAATCCCAGCGAGGCACCCCCTGAAGTGCGACTAGCCCGCTTGACCGGTCATCATCGGGATCTCTTCGTACGGCTGCACCACCACAAAGCCCTCCCCTCGGAAGCACATTTGGAAGGTCTCGCCGCCGCCGCGACCCACGAGCGTCTTAAAGTTGATCGTGCTCTTCAGTTCAGGCTGAAGATTCGCCGACCAAGCGACGGTGGCATTCGGGTCGGTGTAAACCGGATCGTTCGGGGTGACCTTCAACGTCAGCGGTCGACCGTGAGTCGTCACTGCGACCAAGCCCTGACCCTGCAATCGCACCGAAAAGAGACCGCCCGCCATCATGCCCGCGATTCGCTTCAGCATCGTCACGTCGTACTTGATGGTGTCTTCAAAAGCCAGCAGATCGTTTCCGCTGACGTTGATCGCGTCGCCTTCCAAACGAAGAACGGAGATCTCCTTGCCAGAGTCCGCAACGTAAACGCGGCCGTTGCCTTCCACCTTTGTCAGAGGGGTCATCTCGCCGCTCACCGCCTTCAAGAGCGCTTTACCGATACCGCCTTCCAGCATGCCTTCGCGCTTGAACTCCACCGCGCCTCGATACGCCACCATGGCGCCGAGCTTGGTCCAAACGCGGCCTTTCACCGTGATCTCGAGCATCTTGGGCGATTCCAGTTCGAAAACATCGCCTGGATTGTCTCGCTCCCCGGTGTCTCGAATGAAATCGACGAGCGAAAATGAAGGAGTCTGATCTGCCGACATGGCGCATTGTCCCATGTTGGACCTCCCCGTACAATGACCGGCATCACAATCGCCTCTGCGATGGACGCAAACGAGTAATCTTCGACCGCCATGGCGTACGGACTCTTCGTCACCTTTGAAGGCCCAGAAGGGGCGGGGAAGACCACGCTGATTCGAGCCCTGGAGGCGCGCGTGCGAGAGGCGGGGATGACGCCCGTGGTGACGCGAGAACCGGGCGCAGGTGAGTTCGGAAAGGTGGTGCGCTCGCTCCTGTTAGAGGGGGGTGAAATCGCCCACGCCGCCGAGCTGTTTCTCTTCCTCGCGGACCGGGCTCAGCACGTTGAGACCCTTATCAAGCCTGCTCTGGAAGAGGGCAAAGTCGTGCTTTGCGATCGCCACGCCGATTCCACCTATGTCTACCAGGCGGTAGCAAGAGGGCTAAACGCAAACTTTGTCCGAACGGCCAATGCCTTTGCCACGGGTGGGCTGAAGCCGGACCTGACCTTCTTGCTCGATCTCCCGGCAGAAGAAGGCTTGGCTAGATTGAAGGGGAGAGACGGTGGGCAAGACCGGCTCGATCGTGCGCCGTTGGAATTTCACCAAAAAGTGCGTCAAGGGTTCTTGGATCTTGCGGCGGAAGAACCGGGTCGGATCATCTTGCTCGATGCGACACAGGAGCCCAAAAACGTCGAGAGCGCCGCATTTGCGACGCTCTCGGAGCGAACCGTTCACCTGCGCTAGCAGGCTTTTCGTCAGGCTACGCTCGCAAGTTCAGGAGCGTCGGCCGTTTTCTTGGAGCCGCCCCCTCGCTTGCCACCAGAACTCGAAGATCCTTGCTCTTGCAACGCCTTCGAACTCAGCAGGTTTTGAGGAACCAGATGTTGAGGATCGAGCAAGACGGTGAGCTGATCGTTCTGTTTTCCAATTCCCGCGACAAACGGATCGTCCTCGCTACCGGAAAGCGACGGATGCTGATCCACATCTTTCTCGGTGAGTTCGATAATGCCGACCACGTCGTCCACTCTCAGTGCGCATCTACCTTGCGGAGTAAACACGATGACGAAATTTCGGCAGTCCGCAGACTCTGGAAGGTTGAATCGGATTCGGGCATCCATCACCGGAATGGTGGAACCACGGATCTCGAACACTCCCAACAGTGCCTTCGGGGCGCGGGGAAGTTTGGTCGGTTGCACAGCGGGGACGATCCTCTCGACCTGATCGATCGGGAGTCCGTACCGCTCGTTCCCGAGCCTAAAAACCACGAATTTGCTCTCCATCATTGCCCTCGAGCGTCCAACAACGCCCTTATGGGGTTAAGATTCCGCTATAGACCTGCGGCAATGCCCGTATGACCTACCAGGATATTTGCCCTTTCCAACCCTTTCCGACCCTGCCCAATCGACCCAAATCTTCCGAATGAACCGTATGGCCTCTGTTTTGTCCCTATCCGTGGTTGCCTTCCTTCTTGCCGGCTGCAACCCCAAAGCTGGAGGACCTGTTGAAGATCCCGTTCTAGGGCCGGTCGACCAGGTCGGCAAAAACGTGAAGTACGTGTTCACCACCACGCTCGCCGGAGTGGGAGAGCAGGTGGATGTCAGCGTGCATTTGGAATACGGTCGGCGTGCTCGCATCGAAGTTCCGGGGGCCCGGTTCGCCATCGTTCCCGGTCGGCTGATCGAGATTCGCGACGAGGATAAGAAGTACGTCGAGGCCTTTATTGAAGGATTCGGCATTTCCGATGGTCCGTTGGGGATCGACTGGATGATGACGATTCCTCCCGGGTTCATCTCGCCGAAAGCACTCTCCACGGTGGAAAGTCGGATGACCAAGAAGACGGCTCCCGATGGCAGGCCGATGAGGGAGATCGAGGAGCAAACCGTCGTGGGACCCATGACTCTCCGTTACTTCTATGGCAAGGATGGCTCCATCGCGGAGGTGACCTATGGTGGCGAGAACGGTGTGAGCAAGTGGGTCGTGAAGTCCAAACAAGAGTTTGACAAGGGCAACCCCAACGATTTCGTGATCGGCATTCCGGACGGATACACCCCGTTTGCCGACATGCCGGAACCGATCCCTCTTCAAGAGGGTCAGTCGTTCCCGTTCGAGAAAGTTCTGAACGAAGACGGCAAGACGCCGGTGAAGGGCAAGCCGTTCCTATTGGCCGTGCTGGATGGCGATTCCGTGCCTTCCAAGGGCATGCTCGAATGGCTCGGCAAGAGTGGACTCCGGTTGCCGCTTTACGTTCTCTTTGAATCTGAGCCCGCCGGTTGGTCTGTCGCGCCGTCGCTGAAGCGATGGACCCTTGCTCAGGGCAAGAACCTAGAGAAGGAAGTTGCCTCCACCCCCACGCTCATGCTCATCGACGTCGAAGGAAAGCTGCACGCCATGTGGATGGGTTACAGTGCGGAACTCGGCAAGCGCTACTCCAAAGAGGTGGCGGATGCGATTGCCGAGATGGATCCTATCGAGTAAGTCGCTCCCTTACGATCCGGCCGTGCCCGCTTTCACGCGCTCGTACTGACCGTTGAGAATGCGCTCGTACGCGCCGGAGAACACCCACCGTTCCAGTTGTTGGGTTCGGTGAACGGGCATGGGGTGCGTCATGTGCCGCCCCATCGTTAGGAACAAGATCATCTTGCCCAGCTTGTCCAGAGAATCCGCGTCTTGGTAGGCGCGGGCTTGCTCCATGAAGGCGTCTCGGCTCATCTCGTCTCGCAACCGATGAGGACCCGCCGTGAGCGCGATCTGACTATCGATCGCAACATCCAGCGATTGGCAAACCAGGAGTCCGGCGCGATCGGCAGAGAACTCGGCTTGTCGAGACCATTCGTAAAAGGCGGTGACCAGGGCGTACGTTGCCACGTCGCTCACGCCCATGGTTCGTTTGCCCATGAGTTCCAGGAGCGGGAAGAGTAGGGAACCCACCGAGAAGTAGAGGACGTGCTTCGCCTTGATATGCCCCAGTTCGTGACCCATGATGAAGTAGAGTTGCTCTTCGCTCATGGTGTCGATCATCGAGGATCGCAACGCGATGTACGGGCGCTCGACTCCGCCTGCAAACGCGTTGGGGAACGGATTGCCAGAAACGTAGAGCTCCGGCTCGGGCATGTCCAGCACGTCGCAAGACTCTTGGAGAATGCGATACAGGGTCGGGTACTGGCGCGGTCCGCACCGGACCGACGAACTCATATTCCAGCAGTAAAGCCAGCGATCGATGCCGACTTCATAGAACTTGGAAACCAACTGCGGCACCAATGGGAGCTTCTGCAGTTTTTCCAGAGCCCAAAGATCTGCATCGGAAACAAACGCCGAAGCAGGCAGGCCCGCAAGTCGAACACGATCTGGCATAAAAACACCTACGGACACGCTCTTGAAAAGGGTTGCGATTTCTCCTTTTCGCGAACGCGCCCGTAGGTCCGATCGTTTTTCAGGTTGTCCGAACTTCGCCGAGTTTAGGCGGCGAGTCCGTTGTTTTGGCGCTCTTGCAAGCTAATGTTCACTTCGAGGCTGCCGAGGTCTCCCAGTTTGAGAGGAACCACCAGAGCCGGGATATCGAGGGTCGAGATCTTCACTTTCGTGCCTCGAATCAGCGTGGGCGGAGTGATGTCGCACTTGATGCCCTGCTGAGCGAGCAGCGAGGCGCTGTTGCCCGAGATCATGTTTCCAAGCTCGGCAATGGCGCTTGCCGCGAGTTGATCGAAGATCACCATCTTCTGACCCACCATCGCGGAGGCGATTCGGAGGGCGGTGCTGCCGGACAGGCCGTAAAGAACCAATCCTTCCACATTCCCAACGATGCCGCACACGATGTTGACCTGCTCCGAGGTGAACAGTTGCGGTCTTGCCGCAAGCTGACCTCTTTCGGGCGTGGTCCCAAGCACCATCTGGCACACGTTGATCGCGGCTTCGGCAAAGGGGGATACGTACTGGACTTTCATCGTTGTACGCTCCTTTATGCTGCGATCAAGTTGTTAATCTTTTCGACGACGTTGTCGGGTTGGAACGGCTTGATCAGGAAGTCTCGGGCTCCGGCTTGAATGGCTTGAAGCACCATGTCCTTTTGTCCCATCGCGCTCACCATCATGATTCGCGCGTTCGGATCCATCTCTTTGATCTTCGCGACCGCGGAGATGCCGTCCATCACGGGCATGGTGATATCCATGGTGACGCCATCTGGCTTGAGGCTTTGATAAAGCTCCACTGCCTCTTGACCATTGGTGGCTTCGCCCACAACTTCAAAACCGTTTCCGGTGAGAATTGCCTTCAGAGTCGCTCGCATAAAGAGAGCGTCGTCGGCGACAAGAATTCTTTTACTCATTGCTGTTTTCCGTATTGTCTGGTTTTCAATTGGGGGAGACCTTAGGCGGCCAGCACCCGGTTAACGGTGTCGGTGACTTTCTCTGGTGAGAAAGGCTTGACGATGAACTCTTTTGCCCCGGAGCTCAACGCTTCGACGATCATGTTCTGCTGCCCCATGGCAGAGCACATCACCACTCGGGCATTCGGATCCACGTTCCGGATTTCCTTGAGCGCTTGGATTCCGTCCATTTCCGGCATGGTGATGTCCATGGTCACGAGGTCGGGCTTGAGTTCGTTGTAAAGCCGAACGGACTCTTTGCCGTTCGTGGCTTCACCCACGACCTCGAACCCTGCCCCAGACAGGATGTTCTTTAGCGTGACGCGCATAAACATCGCGTCATCGGTGATTAGGATGCGTTTCGCCATTCTCTTGACCCTGTTTGTTCGATCGGTTTTTGGTAGAAGAAGGGGACTGCGGTTTCGAGTCCGATCTCCTTCGCGTTGAAAATTCGTTCGGTTCCGCCTACGAAGAGGATTCCGCCCGGCTTCAGTGCGGCGTGGAACCTTCGGTAGAGCGCGTCCTTGGCTTCGTCGGAGAAGTAGATCACCACGTTGCGGCAGCAAATGAGATCGAATCCCGTGTCGAAGCGGTCTGCCAGCAGGTTCTGCGTTTTGAACTGCAGATACTTGCGAAGCGGAGCCACTGCCTTGAAGTGCTGACCCTCGCGGACGAAGTACTTCTGGTATTCCTTCGGCACGGCTTTCATGTCGGAGTCGTTGAACTCGCCGCGCTTGGCCTGCGAGAGCGCCTCCTGATCGATATCCGTCCCGACGATGGTGTGATTCCCCGGAAACTTGGCGTCGAGCACACAGGCAAGGCTGTGAGCTTCCGCGCCATAGCTGCAACCGGCGCTCCAGATCTTCAGCGAAGAGCTGTTCTTGAGCAACTTCGGCAGAATGATCTTCTCCAGTTCTCCCCACTTTTCCGGGTTGCGGAACAGCTCGGAAACGTTGATCGCCAGGCGATCGAGGAACCACTGGGTGCTGCTTGCCGAAGTGGATACGAACGCATAGAACGCATCTAAGTTGGCGCACGCCTTCGATTCCATCATCGAGACGATTCGTCGTTGGAGCTGATCTTGCTTGTAGAGCGTGAGATCAAGTCCGGAGAGACGGTGGAACTTCTTGTAGAAGTCGGCCCATTCTTCTTTGGTCGGCAACCCGGTACTAAGCGGCATTGGTTCTATCTCCCTTTAGAGCGGCAACCATGGCTTGCCCAATCTGATCGATCGGGAACTCCGCGTTGACTCCTCCAATTTCTTTGGCAGCCTTCGGCATGCCATAAACGGTGCAAGACTCCTGACTTTCGCCGAAGACGGTGCCCCCGGATCGCTTGATCGCGAGGGCTCCCGCTGCTCCGTCTTTCCCCATTCCCGTCAAAACCAGACCCACGCACTTGTTGCCCCACGCCTCCACGGCGCTGACGAACAGGTGATCGGCGGCAGGTCGAACGCCATGGATGCGATCGCCCTCGTCGAGAGCGATGTTTCCGTGCTTATCCACCCGCATGTGTTTGTTGCCCGGTGCCACGTAGGCAAGGCCCGGTTGAACCTTGTCGCCGTGCTTGGCTTCCTTGCAAGGCATCGTTCCGATGGCATCCAGCCGCTGGGCAAGCGATGCGGTAAAGCCTTCGGGCATGTGTTGAACGATCAACATGGGGACCCGCAGACCCTTCGGAAGCGATTGAAAAAGCGTAGTGAGCGCTCGCGGTCCGCCCGTCGACGATGCAACGACCACCACTTTGTCGGAGGTGCGCGAAGGCAACGTCGCGGTTCGGGCGATGCGTCGAATCGGCAATCGAGCTTCGGCGGCGTGCCGAATCTTCTCGATCAGCTCGTCGGCGACTCGGTGCAGCGTCGAGGGTGCGGCGTTGCTGGGCTTCGCCACAAAGTCGATCGCACCCAGTTCCAGCGCTTCGAGAGTGGTGCTTGCCCCTTCTTTAGTCTTGGTAGAGACCATGACCACGCGCACCGGCGAGGAGGCCATGAGCTCGCTGAGAGCTTCTAGACCCGTCATCTCCGGCATCTCCACGTCCATCGTCACCACATCTGGGCGAAGCGATTTGGCAAGAGCCACCCCTTCCTTACCGTTGGTGGCTTGACCCACCACTTCCAGGTCAGGGACCTTGGAAAGAATGTCGTTCATGACCTGCCGGATCAGCGGCGAGTCGTCGACGATCAGCACGCGGATCTTTTTCAAGCCGCCAACTCCTTGGTCATGCTGTTTGCCTTATCCCATGCGTCCAGGAATTTGTCCGCCAATTCTTCTAGGCCAAGCTCGTTGATGCCTAATCGTTCGAGCGCGCCTTCGGAGAGGGCGTAAACCATGCCGTCTGCACCCAAACCAAGGCCCATGCTCATGGCGAGGTAGTCGCCCAGGTGCACCATGTCCACAACCGGATCGGGAGTCGGACACTCGTCCGGTCGGTGGTGGTAGTTCATGCTGAGCTTGTAGCTCTCCGGCAGGTTCCAACCCGAGGCGAGATGAGCGCCTACGTCGGCGTGGTCGAATCCAAAAGCGGCTCGCTCGATCTCGTCGAACGGCTTGCCCGTTTGGACCGCCACTTGAATGACCTTGTCGACGCTGCCTTCTAACCAAACGTGCAGTGCCAGCTTGCCAAGGTCGTGCAGCAATCCGCAGCAGAAAGCGAGATCGCCGGGTGCCTTGCGGGTGTGCTCGGCGATGACCTGAGCCGCCGTCGCCGTTGCCAGCGAGTGTCGCCACATGTCTTGCGGGCCCAGGCCGTAACCCTTGAGTTCTTTGGCGAACCAAGCGTAGCTGCTGGCGATCATGGCGAGGTTCTTCACCGTGCGCATGCCCAAAATCACCACCGCTTCTTCAATCTGGTTCACCTGTCTGGGCAACCCGTAAAAGGCGGAGTTGGCAAGACGGAGCACTCGCGCGGCGAGACTTTGGTCTTTGATGATGTGCTGCGCTACGGACCGAGCGGTTGCCTCGGCTTTATCGGTTTCGCGCATCACAGAAAGAGTCGCCTCTGGCAACGCCGGTAAGTCTCCGGTGCGAGAAACGATCTGTTCCAAAGTCAGTTGTGGCATGGTTCAATCCCTTGTGTTTGCTTGAGATTCCCTCTTGGATCTCTTGGTCTATGGCCGCTTAAGCGGCGAGCGGCATGGCTCCTTTGAAGCTGCAGAGCACGACTTCGGCCTTGCTCACAGTGCGCACTTTCACGGTTCCGGTACCGACCTCTAAGGTCACGGTTCGGCCCAGGTTGCCGCCAACGTCTTTTGCTTGGATGTTCAGACCGGCTTCACGCAGAGCCTTTTGCACGGCCTCGATGTTGCGAGCGCCGATGTCCATCTTGGGGGCGGTTCCCGGGGTGCCGAATTTGAAGACTTGAGCGCCGCCGACGATAGCGATTTGAAGTCGGCGGGTGTTGGCACCTAGTTCGGCCATTTGGCGAAGCAGTTCCGGCACGCCTGTATCGGCGAACTTGCCCAGCTTGTCCACGTGACCCTTGTCGAACGCTTCCGGCAACATGATGTGAGCCAACCCCGCGATCCCCTGGCTTGCATCGAATGCGCAGATACCGATGCAGCTACCCAGGCCGACACACGTGAGCGTGCCCGTGCCCTTGGCAACTTTGATATCCGCCATTCCGACCAGGACCGGGGTGGACATTACGATGCCTCCGCGATACCGAAGTTTCGGAAAATCATGTCCACGCCCTCGATCGTCGGGAGCATTACGAAGAAGCCGCTAAAGCTACTCGTCTTGTCGTAAATCTCCGTTCGAATCGAGATGGCGAGGTGGTGCGTTTGCGAGGCTTCGATCGCCATGGTGGCGAGCATCGCCGACATCATGTCTACCGACATCACAGGGGGCGAAGCGAGCATGTTCACTCCCGAGAACTCGGAAATGGCTCGAAGGAACGAACCGTTGATGATGTTTCCGACCTCGATGAGTGCCGAAGCGTCCATCTCCGAAATGTCGTCTGGAGTCTCCGGGGCGGCGTTCAGCAACATGCGCCAAAGCGCTTGTGCGCTCTCCCAAGATAGGAAGAAGCCCATGTGGCCCGTGGTCTCGCCGGAAATAGGCATATAGATGCCCACAAACGGATCTTCAGATGCCCCTGCCAGGTTCGGAAGGTCTTCCATGGCAAGGGTCGTTGCCTCGGGAACGGACATTTCAAAACAGTGCCCGGTCATCTCGGCAAGCGAGGTCGTTGCATTACCAAGTCCGATGTTTGCCATCTCCTTGATCACGCTCTGACCGATCGGTCCCAGTTCAGCGTATCTCTCTCGCATAAAACGTCTATGAGAGCCGTTTCCCTCAGTCTCGAAGACGCTCTTCGAACGGGGTCCCTGCTCAAGCCTCAGAAAGACTTGTTCCACGAACATCCCGGTAACTTCACATGCCGGTAAGGGTAACGAGTGCCAAATAGCCGTGTCGAACCCAAAGACCGGCAAAGGTGCCGGCAACGACGGATTCATCGGTCCAGGAAAGAGGTGACAGCCCGTGAGAATTCGGTTTTTGGTTCAGAGAATTCCGTCAAACGACCTGACCCGTTCTCGTATCAGCAACCAATGATAAGTAGAGTCGTAGACAAGGTAGAGACGAAGTGTAAAGAAGTTCGTCCTGCTAAGCGTTTCCGCAAGAACGCAACCTCCTCTTGGAGCGCTCGTATGCGATGGCCACGGGCGCTTCTTTTTTCTTTCTCCCCCGCCCCGACGCTGTTTTCACACACGGGTTGCCATTTGAACGTGGAAAGAAGAAACGGATACCGCCCGGTAATCTGTTGAGACCATTATGCGAACCAAGGACATCCTCACTATCAGCGCGGTTGGCGCAGGCGTACTCGGCGCGGGAATGCTGGTGTACGGAGCCTTGGTGGAGTCGAACCGATTGATCGTGGAACGACTCACGCTTCGCCTGCCGCACTGGCCCGATCGACTGGCAGGCACCAAGATTGCGGTTCTTGCCGATCTGCACGTGAAGGACAAGTACTCGGCAAAGCTTGCCAAGCGAGCGGTGCTCGCGGCCCTGGACGAGAGCCCGGATTACGTGGTGCTCCCCGGTGACCTGGTGGGTTATTGGAAGCCGGAATCGCCCTGGTTGCTCGAAGAAGTTTTGGAGCCCTTGCTGCTGATGAACGGCGACGTTTTGGCGAGCCCCGGCAACCACGAGTATTGGAACGGAAATCCGGAGATTCTGCGCATCATCCTGGATCAGTTCAGCATCAAGATGCTTCGGAACGAGAGCTATCGGCACGAGGGGATCACCTGGGTGGGCATCGACAGCGCCAACCGCGGAGAACCCGATCTTGACGCCGCCTTTGACGGTGCCGATGAAACGCCAAGAATCGTTTTGTGGCACGAGCCAGACGTGGTGGATCAACTGCCTGCAGGTTGCGCGCTGATGATTTCCGGTCATAGCCACGGTGGTCAGTTCATCTTCCCGGGTGGCCTGGTGCCGATGACGACTCGAAACGGCAAGCAGTATCGCGACGGGTTCTATCCGGACGCGTCGACCCCGATTTATGTGAGCCGAGGAATCGGGACCACGGGTCCTCCCAGCCGGTTTATGTGTCCGCCAACGGTGGGCATCCTCACCATCGAGCCTGCCTGATCGGTTTCTTAGACTTCAATTGTCGGGGATCGGGTCTGCCACAATATAAGGCGTTCGCCCTCGTAGCTCAGCGGATAGAGCACCCGCCTTCTAAGCGGATGGTCGCTGGTTCGAGTCCAGTCGAGGGCGCCACTTTTGTTTTTCGGTTCCCCGTTTGGCGTCGATCTGGACGAGAAGCTCTGTCCCGCCGCAGGGAAATGAGTCCCGACACTCGGGACGAATCGGGAAGTCCAGTCGAGGGCGCCACTTTTGTTTTTGAGCCGTCTTATTTCCCCTCTATGGAGGGGTGCCCCAAAGGGGCGGGGTGGTCTCCGGAATCACTTCCACTCACCGAGAACATGGAAGAGCCGACCTCGTCGAACCGAGCTCGACCCTAGTCCCCGATCTTCGCCGACTGCTGAATCGCCCGAATCGACGTCCGCAGCCGCTTCCGGAAGTTGATCAAGGCATCAACCTCGGTTGCGGTGGGAAGCACCTTGGCGGTCTTCGGCAGAAA
>CAYYJX010000094.1:0-11403 GCA_964471545.1 uncultured Fimbriimonas sp. | reverse complement strand
GAATTGGCCTCCAGATGTACATTTCGGAGAACGACGATCAGGTGTTCTTCTTTGCTCACGATGTCGATCCGTCTCGAGCACGGCCGGTTCTCCCCTTCGGAGCGACTCGACAGAATCGGTGGTGGAATCAAATCCAGCCCTATCTCAAGAACATGGATATCTTGAGGTCGCCCTCTGACCCGCTTGCCAAACCCCATCCGCTTGAGAATGGGCTCAACGGCAATCCTCTGGTTCCCCGATCGTACGTTGCCAATCGAGCCGCGGAGGGATTGAACTACTCCGCAGTTGAAGAAGTCTCAACCATCGTCATCGTCACGATCAAAAATGGCGTTTACGACGACAGCTGGTACGAGCCGCCGAAGAACCTTTATCCCAAGACGGCAACCACCCCTCCGGTTCTGTTCATGGATATACAAAACGGGGGAGTCAACAACACCTTCTTCGACGGTCACGCAAAGTGGTTCGCAAAAGGGAAGCTGATGGCCGATCCTTGCGGTTTGCCGTACTCCGGCGTTCAGTTGATGAGGCAGTATCCCATTCCGCCAACTCCCGGTCGACCTGATCGAACGCCCTGGCACGCGAACTGTCCAAACTAAGAACGAAGCACTCCGGCGGTGTCCCTAGCTTGCATAAATGCTGGGGACGCCGCACAATATCGGTTCAAGGTCACCAAAAGTGGCCGTCACAATGGAGTGAACGGGATGATCATGTGCGGACCCGCTGAACAGCAATTGGAGAGGTATCTCCACGATCACATTCCGATCAGCCAAGCCCTTGGCCTTCGAGTCCTTGTCGCCGGGCCTGAACGAGTGCTCCTATCGGCGCCTCTCGCGCCAAACATCAACCACCGAAACACCGCGTTTGGTGGCAGCATCGCCGCCGTTGCCACTCTCGCCGGATGGACTTGGCTCCACGTGATGCTGCGGGAAAGAAGCAGCCTGCCGAGAGTTGTCATCCGGTCCAGCAAGATCGACTACTTGCTCCCGATCGATCACGATTTCACGGCGGAACTTCGTCCCCCGTCTGAAGAGGCTTACGAAAAATTCATCGAATCGCTTGACCGCCGAGGGTCTGGTCGACTCACGTTAACGGTCGAGGTGATCTGCGAGGGAGAAGTAGCCGCCACTTTGGAAGGCGAGTTCGTGGCGATTGCGACATAATTACACCGTGTCGGATTCGCACGAGCAGTTGGATCAGTTGGGAGACCTGATGGCCGAGTACGGCTTGAAGGAGGCCACTTGGAAGAAGGATGGGCTATCCATCACCTTGCGCAAGACGATTCCCGCTCCGGTTGTTGCTTCTTCGGTTGCAGTCGCTGCCGGAGAAAACGTACCGAGTGCCGAAGTCGAAGAATACGAAGCTCCGGCGGAACCCGCTGCACCTAAGGGCACTCCAATTACGAGCCCAATGACAGGCATTTTCTATTCGGCAGCCAGCCCTTCCACGCCTCCGTTCGTAAAGGTTGGTGATTCCGTCACCGCCGGTCAAGTGGTGGGACTCATCGAAGCGATGAAGGTTTACAGCGACATCGTTTCGCCTCTGAGTGGAACCGTTCTTTCGATTCCTGCCGCCAATGGTCAAGTCGTTCAGCCAGGCGAGCCGCTGGTCTTCATCGGCTAACGTAGGTCTCCGCGAACAAACCTGTGGCAAAAAAGTCCGTCAGCTTTCGATCGGAGGAGTTCTCAGTTCGGTGGGCGTTTCTTGCCCGTTGGACCGCCCGGGAATACTTCTTCCGCCTGTGGTGGTGGTTCGCGGCAATTCCGATCTCCGGAGTCATCATGCTGGCCGTCGGGCGCGGAGAGAATAGGCTCCTGACCGGTATTGGAATGTTTGGCGTGCTCTGGCCGCTCACCATTCCTGCTCGAGCGGGCTTCATCACCCGAAAACCGTCTCGATTTACCACGAAGCCGCAGGTGCTCTCCATTGAGGGTGAGCATGGATACCTGATCCCCTCCGATGGGTCTCAGGGAATGCGATTCAAGTTGTCCAACTTACGCACGGTGACGGAGCGGTTCGACGTAGTTGCGCTGGAAATCGAGAGCATGCGATTCGTGTTTGTTCCCACCTTCGCGTTAACTCCAGAACAGGTCAAGAAACTCCGATCGATCTCGACGCACGGCAAGTGACTTCCTCAATTAGGGCTCCCTCATAGAATTGCCGAGTCCCCCATTAAGATCGTGAACCTGCCAACCGGTAAGGGCATGCGCCCCAAACCTTAATTCGAAAGAATCAGGGAGCAACGGGGGTCTTGCAATCGTCGTAGGTTGCAGACAGTGGGTTTCATACCTAGCTCCATCCCGTTCCTCGGCTCCCAGAAAGAGGACACACGCCAGGCGATCAAGCGATCGCCTGGTGTTTTGTTTGTGAACGCCAAGAGCCGTCGAGGAGAAGAGTGGTTTGACCACGCCCACGAAACGCTCCGATCGATGGGAGTTCCGGTCGAACGAGCACACGCCTTTCGCGAGCCAAAAGCGCTTATGACCGCCGTTCAAAAAGCTGTCATAGACGGCTACAAAGAGGTGTACGTCGGCGGCGGAGATGGCACGTTCGGCTCGATAGCCCAATACCTGGCGCGCCAAGACGTCACGCTAGGAGTGCTGCCTCTAGGAACCGGAAACGCGTTTGCGCGGGACTTGAAGATTCCGAGCGAGGTCGAGTCGGCGTGCAAGATCATTGCGGAGGGAAAGACCTTTGACGTTGATTTGGGTTGGATGGGCGACCGAGCCTTTGTAAACATCGCCACCGTCGGTCTGACAACCCATATCGCCGAAGGTCTGGACGACCGGCTGAAGAAGAAAGTAGGTCGAGCGGTGTACCTGGCAAGCGTGGCACGAGCTCTGGCCGTGCTCAAGCCGTTTCGCGCCGAACTGGAGGTGGATGGTCAGATGGATGCGTTCGAGGCGATGCAAATCGTTATTGGCAATGGACGCTACCATGCGGGGCCGTTTGCCATTGCACCGGAGGCGTGTATTCGCGAGGGCAAGCTCTCGATCTATGCGGTCACCGGGCGAGACAAGGGCGCCTTCTTAAAATTTGCCTCGCATCTTGCCGTCGGCAAGCATATCGATCTCGATGAGGTTTACGGTTACCACGGTGTGAAAGGCCGTCTTGCGACCTATCCTAAACAGCGGATGGTGGTCGACGGCGAAATTGTCGGGAAGACTCCCATCGAATTCCGCGCCGACCCCCATGCGATCCGGGTTTTTGCACCCGTGCTCTAGCCGCTTACTTCCAGAAGTTATCCCAGAAGCCGGCGGTAGAGACCCCGTCGATTCCTTTCACCAGCGAAGAAGCGCCGATCACCATGTAATCCGGGAATGCGGCACCCGGGGTGAAGATCGCCACACGGTCGGAGAACATCGCCCCGGGGGAGCCCGTTGGGGCGATGACGGCAACCGAGCCGATGTCGGAGTCTTTGCGCTTTGTGATCGCAAAGACGGCTAGGTCTGTGCCCTCGTATTTGGTGCCACGCACCGTCGCCGAACCCTCTTGGACAGAGATTGGCATTCCGTCGATGAGCTTTGTCCAGGCAGAATTGGTATCGGGGCGACCGTAGAGAAGCACGTTGCTATCCTTGAACTTCGTCGGATCGAATGCGCTGTCGGGAAGAACCACGAAAAGGCCGTTGCCGCGATAGAAGAACTGCTCGTGATCAAACCGAGCTTTTGCCTTTGCCCACTCCTTCATAGCCGCGTCTCCGCCGGTTCCGTAAACCAGAACGGTTCGATTCTTGAAGACGTCCTTGAAGCCACCCGAGCGCACCGCATTCTTTTCTCCCGCCGGAACTGGAGTCTCCGAAGCCGCCCACTTGTCACCCTTTCGGGTCAGATGAATGGGGGTCTCGGGAGCACTTGGACGCATCACGACGATGCTCTGCCCATCGATGTTGACCGTCACTTTCTCCCGGTCCTGTTTAGCCTGAGCGAGCGCAACCAGCGACAGATCGAGCGACTGAACATTTTTGGTTGTCAGTTCAAACGTGCGATCCAGCGGACGCACCTTGCCTTTCACGTTGGAGAAGCTGAACGGCTCGACTTGTTGCTGGATGGTCACCCAAGCGTGTTTGGCGCTGACGCCTGGACTTGCGGTGGTGAAGTCGATTTCCTTCGTTTCTTGCGGAAGGGGGCGCTGGGTTCGGGCGAACAGGTTAAAGATCCCCGAATAATCCACGCAGTCCGAACCCGGCTCAGGATCGGTGTCGTACCAGTGCCCACCGCCTGGCTGTTCGAACCAGTAGAACGCAGGGTGACCCTTCAATTCTTCGCGCATTCGCCGAGGCTCGGAAACAGGAACCGTTTCGTCCGCATCGCCATGAAGCGCAAAAATCGCAAGTCGGCTGTAGTTCCCCTTCAATCCAAGAGTGTCGCTCGGTGATTTCGCCCGGTTGAACACTTTTCCAAGTTCCGTATCGGTGGGGAAGCGACCTCCTCCTCCGTAGGTGTCGAAAGAAATCCAACCCGCGCACGGAGCAATGGCGGCAAACCGATCGGAGAACTGAGCCCCAATTTGCCACGTCCCGTGTCCACCCATGGAGTGACCTGTCAGGTAGGTCCGTCGAGGGTCGGTTTGGAAGAGTTGCGAGGCGTGATCGAGAACTTCGACTGCATCGAGTCGGCCCACCTCTTCCCAGTCGAAACCATATGGACGTCGATTAGTGGGAGCGATGATGTGTCCCCAAGTCTTGGGTCCGTAGGCTCCCGCTTGTCCGATGCCTTCTACCGAGGCCCCGTGGAGACTCAGGAAGAGTGCTTGACCAGGAGCCGGAGATGTGGAAGGCTGGACGCCGTAATACTGAACCGACCAGTCGATCTTGCTCAGGAACGTACGCTTATGCGTATCGCGCGGGGACTTGATCGCAATTTCAAACACCTCGGTTTTCTTCGCTTTCCCTTTGAACTCGTAGGTCAGCGTCAGCCGGGTCGACTTGGTCCCGGGCTTCATGAGGAAGGGCACCTTCTGGATCGTTCCCGATTCGATTGCCTGCCCAGTGGTGACGACTTTGCCACTATCGGTGGTAGCGGTGATCACCACCGAATCCGCATCCTTTTCACCCAGATTGGCAATCGGAATGGCTCCATAGACGGGTTTGGTCTCGCCTTGAATCCAATCTGGGAACGTCACGTCCGCGCCCCGAGCGATGATGTGGTTTGGATCTTGTCGATCAGGCACGGAGATGGCAGGTCGCAGCGAACCGCGCGCGGTGTAGAAGAAGAATCGGTTGAGGCCTTTACGCAGCTTGACCGGATAGAAAAACGCGCCGGTGGAATAAACGTCGCCCCCGTGGGGTTCTCCGTTCACATAGAACATGTTCGCGCCCGTTGCGGAGACCTTCACGTATTGTTCAGTGGGCGAGTCGTACTCGGCGTAGTAAATGGATCCCTGGAAGCCCCGGCCGCTAAAGCCTTTGAACTCTTTTGCGTCCACCTTGGCGGCCTCGATTCGCTCGATGCCGATTCCTTTGAGGAACTCCTCTCCGCGCTGAGCACTCTTCCGTCCGTACTCCGCTTCGATCAGCTTGGCTTCGACGGCGTTCGTTCGGATCGGGGAGCGCCCTCCACCGGTGGCGGCGGTGAGAATCCAACCTTCGGCAAGAGGAATCTCCTTGTCTTGCGCACTTGCAAGGGCAGGAAGAACGCTGAATACGCCACAAAGGGCAAATGCAGAAAACCGGAATGGCTCACGCAAGAAGGGCATGGGAAACATCTTAATCAGTTCCCATGCCCAATTGGATGCTAAACGCGGTTCTAGTTTCCTACTTTCGGAAATGGAGGCGGTGTCACAGGCTTCACCGGATTCTTCTTGGCTTCGGCGAGAGCCAATTCGATGGCCTTATCGAGTTGAGAGTCGATACCCTGAAGAGCCTTCGCCGGGTCTTGGTCCACCTCTACGGTCGGCGTGGCGCCATAGCCTTCGATGATCCACTTTTGCTTCTCAAAGTCGAACGCGGCATAGTTCGGAACGAACACTTGACCGCCGTCCTTCAGCCGATAGCCGCCGCCAGAGCCAACTTCGCCTCCACCGGTGCGCTTACCGACAACCGGACCGAGTCCTAGCTTCTTCCAAGACTCGATCACAAGTTCTCCGTCCGAGAAGTTGTATTCGTTGCAGAGGGCGACCTTTGCTCCGCGAAGCGCCCAGTTCTCTCTTCGCCAAGATTGGCCCCGTCGAGGTTGGAAGTAGAACAGCGGTTTGATATTGAGCTGGTCGAGCAGGATGGACGAGATGTACCCACCACCATTACCTCGGAAGTCGAAGACGACCGCCTCTTTGTTCAGTTCGCTCATGATCTGACCGGTCCATTGCTTCTGCCCGATCTCGACCATGTCGCCAACGTAAACGTAACCAACCTTGCCACCCGTCTTCGCCTTGACGTACTCGCCTCTCAAGCGAACGTGGTCTGCCATTCGCAGTGATCGCTCGTTAGCGATCGGCTCGACAGCCACCGTCTTCGATCCTTCAAACGAGGGCTTGCTGTTTACCGTGAGAAGGATGGTTTGTCCCAGAGTGCCAACTAGGAGCGAGCGGTAATCCTGCTTCGGATCGATCGCCTTTCCGTTGATCGCGAGAATGAAGTCGCCTTCTTTCACGCCGATCGTTGGGTCGCCGAGCGGGGAAGGCTCGGTGTACGTCATGGACGGGCCGCGGAAAATCCGATCGATTTTTACGCCGCGCTCTGCCGGGGAAGCATCGATTCCAAGGAGTCCAATAGGCCGAGGCGTCGCGCCCGGCGTGAAGGATCCGCCCCCACCCACATAAGCGTGGCCGCAGCGAAGTTCACTCACCAAGTCTTTCTGAAGACGCGTCAGGTCGGACCGATCTCCGATGTGAGCAAGCTGAGGCTCGTACTTGGCCCAGATGGCGTTCCAATCGGCGCCGTGCATGCCTGGGTCGTAGAAGAAGTCTCTCGATACCCGCCAGGTCTCGCGGAAGATCTGCCGCCATTCCTTCTTTGGATCAACCGAGATCGTGTATCCGGTGAGCCGAACCGGCTTGGCCGGAATCGGACCGGGGATGAGCGGTCCAACTGCGACGCCGCCGCCCGTCTGCAGAAGGATGGAAGATCCGTCCGCCGAAATCTCAAAGTTGGAGACTCCGTTGGCAATCTCAACAGAGTCTTTCCTCTTAAGACCAATGCTGAGAACGCGGAAGCTAGGAATACCGAACTCCTCCTGCTCGGCGACGATCAATCGATCGCCGGCCCATCGCATGGGCCCGAAGTACCGACCCGTGGGAACCGGAACGTCCACCCATCGCTCTTCGATTGATTCGAGGTCGTAGACGAAGGGTTCGTCTTTTTTCGGTTCGGCAGGTTTCTCGTCCTTCTTCTCTTCCTTCACGGGTTCTTCGACGTTCTCCGGGAGGAATGGCGATTTAGCCGCTCGGTCGAGAGCAAAGAGGGTAAGCCGCGCGGTCTTATCGAACGAGAACTTCTGCGTGGTCGCTGGGTTGCTGAAGATGGAGAAGTCACGATCGGCCGCAATCAAGAGCCATTTTCCATCGGGGCTGAAAGCTCCTCCTCCGCCGAAGTAGCCCGGGCGTGTGAGATACTTCACCTTCTTCTGGTCGAGATCGATCAATCCAACGGTAGGGGCGTAGGCTTCCGTAAGGCCATTGAAGACCAGCAGTTTGCCGTTCGGGCTAAAGGCCAGGTTGTTCGGAAACACGTCGTAAGAGCCCGCAAAGAAGTGCGTGTGAACCAAATCGATCGCACCCGTTGCCAGGTCGATCACCTGTATCCGTTGCTCACGGTCGGAAACCGCCACTCGCTTGCCATCCGGGCTGAATACGATCTCGCCCGCATTGCCGCCAAACCCCTTGGTGACCTGCTTTGGCTCGCCCGAACCGTCGGCAGGTGTGGACCAAAGTTCGTACTCGCCGGATCGATCCGAGAAGAACACCACATTGCGGCCATCAGGCGACCACTTGGGCAAGATTGCCCGCGATCCACTCTCACCCTCGAGCACGCGCATGGCGCCCTTTTCCAGCGGAAGCGTGACGATTTGTCCTCGACTTTCGAGCACGATTCGCTTTGCCGTTGGTCCCAGGCTGGAGCTGCCGAGCCCTGCGGCAAGAGGAACGAGTTGCTCACGCGAATGAATGCGATCGCTGAGAAGGTTCAGTCGGACCGGGAGGGAAGCTCCGGTAGCAGGATCATAAATGCTCAAGAACGGGCCCGCTTCGAAGATCACGCGCTTGCCATCCGAATCCGGATAGCGCACCGGGTGAGTGGTGTTTTTGGTGATCTGCGTCGCCTTGCCATTGGCAGTGTCGTACTTAAAAAGATTGAGTTGACCGGCTCGTTCGCTCACTGCGTAAAGGTCCGAGCCGCACCAAACGGGCATCGTATCGATTCCCGGCCCATTCGTAAGTTTCCGGAACCCACCCTTAAGGTCGGCTAGCCAAAGTTGGTCTGCGGCACCGGCTTCATAGCGGAACCAGTTGGCCCACTCCATGCTGACCGGGACATAGGCAACCTGGCCTTTGGCATTGATCGAGAAGAATTCACCTCGGGGCAGAGCGACCCGCTGAACCTGTCCGCCACTGGCAGGGACTTGATAGATCTGAGCGAAGTTTTGAGGATCGGCACTCGGCTTGCGGAAATAGATACTCTTGCCGTCCGGAGACCAGCCTTGGATGGTTTCAACCCCTAGATCCCAAGTCAGTCGCTTGGGCTCGCCCCCCTCAACGTCCATCACATAAACCTGAGCGGTGCCGTCGTACTGGCCAACGAAAGCGACTTGCTTCCCATCGGGAGAGAATCGAGCGTTTGTCTCTAGGCCCGCGTCGCGAGTGAGCCGAGCAGCGGTAGCCGACTTAAGATTTCCGAGCCACAGATCGCCTTCACAAGTAAAAACAACCGAATCTCCATGGATCGTCGGACGAGTAAATATTCCTTTTTGGTCAAGACCCGTCTGGGCTGCCAGCAAAACCACTAGGGGCAAGAGTGCCATGGCGAATATCTTACAATCCCCACCCGCCTGCCGAACAGGTACGGAAAGGACCTAAGTTCAATCCGAATTCCTTGTATTTCCCTTAGGATTCAAAATAGCGATGCCAACTGATATATCAGCATGGATTTATCAGTGCAGTCTGCCCCCAACCGCCGACGAATCCAACGGTTCACCGTTGCAGAAGCGGAAGCCAAAGTTGGCAAAACGTTTACGATCATTCTTGGGCTCCACGCCCTGGCGTCGTTTATGCTTGCGTTCTGGCACGGAACCCTTGCCGAGGCGATCTTTATAGGCTTGCCTGCGTGGCTTGTGCCCGCCTATCTGGTTAAGAAAACTCCCAATGCCACAGTAGCAAAGGCGTCCGTTGGTGCCGCCTTGATGATTTATTCGGGTCTTTACATCCACCAGGCCCGAGGAATGACCGAATTGCACTTTCACGTGTTCGCGTCGATGGCATTTCTGCTCGCATACCGAGACTGGAGAGTTGTTCTTGCCGCCGCAGCGACGATTGCTGTTCACCACGTTTCTTTTGCATGGCTGAGCTTTGCGGGTGCACCGGTGTTCATTTACAGCACCAAGGCCTCCTATTTGCTTCTCACTGTTATCCACGCTCTGTTCGTAGTTTTTGAAGCCGGCGTGCTGATCATGATGTCCATCAGCGGACGCAAAGAATGGGTCTACGCCGAAGACATGGGTCGCATCGGTGCCGCCCTTCGAGGAATGTCGTCCGAGACGCTCGATAAGCACATGCCTCAATCGGACGACAAGGTGCTGGACTACGTTCTCAACCACCTGATCGATCGATTGGATAACAACCTTAGCCTGGGCGATCAGGTGCGAACCGGCGGAGTCGCCATTGAAGAATCTGCCTCCGTTCTCCTGGAGAACGTTTCCACGCTTGAAGACAAAACCGCGCGGCTTGCGGACTCGGCTCGACTGAATCGTTCGCTTGCCGACGAACAAGCCGACAACGTTCGCCAACTACACTCGACCTTCTCCGATCTCGTCGGGCGACTTGGCGCGGTCAGTGCCAGTAGCTCCGAGCAGCAAGCCCAAGTCGGGGAGGCGCAGACTTCTCTCGAACATGTTCGCACCGCAAGTGCCAACACGTTTGAGCTGATCACCTCGGCCGACAAACAAACCGCCGAAGCGCAGTCGAAGACGGAGACGACGCTGGTGGAACTTGCTCAGCGATTGACGACCACCTCTGAAACGGTAGGATCGCTCACCTCCTTGGCGAGCGAGATTCACGGATTTGTTACCGTGATTGAAGAGATTGCCGAGCAAACCAACCTGCTCGCTTTGAACGCCGCCATCGAGGCCGCCCGAGCGGGTGAGTCGGGAAGAGGCTTTGCGGTTGTCGCCGATGAAGTTCGCAAACTCGCCGAGCGCTCCGCCGAATCAAGCCGAGAAGTTTCGCAAATCGTTCAGCGCATGATCACGCAGATCAACGCATCTACCGCGACGATCGAAGGTGGAAAAAACGATGTCGGTCTCAAGTCTCGAACCGAGGCGGCGATGAAGGAGTTCGTCTCCATCCTTACCGATCTCCGAGGCAGGTTCACCGAAGTGAAGTCGGGTTCGGGTGAAGTTCAAGCGGCCGTGGAGCAACTTACCGCGGTGATCGCGGGCATCCACCAGGCGGCTTCTTCCAACCTCGAACTGACGCTTGGTCTGGATGGACTTTCCGCGCAGGCACAACAGAGCCTTGCCGAAACCACCGAACTCGCGGCCAAATTCGAGCGAAGTGCGGACGAAACCGTCCATCTCACCAACGAAGCGCTTGAAAGCCTCAAGGAACTGACGGAAGTCGGGACCAAAACCGAGCGAACCGTTGAAGAGGTTCGAGAATCCATCGACACGCAACAAACCGATCTGCGCGGACTGAAGCAAGGCTTTGAGTACGCGCTGCACCAAGACCAAGAAGATCGCAAGGCTTCGGTCTCGGTAGTCTCGGGTGGCGGAACTGGATCGCTCCAGAACGCAGCATGAAGCTCGGTGCGCTTGTCGGAGTTTGGATCCTAGGAACGGGTTTCGCGTTCTGGAACTACGCTGGGAAGTATCTGACACCGGTAAATGTCGATCGGCCGTTAAAGCCGATCGGCATCAAGCCTTCTCTCGTGTTGGCGAACCTCCTGCTCGGTGCCGAAGGCGTGCCTGTGGTGGTGAACTTTTGGAATCCGGATTGCGCTTGCTCCAAGTTCAACGAACCCCACGTGAACGATCTCGTTCGTCGCTTCAGGGTGAAGGGAGTCCGATTTGTCACCGTCGTCACTGGGACCGAGGGTGAGGCTGAAAAGGTCGCTTCAAATGCTCTCTCTCGCGGGGTACCAGGTCGAATCGTTGTGGACAACGGCGACATCGTGCGCGAACTGGATATCCTCGCCGCCCCAGCGGCAGTGGTCTTCGATGCTTCTGGGAAGGCGATTTATCGAGGCGGGTACAACGCGGC
>CAYYJX010000093.1:9862-11473 GCA_964471545.1 uncultured Fimbriimonas sp. | reverse complement strand
ACTGTACAAACAACTCTTGAGAATTGATCGTGAACTTGCGTGAATTTTGCGCAAATACTTATGACGTCAGTCGGGTCGCGGGGTCCATACAAGGTCGGTAAATCGATGCTTGAGCTCTTCAAGCCAGTCTGGATCATATTTCGGCTGCCAGACCGCTCGCCCGATTCTTAGAGTTCCAAATCCAAGCCACCGATCTTGATACGACACTTCGATGATCTTGTCTTTGGGCAGGGAGTTCCAAAACTGGAGTAGTTGAATAGCCGGAATGGAGGCGCAACCAGACCAATCATCTGTTGCTAAGAATCCACGTCGAGTCAATCCAACTTCAATGTAGAACTTGTCACCCGAAGTGTAGAGGTGAGCAAGGTCGGAATCTGAACTGTTTCCAAACTTCTTTGCCAATCGAAGGCACTCGCGAAGTTCTTTACGGTCGACATGTTGCGTCTGCCTGCCGGGAGGATCCAGATCAATTTGGAACGAGTCGGACGACATTTCTGTCAGTGAAGTACTTCTTTGGGGATATGTCAAGAATGCACCGCAAGATCGTTACTTTGAAGACGAAATCTGGCCGTAAATAATCCAGCAACCGGTGTCGGATCCGATGCCGGTCGCTCGCCCTGCGAACCCGGTGACTTCTCACCCGTGCCACACAAAAAAGGAGACCGTGCCATAGCACGATCTCCTTTTTGGTACCGGGGATGGGATTCGAACCCACACTGCCTTTTGAACAAGCGGTTTTTGAGACCGCCGCGTCTACCATTCCGCCACCCCGGCGAATAGAACAAAGAGAATACCTTGGCAAGGTGCGAAGGGGGAATTCCCCCTAACGAAGTTTTGATCTGGCGGCTTTTGACCTTCTGATGCAAAGCCCCCTTAACATCCGGTCGGTAGACTCCGTGACTTCCATGGTTGTTCTGGTTGCAGATAAGTTTGAGGATTCGGGTTTAGAAGGTCTCAAAAAGCTCGGCGTTGAAGTTTTGTACGAGCCGCAATTGAGTGGGGACACGTTAGGCGAGCGGATCATTAGTTCTAATTGCGATGTATTGGTGGTGCGCTCCACAAAGGTGACCGGGTCGATGATGAACGGTCGAATGAGCGCCATCATTCGGGCAGGAGCAGGCTTCAATACGATCGACGTCGCCGCCGCTAGCGAGCGAGGTATTCAGGTCACCAACTGCCCAGGCAAGAACTCTCAAGCCGTCGCCGAACTTGCTTTCGCTCTGATTCTTAGCCTCGACCGATTTATCCCGGACAACGTCATTCAAATGCGCGACGGGAAGTGGAACAAGAAGCAGTTCAGCCAGGGTCGGGGCCTGTACGGGCGAACGCTTGGTCTTATTGGGGTCGGCAATATCGGTCAGGAAATGATCACGCGCGCCAAGGCTTTTGGCATGCACGTGGTGGCCTACTCTCGATGGATGACCCCCGATGTTGCCGCCGCGCTTGGTATCGGTCGAGCCACGTCCATCATCGAGGTCGCCAAGTTGAGCGATGTGATCTCGGTTCACGTGGCCCTGACTCCAGACACCAATCGGTTTCTCAACAAAACCTTTTTCGAGGCAATGCGTCCCGGCGCGCTGTTCATCAACACGTCTCGTGGCGAAGTGGTCG
>CAYYJX010000093.1:0-9852 GCA_964471545.1 uncultured Fimbriimonas sp. | reverse complement strand
GACGTCTTTGACGACGAGCCTGAGTACGGTGAGGGAGACTATGACGGACCGCTGAAGGATGCAGCAGGCGTCTACGGCACGCACCACATCGGTGCTAGTACGCAACAAGCACAAGAAGCTATCGCCGCTGAAGTTGTGCGCATCGTTCGCGAGTACAGAAACGCAGGCGTGGTTCCCAACGTGGTCAACGTCAAACGGGCGGATGTGGCGACCCACCTTCTGGTCGTACGCCATCTTGACCGGGTGGGTGTCCTTGCCCACGTACTCTCGGTCCTAAAGGGTGAAGGCGTGAACGTCCAAGAAATGGAGAACATCATTCTCCACGGCGCTAAGTCGGCAATCGCCCAAATCTCGGTAGATCGCGCCCCTACTCAAGAAGCGCTCTTGCAGATGAAGATGAACGAGAACGTGTTCGACGCATCCGTGTTTGCCATTGAGCGACCCGCCGAGCCGGAACCCACCGAAGAATCGCTGCTGGAGTAGCGCCTCCAGCGAGAAGACGACCCCCAGTCGCTGGGGAACGGGCACCGGGACAGTAAACTCTCCCGGTGCTCGTTTCGGTTTCCAACGTCAAAAAGTCTTTCGGTCCAGATGAAATTCTGACCGGGGTGACCTTCCGCCTGGAGCGAGGCGAGAAGGTTGCGTTGGTCGGGCGTAACGGGACGGGAAAATCGACCCTCCTCAAGCTTTTGGTCGGTCAGTACGAACCCGATGAGGGGGCAATCGTTTTCCAACGTGGCGCCAAAATCGCCTATCTCAAGCAAGAGATGCCCGTAACCACCGGCCGAACGGTTCTAGAAGAAGCAGAAAAAGGAGCCGAAGAACGCCTTCACCTTCTTGAGCGGTTGGAAGCGCTGAGCAAGAAGCTGGAGGCGACCGAACAAGCCGATTTAGACGATCTGGAGGAGTACGCGATGCTCCACGAGCACTTTGACGAGGCGAGTGGCTTCAGCGCTGAACGAGACGTCCGCACGGTTCTCAAGCGACTTGGATTTACCGAGGACGAATTCGATAAGCCGACCGACGTTCTTTCGGGAGGCGAGAAGACTCGGTTGGCCATCGCCCGGATTCTGCTTGAAGAGCCCGACCTTCTCATCCTAGACGAACCCACCAACCACTTAGACCTCCAAGCCACCGAATGGCTGGAGAGTTGGGTCACGCGGTATCACGGCGCGGTCTTGCTCGTCAGCCACGACCGCACTTTCCTCGACTCGACCGCGCAGCGAGTTCTGGAAATGAGAGATGGATCGGTCACTGCCTATCCGGGGCCGTTCGGCAAGTATCTCAAGCTGAAAGAAGAGGAAGAGGCGCGTCTTGCCGAGGTGGCAAGACGACAAGAAATGGAGATCGCCAAACTGGACGAATACGTTCGGCGATTCATGAACTCGCAAAGAACGGCTCAAGCCAGAGGTCGTCTCAAGCAGATGAACCGCTTGATCGAGAGTAAGGTTGAAGCCCCGAAAGGCGAGAAGGGAATTAAGGGTGGGTTCGGCGATTCCAAACGCAGCGGCGACCTCGTTCTGGAAGCCAAGAAGCTCAACGTCGGCTTTGTGGACGGTGGGGAAGAAACCACCCTCATCAAGGAATTGGACTGGACGGTGAGAATCGGCGAGCGTTGGGGAATCATCGGTCAGAACGGAGCCGGTAAATCAACCCTGATCAAAGCCTGTATGGGAGAGATTGAGGCGCTGGACGGCCAAGTCAGGCTCGGTTCAAACGTGGTTGCGGGTTATTTCACGCAAGACGCCTCCGACCTAGATCCCGAGCAATCGCCCCTCGACACTCTGGTGTGGGACGATGACATGAAGCCTGCCGATGCCCGCAACCTTCTCGGCCGATTTCTCATTCAAGGCGACGACGTCTATCGGCCCATCCGAACGCTCTCGGGCGGTGAAAAGAACAAGCTATCCTTGGCAAGGCTCACCAACCTCAACCCGAACCTGCTTGTTTTAGACGAACCTACAAACCACCTCGATATGGCCTCTCGAGAGGCGCTTGCCGAGATTCTCAAGGAGTACAAGGGCACCCTGCTCTTGATCTCGCACGACCGATGGCTGCTCTCAGAAGTGGCGGATCGCATTCTCGATGTTCGCAAGGAAGGGGTGATCCAATATCCCGGTGGCTATCAGGATTACCGCGATCGGATGATGAAAGACACGGGTGCAGATTCGGGGTCAGCGAGTTCATCCAAGAAGGTCGAAGAAGCTAAGCCGGATGAATTCGCCGAGTTCGCAGGTTGGACCCCTCGCGAAGTTTCGAAGCAGTTGGGAGTCCGACAGAAGGAGCTTGCAGAGGCAGAGAAGGCAGTCGAGACCGCCGAGACGCTCCTCGTCGAAATCGAAAAGAAGCTGGCGACACCAGGTCCCAAGGACGATGTTTTCGAGTTGTCCAAAAAGCATCAAGAGACCCAGCAGCTCATCCAAACCAGGTTGGCTGAGTGGGAAGAATGCACTCACCGGGTGGAGCGGCTCGAAGCATTTCAAGCAAGCTTCAGCAAGGCTTAGGCACAAAAAAGCACCGTTAGCTCTCCCAGCCTAACGGTGCTTGATGGTCGACAAGAAGCTTACTGAAGCTCGGCTTCTTTAGCGTAAACCGCGTTCAGAGCATTGATCGTCTTGCTCAGCGACTCAACCGTAACCGCCGAATTTGCAAAGTTCTCAAGTGCGCTCTTCAGGTCGGTGCTGACGCCCTCTGGCAGGCTTGCGATCGACTCTCGGATCGACTTTTGCATCCCCTGAATCAGTTCTTCCACAGACGCCTTTACGTTGGTGTCGTTCAGCAGAGGCATGAAGTTGATGGTGGTGGAGACGACGACCCCAACTGAGAAGTTGTATGCCATCGCGTTATCGGTTTGCTGATAGGCGGAAGCAAGGATGTTGATCGTCTCGCTCATCTTGGTGCGGTTGGCCGCCCAGTCGATGGTGCCCTTTTCCAGGTTGCTGATGATCTCTTTCAGGCCGTCGGCGATAGGGGTGTCCTCAAACGTGCGCACCAGTCCGCCCACGTTCTTCATGGACTGCTCCTTGTCCTCGTTCACCAAGGAGAGCAGCGCGTTCTGGAATTGATAGCCAAAGTAGAACGGGATCGCTCGAGTTTTGGCGTTGGGTTGCTCCACCAAGAGCGTTCGGCGCCCAGCCTCGCGCTTGGGGGCCTTTGCGCCTGCCGAGTTCTTTCGAACTTGCTCGCGCAGCTTGGCTTTTTGTTGAGCCTTCTGTTTGATGGCCCCGGCCGTCTTTTGTGCGGCCTGTCCTACGGCGCGGGTGCGAGTGACAGAGTCACCCGAGTTCGCCAAAAGGGTCTGAGCCGATGCGAACGCGGTCAGCGCGGCAACGGTTACTCCCAGGATGGCCCTAATTCGATTCGCAAGATTGCGGTTCATAGACATTCTCCAGCATAACAGACGCACCTCTTAAGCGCGCAGTACGCCATTGTTTGGTCGACAAACAACAAAGGGGCTTCCGGTTTTCCCAGAAGCCCCTTTGTTGCGATCGATCAGCCTTAAGCGTGGGAAGACTGAGCCTTGCCCTTTTGCACGCGAATGTTGAGCATCTCCACAACCACCGCAAAAGCCATTGCGAAGTACGTGTACGCCTTTTCGATGTGAATGGCTCCTGCCTCGGCAACGAGGTTGGTACCGATCAGGACCAAGAACGCCAGGGCGAGCATCTTGATCGACGGGTGCCGATCAACGAACTTGGAGATGTGTCCGGAGTAGACCAGCATGAAGCCTACCGAGATGATGACCGCAGTGATCATGACGCCGACATCCTTGACCATGCCAACGGCGGTAATGACGGAGTCTAGCGAGAAGATAATGTCCAAAACGAGGATCTGGCCGATAACGGTGGCGAAGGTTGCCTTGGCTTTCGCTTCGCTCTTCTCCTCGTGTCCTTCAACCTTGTGGTGAATCTCTTTAACCGACTTGTAGATAAGGAACAAGCCGCCTAGACCAAGGATCAGGTCTCGACCGCTGATTTCAAACTGGTCTTTGTAGTGCTTCAGCGCTTCGCCGGAAAGCGTTGCCGCGTGTTGCTCGTTCATGAACGGCAGGGTGAAGAGCGGAGCGGTAAGCCCCACCAGCCAGCCGATGGAGAGCAGCAGGAGGATGCGCATGATGAGCGCAAGGGATAGACCCACGATGCGTGCCTTCTCTCGCTCCGCCTCGGGCAACTTGCCCGCGACAATCGAGATGAAGATGATGTTGTCGATACCGAGAACAATCTCGAGCAACGTGAGGGTCAAAAGACCAACGAGAGCCGCCGGATCACTAAGCCACGCCATTTTGCGGGGAGTGTACCGACGACTCTCGTTATTTTGTTGTGATTTGCGCTTTGTGGCGAACTAGAATCCGTTATTCGGAATCGAGTCCGACCATTCGGCGAAGGTTGTCTACTTCTTGTTTGCCAAGAAGAATGCATTCGCCCGGCCGCATCCCCTTCAAGCTGAACGGACCGATTTTGATCCGCGTGAGCTTGTCCACGGGGTGACCGATCGCTTCACACATCAGACGAACCTGTCGCTTCTTGCCTTCGTGGATGGAGATTTCGAGAGTGGTTCGATTGCTCTTTTCCTCTTCGTGGATCACGGTCACTTGTGCAGGAGAGGTCTTACCGGTTTCGATAAAGACACCCTTTCGCAACCGCTCCAGTCGCTTCTCATCCGGAATCCCTTCCACAACCGCTCGGTAAGTCTTTTCAACGCCGTATCGCGGGTGCATGAGGCGGAGCGAAAGATCGCCGTCGTTCGTGATCAGGATCAGACCGTCGGTGTCCTTGTCCAGTCGTCCAACGGGCTTCAGTTGTACGCCGTAATCCGGCAAGAACGTAGCGATCGTCGGTCGGCCTTGCGGATCGCTGAGAGTGGTGACCACGCCCGTCGGCTTGTTCAGCAACAGCGTGTACTTCTTGGCGATGCCAAGAATTTGTCCGTCCACTTTGATCTCGTCTTCGGCGGTCACCTTGGTGCCAAGTTGCTCGACAACCTCTCCGTTGACCTGAACTCGGCCTTCGGTGATGAGCTGCTCCGCGGCTCGGCGAGAGCAAAGTCCAGACTTTGCGATTCGCACGTGGAGTCGGTCGCTGTCTTCGTACGCCTCGGTTGCCTCGGCATCGGCGATCGGTGCGCGAACCGGTTCCGGCGCGCGATCCTCTCGCTCTCGGCTGTACCGTTCGGCCCGATTCGGACCTTGCGAACGCTCGCCTCGATTGTTCTCAAATCGGTTTCCACCGTCGCGGTTGTATCCACCTTCGCGATTGAATCCGCCTTCTCTGCGGGGGCGATCGCCTTGGTAGCCGCCACGATTATCTCGGTTGCCGTAGCCGGGTCGATCGCCTTGCGGTCGATCTCCGCCTCGATTGAATCCGCCACGATCGCCGTACGGTCGATCCGATCGTTGCGGTCGGTCGCCGTAAGGTCTGTCGCCGCCTCGACCACCGCCATAAGGTCGGTCTCCGCCGCGATTGTCTCGGTTGAAACCTCCGCGGTTATCGCCACCTCGATCTCCGCCATAGGGTCGATCCCCACCGCGATTATCTCGGTTGTACGGGCGGTCTCCGCCTCGATTAAAGCCGCCTCGATCACCCTGCGGTCGATCACCGTACGGTCGGTCTCCTCCACGGTTGAATCCGCCTCGGTCGCCCTGCGGTCGATCTCCATAAGGTCGGTCGCCACCGCGGTTGTAGCCGCCTCGATCGTCGCGATTTCCGCCGTATCCGCCTCGGTTATCTCCCCCTCGGTAACCGCCCCGATCTCCGTCTCGGTTGCCGTATCCAGGTCGATCTCCACCGCGATTGTCTCGGTTGTAGGGTCGATCTCCGCCCCGATTAAAGCCTCCACGGTCACCCTGCGGTCGGTCACCGTAAGGTCGGTCGCCTCGTGCGCGGTCATCACGATTGCCGCCGTATCCACC
The DNA here is from genome assembly GCA_964471545.1 of uncultured Fimbriimonas sp. Classification (GTDB taxonomy): domain Bacteria; phylum Armatimonadota; class Fimbriimonadia; order Fimbriimonadales; family Fimbriimonadaceae; genus Fimbriimonas. Next base: position 3,944 of record CAYYJX010000093.1, on the reverse strand, counting down.
GCCTCGGTTGTCTCCGCCTCGGTAGCCGCCGCGATCGCCGTCTCGGTTGAAGCCGCCGCGATTGTCGCCGCCACGGTTGTCTCCTCCGCGATAGCCGCCTCGATCCCCACCGCGATCATTGTTGTAAGGGCGATCGTTGTTGTAGGGTCGGTCAGAATTCGGGCGACCATAGTTGGGTCGATCTCCACCTCTGTTACCGAACTTACGATCACGCTCTTCGCGCTTTTCGATGGATTCTTGGAAGCCCGCTTCGCGAACTTTATCGGTAAAGGAGTTGCCGCCGGGCCCTCGGCCCGAACCGCCACCGGGACCTCGTGAAGGTCCGCTCGGTCCACCAGATGGGCGTCGGCTCTTGCCAAAATTGCCACCTTGGTTTCGGTTGTTGAAGTTGCCGCCGGCCCCTTCTCGGGACGGGCGTGCGCCGCGATTGAAATCGCGACCGCCGTTATTCGGTTTTCGATTCATGTTTCCTGACTTTCTCTTCGCAGTCGATTCGATCTTCGGACCGCGTCCTTCTCGGACGGAGTCGGGCACACGCGGCACATTCACTGCAGCAGTGGATGTCAGGTTTGGGACTAGGGAAGGGTTCTCTCGAACGCTTCCAACAAGGCTTTCAACCGCGTGCCCTTTTCGTGGATGGTGCAGAGGAATCCTCCCGGATTCGTACACAGACACTAATGAGAACTTCTATTATGGCAGAATCGAGAATGAAGCCGCTGAAACTAGAACTTTCGGGCTCGGTTCCTCATTGCGTAGGAGAGACCGCCTAGGCCGAGCGCCACGATTCCAAAACCAATTCCCACGCCACTTGGCCCCCCGGATCCTGGAATCGGTTTGCCCGTATCAGGGTCGATCTTTGGGCCGAACAAACCGGTCTTTCTCTGGGTGACCGGAATTCGCTGTTCAAACTTTTCTGAGTCGGCCACCACCCAATCTCCCACATAGGTTGTTCCTTCCGGAACGGTGAAGCCGTCTGGGATTGTCGAGCTCGGCTCGAATCGAGTGGTCACCTTGGGTCGCTTGATCGGGACAACCACGAAGACATCGCGGTCGATGAGCAAGACTCCATCTAGTTTTTCCGCCCCCGGGCCAAGGTCGGATTTAGCGATCACCCCCGCCGACTTAAACCTCTCTTTCCGATAGGTCTTAAACGCCCAGTCGATCATCGCCAGGTGAGAATCTTGCCAGGAGCGGTCATCAAGCAGGGAAGTGATCACTCGCATCGGTCCGCGCATCGCGCTCCCCACGTATGTGTGCCCTGCCGGAATCGTCCATCCGGTTTTGATGCCATCGGCAGTCGGATCTTTCCAAAGAATCTTGTTACGGCTCACCATCCATAGGTCTTTGGTGTTGGTGCTTCGTGCAATCTTCTTTTTCCGAGTTTTCACGATCTCCCGGAAGGTCTCATTCTTCATGGCCTCTCGACCCATCAACGCAAGGTCGTAAGCCGAGGTCTTGTGCCGATTGTCGTTAAGGCCATTGGTGTTGTAGAAGTCCGTGTTGGTGCAACCAATCTCCTTGGCTCGCGCGTTCATCAGTTCCACAAACTTAGGGACCGATCCCGCAACGTGGTTGGCCGCCGCATAGCACCCGTCATTCGCGCTTCGCAGCATCATCGCGTACGCCAGGTACTTCGCTCGAACGCGCTCCCCCGGCTTGAGGTGCATGCTCGATTCGCCGATGGTTTCAATCTCCGGTGGAGCGACAACGATCTCATCCGGTTGAGTTTTCTCGAGGAAGAGCAGGGTTGTGAGAATCTTGGTCGTGCTCGCCGGGTATCGAGGGGTGTCTTTATCTCGCGACCAGAGCACTTTGCCCGTGGTTTCTTCCATGACGACCGCACTCTTCGAAAGAACGACATCGAGAGGGTGACCCGTTCGCGGCGGCATCCACTCGCCTTTCTTCGGAAGTTTGCGGGCGATGGGCGCTTTTGATTTCCGTTGCTTGCGCTTTGGGGCGGCGTCTACGACCGCAGGTCCCAGAAGGATTGACAGGAGAATCGACGCTGTCGTGGTTGTGCGCATCCATGCGGCTAGCCCCGGCATGCCCATAACTTTACACCGCACGCTTGCCGGGGAAGGCGGAAAGTCGGTGGTTTCCTTGCTTCGACACCAACCTTCCATCAACCCGACTTAAAAGGGGTGTCCGTAAGCCGCGAGAACGCGACGGGCTACTTCGAAGTAGATGATCAACCCCGTTGCATCCACAAATGTCGAAATGAACGGGGCGCTCATAACGGCTGGATCTTGTCCTAACTTCTTTGCCGTGATCGGCAAGACCGATCCGACGGTGGCTGCCCAAATGATGATGCAAGGCATGGCGATCCCCACCACGAGAGCCAGGTACATCGGTTGGTTCCAGCCGATGACGGGCAACTTGGTTCGAAGGAAGCCGAGCGCTCCTAGTGTGAGGCCAATGATAAGCGCGACACTTAGCTCTCGGCGAATAACCTTAAACCATTCGTTGGCCCGAACCTCTCCAAGAGCCAAGGCTCGAGTGATGGTGGTGGTGACCTGACTTCCGGCGTTTCCTCCCGCACCAATCAGCAGGGGAACAAACAGCATGAGCCGCGCCACGATTCCGAGCGCGTTGTTAGGGTCGGAATCTGCCTGAGTGCCGACATAGTGCCGCAAAACCGAACCCGTAAAGAACTCGGCGACAAACAAGATCACCAGCCAGGGCAATCGGCGTTTGACAAGTTCGAAAATGGAGAGGGAAAGGTAAGCCTCGGCGTCGCCCGTGACACCACCGAACATGAGCACGTCTTCGGTTTGAGCTTCTTCAAGAACTTCTTGAGCGTCGTCTGCGGTGACAATGCCGAGCATTCGCCCTCGGTCGTCCAACACCGGAATCGCGCTAAACCCGTACTTCGCAAGCAGGCGAGCAACGTCCTCTTCTGGCATCGTCACCGGAGCGGTGACGGGCTCGGTGTTCATGATCTCACGAGCCGTTCGGTCCGGCTCGGATCGAATGACTCGGCGAAGTGTTAGAAGCCCCAGCAGGTGCCGATCCTCCGAGAGAACGTAAATGTAGTTGACCGTCTCGAAGTCGCTATCCGAAGTGTGGCGGATCACGTTCAAAACGTCCGCCATGGTAGCGTCCGGGCTAACCTCTACGAAATCTTCGGTAAGCAGCTGGCCGGCGGACCCTTCCGGATAGCTGAGAAGGCGTCGAATTTCTTGAGCGTCTTCTTCCGGAATGACGTTTAGCAGCGATTCGAACCGCTCTGGGTCCAGTTCCTCGCGAAGTTCAATCGCGTCATCCATGGGGAGGATGTCTAGGTAGTGGGCAATGCTCGCATCGGGCAGTTCGGTAATGATCGCCCGTGCGGTTTCGGTCGGCAGTTCGATCAGGACGTACGCGGTTGTTTCTGCGTCGAGCTTCTGCAGCACGTGAAGAGCGACGTCGGTGTCCACACGCGTCATTGCATCCGCGATTTCACTTTCGTGGTAGCCGTCGAGGGCCTCGCGAATGACGTCTCGGTCTTGCACGTCGGCGAGTTCGATCAGTCGATCTTCTAAGGCTTGATCATCCGTGCGCATGGGATTCGTCTCCTTGGGTTTGAAGACCCTGGGGTTCAGGGTTTAGGCGAGGCGCTTTGCCACGCCGCGATTCAAACCGAGACGTGAGCGCTATCGACGATGACTGCTGGGTTCCATAGTGTTGGATATCTGGAAAGGACTCGTAGCGAATTGGCGAAATCCGACAAATTCGGCGACTCTCCTAAAAGTTTGGCAGGAAAAACCGTTTGAAGCATCCCTTATCAAAGTTTTTCGTGCCTTTTGCGCTCAATCAGTGGGTGTTTTGCCCTTTTTCGGGGCTTTGGCGACTTTTCCCGAGCTGAGTTCGCCCGCAAGGTTGCTGAGGCGATCGTGCAAGGCGGGATTCACTGCCCGGGGAATAAGCGCGAGCATCTCGTGCGTTTGCGCTAGGTAGCGCTGCAG
>CAYYJX010000092.1:0-11481 GCA_964471545.1 uncultured Fimbriimonas sp. | reverse complement strand
CGCCACGGCTCCGCCGTTCGATCTTTTTCGGGTGACGATCAAACCCAGGGTTGACACCCTGGGCTGCGATGCCTGTCGCGGCTCCGCCGCTTGAGTTAGGTTCCTAAACTCGGAAACCCGTCAGCGGTTGCTAGTGCCAGAAGACCACCCCGGCCTTTCAGGCCACCCCTCCGTAGAGGGGAATTAAGTTTGGACCTTCAGTCACGGGTGCAGCGGCATTGAGGAGCCAAGAACGAATGAAGCGGTTGTAGAGAACCAGCCTGCTGAGATTCCCCTCTAGGGAGGGTTGCCCCGGCAGGGGCGGGGTGGTCTCCGGAAAGAGACGTCTCTCCCACAAAACCCGATCGGCGACACGCCAAAACAGATTCAGGAACACCAACAGACGCCCGCCTACCGCGAGTAAAGCACGAAGTTCGTGCCTTGCTTCAGCACCTTCCACCCGTTGGAAGCCGCCTCGGACTCCGAAATCCGACCCGTGCGCGTGAGCAACACATCGCACTCCGCCGCCTCGGAAAGGTTCTCCGTGTCCACCGTCGCCCTATCCAGAACCATCATCAAAGAGGGAAGTGAGGTCTCCATCAGCCGAGTGCCGCCCGTGCCGCGACTCTTTTCCCGTCGACTCAGTTGATACAGCGCCACCTTTTTCTCTTTGGGAATCGAGAGCGCCAACGAGTGCGCCTCGGCCTGACCCGAAGCCGCGTACCAAGCCACCTGAGCCACGTTTAGCAACACCGCAAGGAACACGATCCACGCCACCCCGATCTTTTGCCACCGAGCCTGAACCGCCTGAGAAGAGCGCGAAAGATGGTCGGCAATCAGCAGCGCCAGCGGAGGCATGCACGGCAACACGTAATGCACCAACTTGGCGCCGCTCACGGTGAAGAACAGGAAGACCACCAAGAACCAGGTGGCTAAGAACACACGCAAGCCCGTACCGTCGTCGGCGGAAGAAGATTTCAGGCTCGCCAGGGCCGCCTTGCCGGGGAACGACTTAAAGGCTGGAATCGACCACGGTAGCGCGCCCAAAAGCACAATGGGAACGTAAGCGAACAGCGTTCCAATGCCGACGGTGTGCGCCTTATCGCCGCCCAAGAATCGGTTGAGGTTTTGCTCGATCAAGAACTTCTGAACGAACAACTGACCGTGGATGCCGTAAGACGTGGCGTACCAAGTGGAGGCCACCAGCACCATGGCAAGAAAGGTGGTGGTCCATCCGAACTTGAACGCGGCTCGGCGTTGGGGTTGAAGCGCAAAGGTGACCACGGCAATGGGAATGGTGAGCAGAATCACCACCGGACCCTTCGCCAAGATTCCCAGACCAAGAGCCACGCCCATGAGCAATCGAGCGGTGCGCTTCTTGGCGATATCCGGTTCGATCAACGAATCCCAAAACGCCAGCATCGCCGCGGCAAAGGTGAGGTTCAGGGGTGCGTCGGTCATCATCAACCGACCCAAGCCCGCGTGCAGCAAGAACCCTCCTGCCACCAGAATCGACCACGCCCCCGCCGAACCGGAAAACCGCTTCTCGGCGAACCGTGCCAGCAACCAGTAAAGGCCGAGGGTGCAGAGAACGGAAGGCAATCGGGGGCCGAACCAGATGCCGAACGCGCCGATGGTGGGCTTGGCGAGCCAGTACAGCAGAATTGGCTTTTCGAACCAAGGCTTGCCGTTGTACCAAGGGGTGATCCAGTCGCCTCGGCGATTCATTTCGGCAACCACCGCCCCGTAAAAGCCCTCGTCTAGATCGAACAGTCCCGAGTTCCACCAACCCAATAGGGGCAGCATGGCAAGCAGCAAAAGCTGCCAAAGGGGCCGTTTCAACCATCCAAACGGGGCGACGGAAGTGCCCGGTTCTGGCTGAGAAAGAGCGGGGGATGCGGAATCGGATGCCAACGGATTCAGGATACCGGTCGTTCAAAATAGAGATGCATCGGCAGATGGCTGCCGAGGGCATGGTGAACCATGAACGAACAAAACCCTACTAACGATCAGGCGCTCGAATGGGCAGGCCTCATCGATTCGTTCAAGTTCAATTCAGACGGCCTTATCCCGGCAATCGTGCAAGACGCGGTGAACGGAGAGGTGCTGATGATGGCTTGGATGAACAAAGAATCGCTGAAACAGACGCTGGAAACGGGTCGCGCCACCTACTGGAGCCGATCTCGCCAGAGCTTCTGGATCAAAGGCGAAACGAGCGGCCATTTTCAGCATGTGAAAAGGGTCAGCATCGACTGCGATAAGGACACGTTGTTGCTCCAAGTGGAGCAGGTGGGGGCGGCGTGTCATGAAAACTACCGATCTTGCTTCTTTAGAGACCTTACCGGGGGCGATTTATCGATCAACTCCGTTAGACTTGAGGCGTAAACCCGGGAAGGAAGAATGGCAGATCGAAAAGCGTTGATCGTTTGGGGCGGATGGGACGGCCACGAGCCGGACAAGGTCGCCGACCTCTTTGCCGAGATTCTGCGAGCAGAGAACTTTGAAGTCGAAGTCTCGAACTCGCTGGACTCTTTTGCCGATGAAGAGAAGGTTCTTTCTATGAACCTTTTGGTGCCCGTTTACACCATGAGCACCATCACCAACGAGCAGTTCGCGCCCGTTCAAAAGGCGGTCGCCGAACTTGGAATCGGAATCGCAGGCTGCCACGGTGGCATGTGCGACGCTTTTCGAAACCACACCGAGTGGCAGTTCATGACGGGCAGCCAATGGGTGGCTCACCCGGGCAACGACGGCGTGACTTACACGGTGAACATCAACACCGCAAACCCGCACCCCATCACCGACGGTCTCTCCGACTTTGAAGTGGTGAGCGAGCAGTACTACCTGCACGTGGATCCGGGCGTGAACGTGCTTGCCACCACCCAGTTCCCGCTTCCGGGAGTCGGCGGTCCGCATGTGGACAACCCCTGCGCGATGCCTCAGGTGTACACCAAGCGGTACGGCGCGGGTCGAGTGTTCTACAACGCGCTGGGTCACCAGCGAGTGGTGCTGGAGGCAGAGGTTCCGCGCGAACTCATGCGCCGGGGCTTCCTTTGGGCGGCAAAAGGCGTCGGGCTGTAAGGCTCAGCGAACTCACTGAGAGAGGCGACCGGGCAGCATTATCCGCCCGGTCGCTTTTTTGTTTTCAGACCGATTACTTAGACTTCATCGCGCGATCGACCCACTGTCGAAAGGCTTTGGGTTGATCCCACCAAATCATGTGTGCGGCATCTTTGCACCGTTCCGCTTTGGCGTTCGGAACCAGCTTGAGCCATGCCTCTTGCGCGTCGGGATCGATGTAATCCTGGTCGGCGAAGATCACATGGAAGGGCATCGAGAGCGTCTTGAGGTCGGCGGTGAGATCGACCGTTTCGGGCATGGTGGCACCCGCGGCTGCACCGGCGTTGGCATCATAAAAGCCAAGCGGTACCTGCTTCCATAACTCCTTCCAGCGATAGACGTTTCCACCCGCGGCCGCAAAAAAGAGCTGTCGGCGTTGCCAGTCCTGACGTTCGGTGAATCCGTTCGGATTTTGGGTGCGCGCCAGTCCGTTCTTCTCGAGTTCGGCAACAATATCCGCTTCCTTGCCGGCGAGGGTTTTGGTTCGAGCGTCCATGCGTTCCCAAAACTTGCTATCGAACTTGGCAGGCACCGGGGTGATCAGGAGGAGTCGATTCACTTTCTTGGGGTACTTGGTGGCGTACGCCATTCCCAAATAGCCGCCCATGGAATGCCCAATGAGCGTGACGTTCTCTTGACCGACCGACTTGAGAACGTAGTCGAGATCGGCAATATGCCGGTCCACGGTGATGGTCGCCATGTCTGTTTTGGAGCGTAACGAGCCCCGTTGATCGTAAAACACCAGCCGATGGGTTTTGGCAAGGTGTTGCAGGGGACGAATCATATAACTGTGCTCGGCACCCCAACCTCCATGAAGAACCACAATCACGGGGGCCCCCACTTTTCCGAACTCTCGAACAAATAGTTCGGTCTTCTCATCTGGCCGGATTACATAGTCGTGAAAGCTTTCAAAAGAAGGCGATTGTGCTCCGAGCAACAGGGCGCCTGCGGCCATCATCACAGAAACAGACATCCCCCTGAATACTTCAGAGGGATGGGGGCTGTTCCCGGCCCGACTTCATTGGGCGTTTTTTCCTATTGTTAACCTTTTGCAGGAGCCTTGATCGCCGCCTTCAGGATGGCCCGCATCGGGCAGAAACCTGTGAAGGCGTCCAAGAACAGTCCAAATGTGGGCAGAGCGGCCAGCCACATCCAAGCCGGGTTCACGGTGTTGGCAAGGGTGAGTGCGGTGGCAAGGATGATTCCGGCGATTAAGTGGGTGAGTCGGTCGATGGACATGGTAGGTTCCTCTAACCTGGAAGAGCCACCCCTTGCGAAAAAGGATTCAGGGAAACGCAACCGAGCCCGGTTGGGAGTTGCCGGACCGCACCGAGGAAGGGCGCACCCCGTAAAAGGCGGTGAATCGGTTGCTGAAGTAGTGGATGTTGGCGTACCCGCAGATCGATGCGATTTCGCCCACCTTTAGGTTGGTCTGAAGAAGCAATCGCCAGGCTCGCTCCAATCGCAGTCGCTCCAGGTGTTCCACCGGAGTTTCGCCGACTTGAGCGGTGAACAAGTGTCCGAACCGAGACTCGCTGAGCCCAACGAAGTCGGCCCATTCCTTTACCGTAAACCGCTGAGCCAGGTTCTTTTGGGCGTAAGTGATCGCTCGATCGATGCGGGGATCGGGACCGGGAGGAAGCGGGATTTCCGCAATCGAGGACCCTTCGGAAAGTCGTAGCAGCATGCCCTCCAACTGGTGAAAGTGAACCGCGGTCGACGCTTCGAAATACTTGAACGATCGCTCCAGGCGTCTTGCCATTGCCAAGAGCTCGTCGGTGACTCCGGGCGCGCGTTGGTCGGGCAGGTAGCGGTACAGACGGTGCTTGCCCGTGACCGTTTCCTGAGCGCTCTTGAGATAATCCGACCAGTGAGGACGGGCTTTCACGTGGAACCACAGTTGTTCCCAGTGTCGGGCTGATCTTCCCGGCACCTTGCTGGTTGGCCTCGGCACGGGTCGGCCGTAATCGTGCGGCGTGCCTTCTGGCCAAACCGTCCACTCGCCCGGCTCCGTCCAAAACTCGTCTGAACCGACTCGAACGAGGCCCGATCCGGACACAGTGAAAATGTGTAAATCGTTCGGGGTTCCGGTCTCTCGATGGATGCGGTAACCGGCGCCTTTTAAGTCGTAACCGGCAATAAACTCGCGGGTGTACTCCTGAAGATAGCGGTGGATGTGCTTTTTGATAGCAGGATATTATCAACTATCAGCAGGATCTAGCAAATGTCGCTCGTTGGCACCCCACGATAATCAGGGCATGCAATCGGCGTGTCCGGAGAGCGACGTCGTACACCACAGGGAGTTCTTTGAGAAGAACGGGTATGTCGTCGTGCGTGGCCTTTTTCTGGCGGAGGAGCTTTCGACGTTCAAGAAGCACTTCGAAAACCTTCGCCTTCTGGGCAAACCCGCCGACCGTTCTTTTTCCGGCGACGATCGCGATCCGCTCAAGGTCTATCCTCGCCTCATGCAACCGCACCGCTACGATGCGCTGAGTCTGCAATGGCTTACCGATCCGCGACTGAAACGATGGATGGTGGAAATCACTGGAGAAGAGCCGTTGGCGGTTCAGACCATGTTCTACTTTAAGCCGCCCGGAGCGCGCGGCCAGGCGTTGCACCAAGACAATTTCTATCTCAAGGCAAGTCCGTCCACCTGTATTGCCGCTTGGTTGGCTGTAGACGATTCCGACGAGGAAAACGGCTGCCTTTCGGTAGTGCCGGGGAGTCATCTTTTGCCCACGATGTGCCTGACTCCGGCGGATACAACGAAGTCCTTCACCGATGTGGAAGTCGAGGTTCCGGCCGACATGCAGGTGGTGCCTATTCGGATGAAGGCAGGCGATGTCCTCTTTTTCAACGGTCAAGTCATCCACGGAAGCGGGCCTAATGTTTCGGAGCAACGGTTTCGTCGCACGCTCATCGGTCACTACGCCATGGGCGATTGCACCTCGATCTCTAAGTTCTATCATCCGGTTTACAACATGGATGGGGTGCAAGTGGAGTTTGGGATGAACGAGGGCGGATCGGAGTGCGGCGAGTTCGTGGAGATCGGCGGAAGTCGGTCGGTGGTGATGCGGGATGCGTCGGAACGAGATCGTCAATTGTTGACGGAGTAGGGTCGGGTCTTTGCGGCTCTCGTATTGCGAGGCCCCTCAACCCTGACCCCTCTGCCCCAGAGGGGCGAGGGGAATTAGGGAGACCAGCCCGTCGCTTCGCGCCACTCCTCCGTAGAGAGGAATGGAGTGCGAAGAGAAGTGGCGAGAAGTTACTTCTCGGTGTTGTGCTTCTTCACGTACTCGAACAGTTCTTCGACCTGCGTGAACGCCAGACCGGTCACCGTATCGGCCGCGCCGTAGTAGAGCGTGATTCGGCCCGTCGGAGCGTCGGCAAGAGCCGCGCACGGGAAGGTCACGTTCGGAACGTCGCCTGCGATCTCGTACGGCTCGCGAGGGTTGATCAGATACGTCTTGCAGCGATATCGAACCTTCCAAGGCTCGTCAAGGTCCAGAATCACCGCACCGAACGAGTACACGTAGCCGTTGCACGAGGTGAGAACGCCGTGGTGGAACACCAGCCAGCCTTCGGAGGTCTCGATCGGCACCGGACCGCCGCCGATCTTTGTCGATTCCCACGCTTCGCGCGGACCCATGACCCATCGGTGCTTGCCCCAATAAACCATGTCCTCGGATTGGCTGATGAAGATGTCGCCGAACGGGGTGTGACCCGTGTCGCTCGGGCGGCTCATGAGGAGGTATCGACCGTTCACCTTTCGGGGGAAGAGCACGCCGTTGCGGTTGTACGGCAGTAGCGCGTTCTCCAGCATGTGGAACTTCTCGAAGTCGTAGGTGTAGCCCAGGCCAATGGTGGGGCCGTGGAAGCCGTTGCACCACATGATCCAGTAACGATCCTCCACAAACACCACGCGCGGGTCGTAGGCGTACTCGCTCTTGTTCACGGTGGGGTCGTCGTAAATCCAGTCGATCGGATCGTGGTTGATGTTCCAGTTGATGCCGTCTTCGCTTTTGCCCGCATGCAGGATCATCTTTCGAGAAAGATCGTCGCAGCGGAAGACGCCCGCGAACTTGCCGTTGTAAGGAACGGCGGCGCTGTTAAAGATGGAGTTGGAAGTGGGAATCAGGTCCCGCGGAATGATGGGGTTTTGGCTGTATCGCCAAACCGGGGTTTGCCCTGGCTCTTTGCGATCCTCCCACGGAAGGTTGGGAATGCTTTGGCCGATGATCTTGATGGTCGAACTCATTGCTACGTGATCTCCGTTGATTCAAATTGATGTATCGACCAATCACTGTCGATGACTCTCTTATTTTGCGCCCTCTGAAGCCTAAATGGGAGTGCTGTTTTCTCACGACGGGGTGGTTTCGGTTCTAAATCCCAGCAATATGCAGGTGTCGAGAGGGGCGAGGTCCTTCATTTCGGCCGAAATGCAAAAGGGTTTCGAGAACGCCGGCAGAAACGTGCGAAGATAGAGGCAGGACTCCTTCGATGCTGAACGGAATAGTTGCGCTTTCTCTTTTGGGTTTATCCTTACATCAACCCGCGATTCCTGCCCAAAAGGGCGGTTGGCGAGACCCATTCCGCCTTGCGTTCTCCATCGAGACTCCGGGCAACCCCTACGACTTTGAACTCAACGACGTGCGCGTGGAGTACCGGCTGAAAGGGAAAGATCGGTCGGAAGATCGAGCCGCCTACTGGGACGGCAAAAAGTGGAATGCGGTGATTCTTGCCAAGGGTGAGATCGACCCGAAAAGCCTGCGCGTGATCCGAAACGGCGCTCCGATCCAAGGGGTGAAGATTCAGCTGGAGCCGATGATGAAGGCTCGCAAAAACCCACGATCGTTCATTGTCAAAGGCGGGAAGTGGGGCTTTGCCGATGAGCAAGGCAAACCGTTTTGGCCGATCGGTTTCAACCTGGGTTGGCAGTCTCCGGGGCTGCCCGATCTGACCCAGACCATTAAGGAGATGGGCAATTCGGGGCTGAACTGGACCCGCATTTGGACCAACCACTGGGACCAAAAAAACCCCTGGTGGCCGCTGGACCGCAAGGTGGAACCGGGCACCTTGGACCAAACCAATCTTAGCCGATGGGCCGATCTGGTGGACGCTTGCGAAGCGAACGGCGTGCGATTCCAGTGGGTGCTCTTCCACCACGGACAGTGGACCACTCGCACCAATCCCAACTGGGACGAGAACCCTTGGAACACCAAGAACGGTGGATTTTTAGCCGACCCGAAGGAGTTCTTCACCAACCCGCGGGCAAAGAAGCTCGCCAAGATATGGCTGCGATACGCGGTGGCGCGCTGGGGGCACTCCGATTCCATCATGGCGTGGGAGCTGTTCAACGAGGTCGAATGGGTGAACGCGATTGTGGAGAAGCGCGAGGAAACCGTGGGCGCTTGGCACAAAGAGATGATGAAATTTGTGCGCGATCAGGACCCGTACGACCACCTGGTCACCACCAGTTCCGGCATGGAGCTACCCATTTACGAATCGGCCGACTACTATCAGCCGCACGGGTACCCGCCTAGCGTCGCCGCCATGATCTTCTCTCAGCCGAAGACCACCGATAAGCCGATTTTCTACGGCGAAGTAGGTCCGGGAGACCTGATGGCACAGGGTTCGCCGCAGGTAGCGGCCATTCGAGACGGCATTTGGAGCGGGCTTTTGAACCTGCACGCGGGTGCGGGTCAATACTGGACCTGGGATCTGGTGTACCGAGACAAGCTCTTCCCAGAGTTCACCTACGCGTCGCGCATTTTGCAGGCGATCCAGCCTTTCGGCTCGGACTGGAAGGTTGTGGATGTTGCCGTTTCAGAGAAGCTGGGCTCGAACCTCACGTTCATTCCGGGTCGAGGGTGGGGTCCTAACGTGGGTTACGACTTCGTGCTGCCAAAGGACGCGGGTCGATCGGGCGAGTTGAGCAAGTATTTCCAAGGCAAGAACAACGCCGCGCTGCGCACCAAACCCGTGACGTTCGAGTTCACCGCCCCCAAGGGGGGAAGCACCATTACCGCTAAGTTCAGCGAGCTTGCCACCAACGGGGGAAGCCTGCAAATGACGGCGGCGGGCAAAACGGTCTCGGTGGAGTTCGATAGCTCCGAAACCTTTAAGCAGTCGTCGGTACGGACGTTGAAACTCGAGGTTCCAGAGGGCAAGCACACCTTGGTGCTGGACAACAAGGGCACCGATTGGATTTCGCTTTCGTCGTTGGAGTTTTCCGGCATCGCCCCGGCGGCTTCGGCGCGAGCGATTGGGAACGGATCGCAACTGATTGCACGGGTGAACGCGCAATCGGCTACCGAGTGGAGCTTCCCCGCGCCGAGCAAGAAGAAGGGCTTCTTGGCAGACGTCTACGACCTCGATGCCAAGAAATCGGTTCGGCTCCAGTTGGAAAACAAGAGCGGAAAAGTGCGCATCCCGAATTCGGCGGCGAAAGACGCCATCGTTTGGATTCGATAATCGCTCGCCTGTAGGACAATCAGTCGATGGACACCGCCATGAAACGGGCCGAGGCGAATGCCATTCTCGGCCTCGCGATTTTTGGCGTGGTGGTCCTGGTCGCGATGTTGTTCTACCGTCGCTTCCTGCTCCGGCAGGCGGAGGTACGCCGAGCGGAGTTGGCGCAGCTCGCCGAGCTTCGCGGCATGGAGTTTCACCCCGGATACTCGGGCGGAGCACCGCTTTTGGCGCTACTCGGTATTTGGTTTCGTGAGCGAGACCCCCTTGCCGAGCGGCTGTCTGAGTGGCTCGGCTTTTTTGGGTGGCACCCCAATCCGGTGCTTTCGCCCGTTCTCTTTCAAACGACCACGGAGATGGATTGGTTCGTGATCGACTACGCGACCGATCACTCGAGCTATCAACCGGATGCTCAAAAGAAGGAGTCACCGCTCTCGAAGTCGATCACGGTAGACCACTTCTCAATCGTCATCGCGCGGCTATCCATGATCCTTCCGCCCGCTCAGATCGATCCTGCTTCTAAGTTCTATCGGGCAAGAGCGGCGGTGAAGGTGCCTGTTTTCCGCACCGAGTCCAAGGAGTTCAACGATCGGTTCATGGTGTTTACATGGGACCCCGAGCTTACGCACCAAGTCCTTCACCCGTTAGCGATCAGCCACCTTCTGGAACGCCCCAGCGTGGGCTGGGAAATGAACGGTCCTTACATCATGGCCATTCAACCCGGCCGAGCGTCGGTGGAAGAGTATGGGGAGCTCATGGACCGTGTTCAAACCTTCATCGACCTCATTCCGGACTACATGAAGGAAGATCACGGCTTTGACCCCGATGAGGCGGAAACGGAAGAGTTTGAAGACGCTTGAACCCTTTCGCCTTACGCCGCAGTATCTAGTTTTGGTAAGGGTTTGGGGGTGAGGCGATGGGTGAGTACGGTTTCTTTTTGATCTTTGGCGTCTTTGTGGTGCTGATCATTGCAGGCGCCATTTACAGCGCGAAGCAGGCGGAGAAGCGACGTCAAGAGATGTTTCTGTTGGCGCAGCGGTTGGGTCTAGAGTTCCACCCGGAGTCGCTGAACAAGGTGGAGACCTACTCGTTCCTTGGGTTTAACTTCAACGCCACCAAAGACGCCTTGGTGGATGGTCTGGACGATTGGTTCGAGCTCTTCCACCGGGGCGATCGGCAGTATTCGGGGCCGTCGCTCATTGGTCGCAGAGGCGAGATCGACTGGTATCTGTTCGACTACAAATACGAAGACGACACCACCGACTCCGAGGGTCGACGCCGAACCTCCACCTACTGGTTCTCGGTTGCGGTGGCTCGGGTGCCGTTGAACCTTCCGGGGCTGAAACTGAGTCCGGAGAACTGGTTCAACAAGATCGGAACCGTGTTCGGGATTCGGGAGATGACGGTGGAGTCGGAGGCGTTCAACAAGGCGTATTTCATCCGCGCCGCCGATGAACGCAAGGCGATGGACCTGCTTCATCCTCTCGCTCTGGAACGCATGCAGTCGATGCCGGTTCGCAACTGGGACATGGTGGGTCCGTATCTGATGGTTTACCAATCGGGTCGGACGGACGTGCCCGGTTATGAACGCATGATGCGGGACATCGAGGCGTTTTTGGAGCTTGTGCCGGAGTATTTCAAGCAAGACCACGGCGTGAATCTGGGCTACCAAAGACCGTCGGACGGGTTGTAGTTGGGTTATTCTATGCCCGTCTGAGGCAGAGGGGTGAGGAAGCTGCAATACGAGAGCCGCATACTTCCATCAGAGCCGACCACCCCGCCCCGTTGGGGCACCCCTCCCTAGAGGGGAATTGAGTGGGGCGGTTCTCTTCAGCCAGGGTAGCGCCGCCCGAAGATCGCTTGAGAGACCGGTCTCTACACTACATGCCAAAGGTTGCGTCAAGGGCCCAA
>CAYYJX010000091.1:0-11561 GCA_964471545.1 uncultured Fimbriimonas sp. | reverse complement strand
ATGCGTCGCACGATGACGAGTGCTCTTGTCACGTGCACCTGCACTAGAGGAACGGTCTTCCATAAGAGCGTCCTGGCAGGAATCTTCTGCCAGGGCGTTTTCTATTGTCAATCGATAGTGATTGAGGCGTGGTGTCAGCGGGTGATTTGGGAACCGAAACGAAATCCGCCTCTGTTTCGTGCTACAAGGTAGAGATGCAAATGAAATCCAAGGCGATCTTGTTGTCGTTGATGCTGGCGACTGCCTGGGCGGTTGGACCCCAGGCGCAAGCCCAGGGATCCACTCCGGAAGACGCCTACAAGGTGTTGAAGGACGGATCGCTTTGGACCCACCCATCGGCGGTGAAGCTGGTCGACCGAACAAAGGTCGAAGAAGCGGCAAAGGCGATCGCACCCTACAAGCTAAAGGTTCTGGTGGTTCCCCAACTTGGCAACCGGTGGAATCGCGGCGGGAATGAGAATCGAGGCGGGTACGCAAAGTATCTCAACGATTCGCAGTTCAAGCTTGGCAAAGAGGGCATTGTCGTCGTGGTCACCAAGAAGGGAATCACCGGATACAGCCCGCAAGTCAGCAACAATCGCTTGCAACAGTTGAACAACGAAGCGGCGAAGTCGATGACCAAAACGGACTTCACGCCCGGGATCACCCGTTTGGCGCTGCATCTCTCCGAAGCAGCCGCCGTTGAAGGTCGAAATACGGTCGGCGCTCCGGCGAAGGTCGCCGCTCCGGTTGCCAAGCAAAGCTCGGGGATCTCCGGCTGGATCTGCATCGGCATCCCTCTGATCGGTGCGGCTATTGCAGGACTCATCTACTGGTCGGCTCAGAAAAAAAAGTTGAACGCGGCCCGTGGCAAAGCCGCTGAAGCCAAGCAAAACGCCATTGAAGCCATTTTCTACTTAGACAGCTACGATGGGCTGCTGGAAGAAAGCCAAGACACCGAGGCGATTCGTCAATATCGCACCCGGATGCAAGAGGCCCTCGATGAGGGAACGTCGCTGTTCAACCGGGCAAAGACGGTGGACGACTACCTGCGCGCGCAACGACAGTTCGAACTGGTTCAGGACGATCTGGAGTCTGCTAAAGTTCACGTTCGGCGAGCCACGGGCGATACCGAAGTGGCGTTCAAGATTCCACCGCGTGTCGATGACGCTTTGTACGAGCGAGCTCCGCTTTTCGAGCCGGTAAAGGGCGTTTCCTACTTCAGCAGTCAGCCCTCCGGCGACCTCTATCCGGTCGAAGTGAACCTAGGCGGACAGCGACGTACGGTCATGGTGACCGCCGCCGAGCGGGAGGAACTGATGGCAGGTCGAATGCCCACCATGCGCGGCATGGAAGACGAGGGTCGATTCCGGCCGTGGTACGAAGTGCGCGGGTACGACCCGTACCGCCACTACAACAGCGGCGACTTCCTCTGGAACGCACTGGCAATGGGCGCGGTGATGAACCTTATGACTCCGCACTACTACACGCCGTTCGGTGGATATGGCGGTCACTGGGGCGGTTACCACAACCACAACTACGACTACGCCGGCGGCTATGGTGGTGATCTTGGCGGCGATTTCGGAGGCGGCTCGTTTGACAGCGGCACCGATTTCGGCGGGTCTTTTGATTCCGGCACCGACTTTGGCGGCTCCTTCGATTCGGGTTCGGATTTTGGTGGCGGAGACTGGGGTGGCTCAGACTTTGGCGGCGGAGATTTCGGAGGTGGAGATTCCGGTGGCGGGGACTGGTAAAACAGTCCTAACGTAATGTCGCAGGAGTTCTTCCGTCCATCCGATCCTACCGAAGGGGGCCTCCGTAGCAACCCGAAGTCTGAGATCGCCTCTGACGAAGAACTCCGCATCCTCCTTGAGCGCCTGCAAAGGGCGGAATCGCTCGAGGAGGAAACCGCTCGGTATCACCAAATCGGCAAGATCACGGTTGAGGACGTTGCTGAAGCGGTGGGGATGCATCCCGATGTGGTGGCTCAAGAACTGGATGCCATGCACCAGGAGTGGATGGAAGCCCGAGTCTCTGGCGTCTTAAGAGAGTTAGAAGAGCCGCTGTACCGGGTGGAACGACCCGGTACTGAAATCAAAAGCGGCCTGGACAGTCCCCTACTAAGGCTCAAGAGCGTGCAAACGCTCGCCGGGAAGCTTCGGGAAGACAGCAAGATCACGCGCAAGAAAATCGACCACTCGCCTTCAAAACAAGACCGCCTGATCGCAAATTTCATCCTCGCAGGATTTGGCATCCTCTTTGGAATTCTTGCGATCAAGGCGGTCTATGTGTTCTTGATGAATCGGTAAAGCCTTCGGCGAAGGCCGTTATGCCGTTGGAGGAGCGGGCTCTTCCAGGTCGGTGGCCGGGACGGCGCTCTTCACCTTGTCCAGCTTCTCCAAGAAGGCCTTCAGCGGCTTCTCTTCCATGTTCGGCTGACCACCTGCCAGCATGGCGGTGAGAGCTTCGCACTCGGCGCGGCTGAAAGATACCGAGCCCAGAATGTGCTCCTCGAATGCTTCGTAGGCGATCGGAGCAACCGCTTTGGCGCACTGAGCCAGCGCGTCCGCGTAAACCCTGATCTCGTACTGAGCGTGCGAGTCGGCACGGAGTCGAATGAAGTGGAATAGGTTGTGAAGATCGATCTGCCAGTACCACTCGGTGTAGAGCGAAAGGGGCAGGTTGGATCGTGCCAGTTCGCGAGCGACGCCCTTATCGATCATGGAGGTGTAGTTGTCGTACACCGCGCGCTGCTCGGCTTCCATGGCATCGATGATCGCCTGAGCCTCTTCGATGGGAAGCGTGTCGCCACGACCCTGCTTGTTGTTGGAGCTCTGGAAGCTCACCATGTTCGGGTCGGGAACGTAAAACTCGTCCTTCATGACCGAATAGCGACCGGAGATCTCGTTCAACCGAGCGGTTCGGTGTCGAACCCACTGCCGCGCCACAAAAATAGGCATCTTGGTGTGGAAGGTCAGTTGAACCTGCTCGAAAGGGCTGGTGTGCCAGTTCTTGATGAGATAGTGAATCAGTCCACGATCCTGGCGATAGGTTTTGGTGCCGGAACCATAGCTGACTCGAGCGGCCTGAACAATCCGTTGGTCGCCGCCCATGTAATCGACAAGGCGGACAAATCCTTTGTCTAGCACTTTGATCTCTTGATCCAGCAATGCTTCGGCTTCGGGAACAACGATGCGGCCCATGGGGTTTCAATCTACCAGGTAAGGCCCTTTTGGGACAGAGAGAAGCAACCTTAACCGCCTCTTGAACTGAGGTTCGTTCGCTGATCAGCCAGAATAAAAAAGGGAGTCGGACCCAAACCGTTATGGTTAGGGTGTTCGCTGTCGCGCGTTCTACTGAGAACCCGGACCGAGGTGCCCTAACAATGAACACAATCATAAAGCTACTAAGGGTCAAGCAATGGACCAAAAACGCGTTCGTCTTGGTCGCTTTTGTGTTCACCAACCAGGCCACCAACGGAACCCCTGAGGTGTTTCGAGCGACCTTGCTCGCTTTCTTGGGCATGTGCTTTGTGTCGTCGGCAACGTACATCGCCAACGACATCAAGGACGTTGAGAAAGACCGAGCTCACCCAGTCAAAAAGAATCGACCCATCGCCTCAGGCGCGATCAAACCGACGGTTGCGGCGGCCATAGCCGTGCTCTGTCTTGCCGGAGGACTCGGCATGGGATTTGCCGTGGGCCGAGCGGTCTTGGCCTGCCAATTGGCGTATTTGGGCTTGCAGGTGGCTTACAACTACGGTTTGAAGGCTTATGCGGTGGCAGACGTCTTCACCATCGCCACGGGCTTTGTCTTGCGCGTCGTGGTCGGTGCGGTTGCCATCCACGTGCAACTTTCCGGCTGGATCCTTCTTTGTACGGCATGTCTAGCCTTTGTGCTGGGCTTTGGCAAGCGCCGGCACGAGTATCACTTGAAGAAGGATTCGGGCTTCGGCTCGCGATCCGCGCTGTCGAAGTACAACGAAAAATCGTTAGACGTGTTGGTGGTGTTCTCCGCCGCTCTTGCCGCAATGTCCTATGCGCTCTATTCCATCGAGAGCGGGACCGCGAAGAGTTACCGGGGGATCATTATGACGACACCGTTTGTGCTGTACGGCATTGCAAGATATCTGTTGATCGTCTTTGTAGCGGAGGAATCTGGAGAGCCGGAGTCGCTGATTTTGAAGGACAAGCACCTCATCATCGCGATGCTCGGGTTCTTGCTCACCGCCATCGCTGCCCTTCGGGGTGTTGAATTGCCTTTCTTGTTGCACTAAATCGGGAACCATGGAAAAGATCGTTATCGTTGGAGCCAGTAGTGGGATCGGTGCCGATCTCGCCCGGATTCTCGCAAAAGAGGGCCACACCGTTGCCGCCCTTGCGCGACGATTCGATCGCCTTGAGGAACTCCGATCGGAGTATCCCAACAACATTTTCATCTACGAGCACGACGTGCTTCAGCCCGAAACCGTACCGGACCTCATGCTTCAGATCGGAAAGGATCTCGGCGGAATCGACACCCTCATCTACTCCTCGGGTGTGATGCCGGACGTCTCCAAAGACCCATACGGATTGGCGAACGATAAGGCGATGGTCGACGTGAACATCACGGGTGCGATTGCCTGGATCAACGAAGCCGCCAAACGATTCGAGGCCGCCGGGCGTGGGACCATTGTGGGTATCGGCAGCGTGGCAGGTGTGCGCGGGCGAGCGGCTCAGCCTGTTTACAACGCCTCCAAGGGCTTTCTTCACATCTATCTGGAAGCGCTCCGGAACCGGATTTCCAAGAAGGGCGTGAAGGTCACCACCGTGAAGCCTGGCCCGGTGGATACCGAGATGACCAAGGGGCTGAACATGCCGATGATGATGCCCTCTCGCACCGCAGCCGAGATCATTGCCAAGAAGCGGCACTGCGGAAACGAAATCTTCCTCTCGTTTAAGTTGAAGGTGATTTTCTTCATCATCCGAAACTTCCCCAGCTTTCTGTTTAGGAGGCTCGGAATTTGAGCGGTCGATCGCTTCCGATCGAACTGGATTACGGGTATTTCGAGACCGTCCAAGGGTACGGGCAGTCTAGCTACGGACAGTCTTGGGTGTATCGCCCGGCGAGCGTCGACGAGATTCGCGAGGTGCTTCAGTTGGCTCGGCAAACGGGTCGAAGGGTTTGCCTGCGGGGATCGGGGCGCAGCTACGGCGATGCCAACTATTTGGAGGAGTCGATCACCATCGACATCACCCGCATGGACCGAATCCTCTCTTGGGATCGGGAAACGGGCATTCTAGAAGCCGAAGCGGGCGTGACGATTGAAGACATGTGGCGCCACGTGCTGGAAGACGGTTACTGGCCGCCGGTGGTTACCGGAACCATGTATCCCTGCTTGGGTGGGGCGCTGGGCATGAATGTCCACGGTAAGAACAATTACTGCCGAGGCACCCTTGGCGAGCAGGTTCTGGAGATCGATGTTTTGAACGCGGCAGGCGATCTGCGCACGCTGACTCCCAACGATGCCGATTACTTCGCGATCGTCTCTTCGGCCGGGCTCCTAGGCATCATCACCCGCGTCAAGATTCAGATGCACGCAGTGGATTCTGGCGACCTCAAGGTATGGGCCGAATCCGCTGACGACTGGCGCGAGCAATTCGAACTCTTCGAGAAGTACGAACACAACTCCGACTACATGGTTTCTTGGGTCGACTGCTTTGGACGTGGGGCTCAAGCCGGAAGAGGGCTCTTCCACGCCGCTTGGTACAAAGAAGGCATCGATCCGAAGTCGTTGAAAGAGGAGAAGCAGGACCTTCCCTCGCTCATCCTTGGTTTCTTCCCGAAATCAGCGCTCTGGAAGATTCTCAAGCTGTTCTGTAACCGCACGGGGATGAGGTTCATCAACTGGGCGAAGTACGTGAGCGGCTCGACTCTCGGCAACAACAAGATGCACGATCAGAGCTTGGTCGCATTCTCGTTCTTGTTGGACTACGTTCCGGATTGGAGACGCGCCTACGAACCGGGCGGGTTCATTCAGTACCAAACCTTTGTGCCTAAAGAGCATGCCAAACGGGTGTTCGCTCGCCAGGTGGAACTGCAACAAGAAGCCAAGCTAGAGTCGTTTTTGGGTGTTCTTAAGCGACACCGACCGGATAACTTTTTGTTCTCCCACGCGGTAGACGGCTACAGCTTCGCTTTGGACTTTAAGGTGACCGCCAAGAACCGAGAGCGGCTGTGGAAGCTGGCTCACCAGATGAACGATCTGGTTCTTGAAGCAGGCGGACGCTTCTATCTGGCGAAGGACAGCACGCTTCGTCCGGAAGACGTGTCTCAGTGGCTTGGTCCAGAGAAAATGGCTCGATACAAGGCGCTTAAAGCGGAGTGGGATCCGGAAGGAATCTTCGCTACGGCGCAATCGGATCGATTGGGTCTCACGCACCGCCCTCGCTAAGGCTTAACCCGGTAACTTGGGTCAAACGTTGGCAATTGCGTAGACGTAGATATACTATTAGCTATGGCAATTGTCCAGTACGACACCCCATTTCAGATTTCCAGGGACTTCGAGCCGAAGGGTGATCAGGGCAAGGCCATTGAAGGACTGCTTGACGGTCTGGATAGCGGTTACCGCTTCCAAACCCTTCTGGGTGCGACGGGTACCGGAAAGACCTACACGATGGCGTCGGTGATCGCCCGATCCCAGCGACCCGCACTAGTTCTTGCTCATAACAAAACGCTTGCCGCTCAGCTTTGCCAAGAGTTTCGCGCTTTCTTCCCGGAGAACTCGGTTCAGTATTTCATTAGTTACTACGACTACTATCAACCGGAAGCGTACGTTCCGAGCAGCGATGTTTACATCGAGAAGGACAGTAGCGTCAACGATGAAATCGAGCGACTTCGTCACGCTGCAACCCAGTCGCTGCTAGAAAGGCGAGATATCGTCGTTGTGGCGTCGGTGAGCTGTATTTACGGCCTAGGTTCTCCGGACGTGTACGCGGATTCGGTGGTGACCTTCGAGACGGATAAAGAGTTCGATCTCGATTCGGCGCTCAAGCGGTTGGTTCAACTGCAGTTCACTCGGAACAACCAAGTTTTAGAGCGTGGGACATTCCGGGTTCGCGGGGACACCCTAGAGATCCAGCCCAAAGACGAAGAGATCGTCACCCGCATCGAATTCTTCGGCGACACCATTGAGCGCATTCGACTTTTCGACCCGCTCACGCAAGAGGTGCTCGATGAGCCAAGCCGCGTCTCTATCTTCCCAGCGACCCACTACGTCACCCCCTGGGAGCGGTTGGAAACGGTTGTCGAGCAGATTCAAGAAGAACTGGCCGCTCAAGAGGCGCTCTTCATCAGTCAGGGCAAGCTCATTGAGGCGCAGCGCATTCGGCAACGTGTGGAGTTCGACCTGGAGATGATGCGCGAGGTCGGCTACTGCAATGGCATCGAAAACTATTCGCGATACTTCGATGGTCGCGTGCCGGGCGCCCCTCCTTACACGCTCCTGGACTTCTTGCCTTCCGACGCGGTGGTGTTCATCGATGAGTCGCACCAGACACTGCCCCAAATTCGCGCCATGTACAACGGAGACAGGCAGCGCAAGTCGGTGCTGGTCGACTATGGATTCCGACTTCCCAGCGCGCTCGATAACCGACCGCTGAAGTTCGACGAGTTCCTCACCCGAGTTCCGCAGGTGGTGTACGTTTCCGCAACCCCCGGCCCCTTTGAGATCGAGACTCAGGCGCAGGTGGTGGAGCAAATCATCCGGCCGACTTACATCATCGACCCCGAAATCGATATCCGACCCACCCACGGGCAAATCGACGATCTGATCAACGAGATTCAGGTTCGGGTTCAAAAGGGCGAGCGGGCGCTGGTGACCACGCTCACCAAGAAGATGGCGGAGGACCTCACCGGCTATCTACAAGACGTGGGAGTGAAAGTGAACTACGTTCACTCCAACGTGCACTCGCTGGAGCGCCCTGAGATTCTTCGAGACCTTCGACTGGGTGTGTACGACGTCATCGTGGGCGTCAACCTGCTTCGAGAAGGTTTGGACTTGCCCGAGGTCACTCTAGTCGCCATTCTCGACGCCGACAAAGAAGGGTTTTTGCGCAGCGAAACCTCGCTGATT
This sequence comes from uncultured Fimbriimonas sp., assembly GCA_964471545.1. Classification (GTDB taxonomy): domain Bacteria; phylum Armatimonadota; class Fimbriimonadia; order Fimbriimonadales; family Fimbriimonadaceae; genus Fimbriimonas. Next base: position 3,469 of record CAYYJX010000091.1, on the reverse strand, counting down.
CAAACCATCGGTCGGGCGGCTAGAAACGTGAATGGTCGCGTCATCATGTACGCCGATAACATCACCGGATCCATGCAGCGTGCGATGGATGAAACCGAGCGGCGGCGCAAGATTCAGCGCGAGTACAACGAGAAGAACGGCACCGCGCCCACCACCATTATCAAAGAGGTTCGGCAGACCGTTCGCCATTACGATGCCGTTGCTGAAGTGGCCGCTCAGTACAGCCCCGAAACCCGTGACAAGATCGGTAAGGACGGTTCGCCGATTCGGGTGGAAGATATCCCGATCCTCATTGCCTCTCTGGAGAAAGACATGAAGGACCTGGCGAAGTCGATGGAGTTTGAGAAAGCGGCCCACATACGAGACGAGATCACTGCGCTTCGGGCCCTGCTGGGGACGAGTGACGGTCGACTTGGGCAAGAAAAGCGGAAGATGAAGCGGATCCGCAACTAAAAAAAGCGACCCCAGCCAAAGGCCGGGGTCGCTTTTTCCTTCTAGGAAGACCGAATTAGAATCGGTAGCCGAAGAAGAAGCCGATCGCGTTGGCTCGACCTGCGTTGGAGCGGTCGGAGATGTAGCCGGCAACTTCCGCAAAGATGTTCTCGTTCAGGTTGACACCTACGCCGGCTCGACCCAGGAACACGTTGTCCGAGGTGTTGACGTCGATGATGCCCAAGCCGATTCCAACGAACGCGTAGGTTTGACCGTTGTTGGCGAATCGTTGACCCATGAATCGTTGGTTGATGGTGATGGGGATCACCGAACCCTTGCCGAAGCGAAGACCGCGTGCCCAGTACTCAGCAGAGATGAACGTCTCGCCGCCCTTGAGAAGGGAATCCGGGAGTCGGTACTCAACGCCGATTGCAAGGAGGTTGTCGCCCAGGTTGGAAAGGTCATCGTCCACCGGGAAGATTCCGCCTGCCTTCAGGGTGTAGCTGCTGAGAGTGAAATCGGCCGACTTGTTGGCGACCTGAGCGGTCGAAATGCCAACCAATCCAAGTGCCGCAACGGTAAGAGCAATCTTGTTCATTTTTCTTTTGCGCCTTATTGGTGCGTGGTTTTGCAACCACTCGGTGACCCGAACTCGACCTAGAACATTGACTAGGGCGAACCGCCGGCACCAAATCCTCCGCTATTGTAACCCGAACACCCTTACAAGGGGAACAACCTACCCTCCGAACCTAACAAAGTCGGTGCGATATGTCGCTCGGATCGCTCAATGAACGGCGATTGTAAACTAGGCCTATGCAACTCTTCCCCGAACGCTCGGTGCTGGTGCTGGTCGACCTTCAGCCAAAGTTCATGGCCGCCATTCACGAAGCCGACCGGGTGCTGAACCGAAGTCTCTTTCTGGCGAAGGTGGCGCAGTTGCTGGAGATTCCGATCCTTGGCACGGTTCAGAACCAAGCACGGATGGGCGGGCTTGACGATGCCTTCCAAACTCTTTGCCCGTATCCGTTCGACAAAATGACCTTCTCCTGCACGGAAGACGCCGGGTTCTTCACGGCTTTGGAAGCTCTCGAGCGATCACAAGTGGTGCTTGTGGGTGTGGAAACGCACATCTGCGTCTCGCTCACCGCTCACGGTTTGTTAGGAGCGGGTTACGAAGTGGTGGTTTGCCCCGACGCGGTGTCGTCTCGAACCCAAGATCGGCACAAGCTGGGCATGGAGCGGATTCGAGACGCCGGAGTGACTCCCGCACACACCGAAGCGGTGGCTTACGAGTGGTTCCGCGACGCGTCCCGCCCCGACTTCAAGCCGTTCCTAGAGATCGTCAAGACTCACCCTTAACCAAGCCTCAGTTGGCGGTGGAGAAGTGCGGGTTCTCGGCGGGCATCTCTTCTTCCTTCGTGGGTAACTCCGGCATCGTCATGGCGATGAGGATCGCCGGAATGTAGAGAAAACCAACAAAGTAGAACGCCTTTCCAGGATCGATGGTCCCGGCGACAAGGGTGCCTCCTGCCGCCACTAATCGACCCGCGTTATAGCAGAATCCTGCCCCTGTGGTTCGCAACAACGTGGGGAAGAGCGGCGGGAAATACAGCGGGAACGATGCAAACACACCCAGACCAAAGAACGCAGCGGCATTGATCCAAATCTGTGATTCCGGAATGCTCCTGGGGACGGAGAAGCCGTACAAGAACACCACCAGCGCGGCGGCGAGCATCACCACAAATCCTTTGCGGTAGCCGATCCACTTGGTTAGCCCGGCGGCGGCAAAGTTCCCCACGATGTTCCAAAGCGTGTACACCGTCACCATTCCGCTCACCATGGCGGTTAAGTTGGACGGGTTCATGGTGGCGGCATCCGGGTGTTTGCGCACCAACTGAGCTGCAAAGTACAGAATGGTCCAGGCTCCGCAAAGGCAGATGGAAGAGAGTCCCAGCACCTGCCACGTGGTCTTTCGCACTTCCGGACCAAAGAGCGCGCTGATCTTGGGAAGCTCGCGCTTGCTGGCTTCGTTTGCCCACTCTTCCGGCTCGGGAACGGCTTTGCGAATCCAAAGCGTGAGCAGGGCGGGCACCACGCCGACCACAAACACCCATCGAGGGTCCATGCCTCGGAACAGGTTAACCGTCTGCGCGGCGAGCAGCATGCCCGTCATGTATCCCGATTGCAGAATCGCACTCGCCCAGTGGCGATACTTCGGCGGAAGGGTTTCGCTCACCAACGCCGACCCTGCCGCCCATTCGCCCCCGATCCCTAGCGCGGCAAGGAATCGCAGAATCAGCAGGTGCCACCACTGTCCGGCGAGCGCGGAGAGTCCGGTGAAGATGGCGTAGGTGAGAATGGTGAGGTTGAGGGTTTTGGTGCGACCCAGTTTGTCACCGATCCGACCAAAGAACGCTCCACCAAACGCCCATCCGACGAGGAAAACCGCCTGAATGATCGCCGCCTTCTGGCTCACTTGGGGGTCGGTGGGTTGAAGCCCCATCAACTGCGCCACAAAGGGAAGGGCCACCAGGGTGTAGAGGAATCCGTCTAAGCCGTCGAACGCCCAGCCAAGCCAAGCCGCTAGGAATGCAAGCCCTGGTCTTTGCTTTGGCTTATCGGCAGGCGCTGTTGCCTCGGAACTCCCTGGCGTCGTCGACATGGTTGGGAGCCATTATGCCACGGGGTCGGTTGGGTGGAAAGATGCGGAGTTGTTTGCATTGACTGCAGAAGGTCAATGAATGTTGCTCTCTCCTGCTCACGCATCTTCTTCTGCAGTTCCGGCTGAATCAGCAATTTCCTTTTCTCCGGTTAACAATTTTCTACTAACGACCTCCGGAACCCGAAGAGGCTACCGTAAAGTAATTGGTACTCACTGAACATGACCGCTGCTGTTTTTAAAACCGATGACAGACATCTTAAAAAAACGACCACGGTTCTGACTTCGGCGGGAACGACGACGTTCTCTCACGACTTCGAGAGTTGGGCGACGAGCATCACGGGCCCTGGAATCTCGCAGACTAACGTTTACAACGGC
>CAYYJX010000090.1:0-11570 GCA_964471545.1 uncultured Fimbriimonas sp. | reverse complement strand
CTTCGGAAGCGTGCGCCTCCGTCTCGATCGCCACCGCGATCTCCGCCTCGACCACCACGATCGCCACCGCGACCGCCCCGGTCTCCGCCTCGTCCGCCTCGATCTCGATCGCCGAAGTTAGACTCTACTCGGGGCAGAGGCTCTCCGTCGAAATCATCTTGGAGTCGCTCCAGCGTTTGGGGCAGACCCAGTGCCGTGAGGTTGATTCGACCCATGGAATCGACTTCGAACACCTTTACGGTGATCTCATCGCCAACTCGGAGAACATCGTCCGGGCGCTCGATCTTTCGGTTAACGATTTGATCGGTCGGGACCATGCCTTCCTTGTTGGGGGTGATCTCAACCAGTGCGCCACGACCCATGAGTCGGCTGACTCGACCCGTGAACTGCGTTCCGACTTCGATGTCACCGGTGAGTTCTCGGATTCGGGCGATAGCATCTCGAACTGCCACACCGTTGTTTGCACCGATCAAGATTCGACCGTCTTGCTGAATGTCGATTGAAGTTCCGGTTTCAGCGGTGAGCTTCTTGATTACCGAACCGCCTGGGCCGATGACCGCACCAATCTTCTCAGGATTGATATTGATGGTCGTGACCTGCGGAGCCGTCTCAGCGACAGACTCGCGAGGAGCATCGATCTCAGCCTCGATAACATCGAGGATTGCGAACCGTGCATCCTTGGCTTGATTCAGCGCTCGTGCCAGGACTTCGTCGGGAATTCCGTCGAGCTTGGTGTCGAGCTGAAGGGCAGTGATACCGTCTCGGGTGCCTGCGACCTTGAAGTCCATGTCGCCGCAGAAGTCTTCCATGCCGATGATGTCGGTGAGGACCTTGAAGACCTTACCGTCGGACATGAGACCCATGGCGATACCTGCCACCGGAGCCTTGATCTTGATACCCGCGTCCATCAGGGCGAGGGTGGAACCGCAGACCGAAGCCATCGACGTGGAGCCGTTGGATTCGAGAACTTCGGAGATCAGAAGCAAGGTGTAGGGGAAGTCGGGATCGTTCGGAATGACCGGCAGGAGCGCTCGCTCAGCGAGGGCGCCGTGACCGACTTCTCGTCGACCCGGACCTCGGAGCGGTCGCACTTCACCCACCGAGTACGGCGGGAAGTTGTAGAAGTGCATGTAGCGCTTTGCGGGCATGTCTTCCAGACCGTCCAGCTCCTGTGCGTCTCCGGGGAGACCCAACGTGGCAACGGTCATGACCTGCGTTTGGCCACGGGTAAAGAGACCCGAACCGTGGACGCGAGGCAGAAGACCTGCAACGGCTTCCAGCGATCGAAGGTCGGTAAGACCTCGTCCGTCCGGTCGCTTATCCTTCTCAAGGATGAGCTTGCGAACGGTGCCCTTAACGACGGAGTCCGCAGCTTCTCGAAGTTGTCCGATGAGTTCCGGCTGGTCGGCGTAGTCCTCGGCCATCTTGGTAGCGATCTCTTTGATCAGATCGTCCAAGGCGCTCTCGCGCATAGCCTTGTCCTTGGCGCCAAGGAGAGTCTTTTCGATCTCCTTACCAAACTTCTTCTCAATTGCCTTCTTAACGCCTTCGTCCAGAGTCTTGAGCTTGACTTCGCGAACAGGCTTGCCCGCGATCTTCGCAAATTTTTCGAACTCAAGAGCGATCTCTCGAATGGCGTTGTGGCCGAACTTGAGCGCCTTTGCCATCACTTCCTCCGAAACCTCGCTGGCTCCGGCCTCGACCATCGAAATGGCGTCCTTGTGACCGGCGACGATGAGGTCTAGGTCAGAAGCCTTGATTTGGTCGTTGGTGGGGAAGAGAATGAACTCGCCGTCGATAAGACCAACGCGAACGCATGCGATCGGGGTCTTGAACGGGAGGTCGCTGACGGCCAGCGCTGCACCGGCGGCGCAAACCGCAAGTACGTCGGGCGGGCAATCTTGCTCTACGGCAAAGGGAAGCGCGATGACTTGAACGTCGTTTCGCAGGCCTTTGGGGAAGAGGGGGCGGATCGGTCGATCCATCAATCGGCTGACGAGGGTTGCTTTTTCGCTCGGTCGGCCGCCTCGCTTAATGTAACCGCCCGGAATCTTACCGACGGCGTATTTGCGCTCTTCGTAATCGCAGACGAGGGGGAGGAAGTCGATGCCTTCTCGGGCATTCTCTGACATGGTCGCTGTGCCAAGCACGATGGTTTCTCCCATTCCGAGGAGAACGGCACCACCCGCTTGTTTCGCCACGCGACCCGACTCGAGGTAGAAGGCTTTGCCCCCCACCTCAAATTCATGGGTGTGTATCAATTTTCTATTTTTCTCCGAGTCTTATCGAGGCTTGACTTCGCGAATGCCAAGTCGCGCGATGAGTTCGCGGTACTTGACAACATCCTTGTTTCGCAGATATCCCTCGAGTCGTCGGCGCTTACCGACGAGCATGAGGAGACCTCGGCGACTGTGGAAGTCCTTCTTGTGGGTCTTCAGGTGATCGGTGATCTGCAGGATTCGAGCCTGAAGAATAGCGATCTGCACCTCAGGAGAACCCGTGTCGCCCTCTGCGGTGGCGAAATCCGAGATCGTCTTCTGCTTGATGTTAGGATCTAGTGGCATTGCGTTTCGTTAAAGCTCCGATACGTTAAGATCGTCGAGTGCACACCCATGCGCTCACCGCTCAGAGGAACCGTCCCAATCCAATGTGAAAGGGCTCCTATCAACGGTCAACACGTTGAGGCACACTCAACCTAAAGAAAATACCCTAGATTCGAGAGTCGGTGCAACTAGGAAGGCTGAAATGCAGAAGACCCCTCTGCTTCACCGCATTTCTTGCGGGCAGAAGGGTCTTCGGAAGAGAGATCGGCCTTGGTGGCGACTTACGCTCGAACCGGCTCGCGAAGATCCTGGTTGCGAAGCCGCAGGGTCTCGATCTCGCGTCGCAGTTGCTTATGCGTGCGGTGAAGCCTGGACCGAATGGTCCCTACCGGACGACCAAGTTTCTCGGCGATCTCGTTATAAGGAATCTGCTCAACGTCCGCCATGCGGATCAACTCGCGCTGTTCATCGGTTAGAGAACTGAGCGCCTTAACCATTTCGTCGGAGAACTCACTAAAGAGAAGTTCCTCCTCGGGGTTGGGTCGATCGTCGGCTACTTCAAACCGAACAGCGTCCGACCCGAAGTCCGTTGGAAGGGTGTTGTCGTAAGACACCGTCGAAACGCGTCGTCGCCGATTTCGCAGCAGGTCTAGATAAAGTCGTGTGACGATCCGGAAGATCCAATTTTCGAACGGTCGGTCGCCTTCATAGTCACCGAACGATCTATATGCGCGGTAGTAAGCCTCTTGGGTCAGATCTTCCGCATCCGGTCGGCTTCCGCTCAGGCGGTAAGCCATGTTGTAAACCTTCTTGTAGGTCTCTTCCATCAAGGAATTGAATCTCTTCAGATCCTTTTCTTCGAGTTGGAAGGACGTTTGGTTGGTCATCGTTGCCGTGCTCATCTTCTCTTTCCCTTGTGGACGGATCGGTCTGGAAAGGGGGTGGATGAATCCTTTCCAGCCGTCGCCGACACTGTTATATAAGGTCGATACGGCTAATATTGTTCCCGATTGGGGCGAAATTTTAGACCGATTGTTCAAAATTTATTGGCAATCGGTCTAAATTGAGTTCAAACCTCGGCGCCTGCGCCCGTCGGATTGAACTTCTCATAGCCTTTTGGAAGACTGAAAGGCCCGCGTGGGTCCAGGGTCGCCCAGATGATTCGACACATTTTGCGGATCGTCTCCTCGCCTTCGTTGTTCCACTCCCACCGTTTGTCCTTCTGGTCATCGGTGTAGATGGCCAACACGTAAGGATGTGTTCCGTACACCACGGCGACTTCAGATCGACTGCGCGTGATCGCTCCCGATTTGGCGCACACCTTTACTTCTATAGGCGCGGCGGCAATTGCCATGTCGTCCCAATACTGTTTAGAGAGGATCCGAAGGAGCTTTTCGCACCCTCCCGGCTGCGCCGCTTTGTACTTTGCGATGAGTTCAAAGAGTCGAGCCATCTCTCGAGGGGTGGTCATTCCGAGGCCCCACTTTTGGCGAAGGCGAACTTCCCGCACGCGGTCTGGCGGAAAGGTGCCGAGCACTTTCGTATTAGGCAGGCCCAAGGATTCCATCCTTGCGTTCACCGCATCGCAGGTCAGCGTGTCCCTAAGCAACCAAGTCGCGGTGTTATCACTGACTCCCACCATCAGGTTGACCCAACCGTCGAAATCCAGCTTCGTCCCGTCCTTGAAGAAGTACGACCACATCGATTCCTCTCGGCGACCCGTTGGCGGAACCTCTAACTTGTCCGTCCACTTCCGCCTGCCTTCTTCCACTTGGCGAACAACTTCTAAAGCCACTGAAGTCTTAATGGTGCTGGCAGTGGGGAAGATCTCCGTCCCACGGAAGTCAATGCGTTTCCCTGTCTGAAGGTCGACCACGCAATATCCCATGCGACCGCCGAAGTTTTGGCAGATCGGATCGAGCTTCGCCTTCAGAGACTTCAACCGGGTTTCTACCGAGCCGGACCGAAACCCGGCAATGGTCGGCGTGCGTTCCGGGCTGGAGTTCGGAAGGGGCTGTGTAAAGGCAACGGCGGCGATTGCTATGGTGCTGAGGGTCATAGTGGTTCGCTTAAGTGTCGCTCAAAACCGCCACCGGGGTAACCCGGGACCCATGCGAACAAACCGCTCTCCTCGAGCCTAGAATGGTATTGACTCATGAGCATGCTGCAAGAAGGAACCGCATTCCCTAGCTTTTCGCTTCCCGATCAAGAAGGAGAAACGAAGACCAATCAAGATTTTCTTGGAAAGAAGACCGTTGTTTACTTCTATCCCAAAGACGACACTTCGGGATGCACCGTAGAGGCCTGCGGGTTCCAGGAACGGCTAAGCGATATTCCAGGAGCCCAGGTCATCGGAGTCAGCCCAGACGGCGTGAAGTCGCACCGTAAGTTTGCAGATAAGTACAACCTCACTTTCACCTTGCTCGCTGATGAAGAGAAGGCTCTCATCGAAGCCTGCGGGCTTTGGGTGGAGAAGTCGATGTACGGCAAGAAGTACATGGGCGTGGAACGCACCACCTTTCTTCTGGATGAGCAGGGTGTTGTCCGGAAGGTTTTTGCCAAGGTGAAGCCTCAAGGGCACGCTGCGGAAGTCATTGAAGCGCTTGCGCAGTTCTAACGCTTCTTAAAGAATCGTCACCGAAGGCTGCAGGATTTCGCCTTCGGTAGACTTCCATTCAATGCCAGCCAAGGTCACTGCCCCATCTTTGCGCCAGAAGCGCTTGGAAGGTACTCCGATTGTTTGCGTCACCGCCTACGATGTATTGAGTGGGGCGCTCTGTGATCAGGCCGGGGTAGACGTTGTTCTAGTAGGTGATTCGGTCGGAAATACCGTTCTAGGGTATTCGACCACGGTTCCAGTCACGCTAGAAGAAATGCTCCACCATGTTCGCGCAGTCCGACGAGGAGTGGAAAAGGCACTGCTTATTGCAGATTTGCCCTTTGGTACTTATGAGGTAAGCAAAGAGCAGGCATTGGAGTCAAGCATCGCTCTTATGAAAGCCGGAGCCGAGGCGGTTAAGTTGGAAGGACCCTACTCAGAAGCTATTCAACATATTGTGAAGGCAGGTATCCCGGTAATGGGTCACGTCGGCATGACCCCACAATCCGTGCATTCGTTCGGCGGGTTCCGAGTTCAAGGACGAGGCGATAGCGGAAATCAAGTCTTGCAGGATGCACAAACCGTTCAAGATGCGGGTGCGTTTGCGGTTGTTTTGGAGCTCATTCCTGGCGAACTTGCGGCTTCCATCACGCAGAGTATCGAGATTCCGACTATCGGAATTGGCGCGGGTAGCGGTTGTTCGGGCCAGATCCAAGTTTTTCACGACATCATGGGGCTTAGTGAAAAAGTTCACAAGCATGCCAAGCAGTATGTGAACGCTCGTGAGCAGATGGTGAAGGGCCTACAGACCTACGCACAAGAAGTTCGTTCTGGTGAGTTTCCAACGCCGGAGAACACGTTTTGAACGTCGTTCACAAAGTCATTGAAGTCCCAAGGCCAACTTCCCGTCGGGTGTTGGTCCCAACCATGGGCGCTCTGCATGATGGCCATCTTTCGCTGATCAAGCGAGCAAAGCAGATTGGGGACGAGGTCGCGGTTTCGATATTCGTCAATCCCACGCAGTTCGGTCCAAACGAGGATTACCTTCGATATCCACGTCCTTTCGAGAAGGATCTGGAGCTTTGCGCACAGGAGGGTGTCGACCTTATCTTCGCTCCATCGGTGGAAGAAATGTATGTTTCGTCGCCATCTAAGATTCACGTTCCGTTAGTGACAGAAGAATTTGAGGGACGGCTCCGCCCCGGACATTTCGACGGGGTAGCCACGGTGGTTGCTAAACTCTTTGGAATCCTTAGGCCCGAGGCGGCGGTTTTTGGTCTCAAAGATTTACAGCAATGTGCGGTGATCCAAAAGCTGGTAGATGACCTTAACCTTCGTGTTGAACTCTTTTTCGAGCCAACGTTACGAGAGGATTCGGGCTTGGCAAGAAGCAGTCGCAATATCTATTTGTCTCCCGAAGAAAGGTCTGCAGCAGCTTCTATTTATCAGTCTCTCAATAAATGTCGTGTCACAATTCTCGAGGATGGAAATGCGGATGACGCATTGAAGGGAGCAGTTTCTGCCTTAGAGCAAGTGGGATTCAAGGTCCAGTATCTGGAGTGGATTGATCGATCAACATTTCAGCCCACTCGAACCAATAAAGAAAACGGTGCGATTATATTTGCGGGCTATCTAGGAACCACACGGTTAATCGATAACATTTTGGTTTCTGCTTGATTTTTCGAACATATGTTCGGAAAATAGGATAGTAATGAGCAAAACCGTTCAGACCGTCAAGAACTCTCTGAAGTTCAAAGCCCAAGAGAAAGAAGGGCTTCTCACCGTTCGATTCGGCGTTAAGAAGTTTGTTCTTCCGGTAGCCGCACGAATGCTTTGCGACGGCAAGTACATGTTCCTTTCCTTCGGCGCTTCTTCTGAGCTTTACGAGATCAACGGTAAGGGTCTCACCGCCATGGACAAGGATGCCGATGCCGATGCCGCATTCGAGGCTCTGAACGTCACCAAGCGACGGGGTCGCCCCCGAAAGAACTCCGAGGCTGCGATCAGCCCCGAGCTTCAAAAGCTCCTTAGCGAAATTCCGGCAGGCCACAAACTCATCGTGGTGGACGGTAAAGCTCGCCTGGTGAAGACCCGAACACGCCGCAAGAAGAACGGTTAAGGTTCCGGTTTGGTAAAATAGAAAGCTCGGAGCGATAACCGTTCCGAGCTTTTTTATTGGCCCCGTGGCTCAACGGTAGAGCGGCGCTTTTGTAAAGCGATGGTTGCGGGTTCGAATCCTGTCGGGGCCTCCATTTCTCTCCGCGTGCAAGCACATTCTCAGGCGCGGAACTCTGGGTTCCGTGAGGATGTCTCTCCAACTCTCCGATAACTAGAACGTGGGTGGCGGAGAGCAGAACGATTCCGGGAGGGAGTTTTGGTCCCTTTTCGATATCTCCGTTGCAGACGCGGGTGGAATCGAGGCGTACCTTCACGCCATCACCGAGCGATCGGCATCCATTTTCAAAGCCTCTGGAGCGAGCATCTTTCTGCGCGAAGCGGATCGAGAGGTGTATCGGCTCTCGGCGGTTTTTGGTCCGAACGGACCCCGACCGGACACAGAGATTCATGAAGGCGAAGGGATCGCCGGGAAAGCCATCCAGCACGATTCTCCGCTGCTGGTAGTCGACCCTCAGGATCACGCCCTGCTTGCACAGCAGCAAGTTCGACGCCGCAAAAACGTGGGTAGCGCCATGGTGATTCCGCTCACCGTGAGCGGGTTCACGCACGGCGTTCTGAATGTGACCCGCTCGGAACACGAGGGCACCTTCTCAGAAAAGGACCTCACTTACGGCAAGGCTCTTGGGTCCCAGGTTGCTCTCGCCATTTCTAACTATCGACTGGTGCTTGAACTTAGGCAAGCCCACGATCAGCTTAAGGCGGTGTTTGAATGCGTTGGCGTACCGATCTTCCTGATTGATCAGGATGGAATTCGGAAGCGTAACTTTGAAGCCGAGCGACTGGTCGGAGATATCGCCTGGGGAGACCTACGCGAAGCGATCGGGCCAGGATTGTGGTCACCGCTCCAGGAAGCCGTTGACCTCGCTTTCCAAGGACGAACCTGCCGCAAAAAGGCCTCGACCGAAGATGGCGATGTCACTTGGTCGATCGTCGCTGCTCCCATGCCCGATGGCGGAGTCACTCTCGCCATTGAGGACGTTACTGAAACCGTCCGAGCCCTAGGCGAGGTCGGGCGACTCAAGCGACTCGCTGAGATGGGGCAAATGACGGCAGCGATTGCCCATGAAATTCGCAATCCGTTAACGGGTATCCGAACCGCCGCGCAAATGATCCCTCTTGCGCCGGAGCAGGGCACCGAGCTAGCTGGAATGATCGATGACGAGGTTGGCAAGCTGAGCAACCTTTGCACGCAGTTCTTGGATTTCTCCAAGCCGATCCATCCAAATCTCGACGGGACGAAGCTGAACGAACTAGTCGCTCAGATAGTCGACTTCCATCGGCCCGAATTCGATGCGGCAGGGGTTTCTCTAGAACTCGAAGATCTAGGAATCTGCCTCAACCGCTACGACTCGACACTCTTCTCCTCCGCAATCCGCAACCTGCTCCTCAATGCGCTGCAGGCAACAGAAAAAGGTGGACGAGTTCTGGTGACAGTCGGAGCGGACGGTTTCTCTATTACAGACACGGGCCACGGCATGTCGCCCGAGACCCTGGATCGATTGTTCACCCCCTTCTTCACGACCAAGGCAAAGGGCACGGGGCTCGGGCTTTCGACTGTGCGCAAAGTGGTCGACGCCCATGGCGCGCAAATTCTCGCCGAATCCCAAATAGGGCTTGGCACAACGTTTTCCATTCAATTCGACACCGAACAGTTCAAAGCAGCATGAAGACCAAATCGAAAATCCTCATCGTCGATGACGAACCGAACATCCGGCGCATCCTTCAAATGGCCTTTGAGAAATCTGGCTTTGAAGCAGCCATTGCCGAAGATGCACGGGCGGCTTTGAGCCAGTTAGACTCCTTCAAACCCGATGTGATTGTCTCGGACGTAACCATGCCCGGCCTTACCGGCTACGAGCTTTTGCGGCAGGTGAAGGAGCAATCTCCGGAAACTCCGTTCATCTTAATGACTGCCTTTGGCACCATTCCTCAAGCCGTCGAATCCATTCGGAACGGTGCCTTCGAGTACGTGACCAAGCCTTTCGATCTGGACCACATGAAGCGTGTCGTCAACGCCGCGCTCGATCAGGATGCCGAACCCCAACGAACGGTACGGAAAGGGAAGTCCGGTGGAACGGCTACAGGTGGAGCGCCCTTCTTGGCCGAATCTCCTGCCATGAAAGAAGTTTTGGAACTGGTGACGCAAGTCGCCGATTCGAAAGCCACGGTGATGATCGGAGGCGAGAGTGGCGTTGGCAAGGAAGTGGTGGCGAAGGCGCTCCACACCTTATCTTCGCGAGCTAAGAAGCCGTTTGTCGCGGTGAGTTGCGCGGCTCTTCCGGAGACACTGCTGGAGAGTGAGCTCTTCGGGTACGAGAAGGGAGCCTTTACGGGTGCGAACGGATCCAAAGTAGGCAGGTTCGAAGCCGCCGATTCCGGCACGCTTTTCTTAGACGAGATCGGAGAGATTCCTCATATCGTGCAGGTGAAGTTGCTGCGGGTTCTGCAAGAGCGTGAGATCGAGCGGCTGGGTTCGAATAAGCCCACTCGCGTGGATGTGCGCGTGGTCACCGCTACCCACCGAGATCTGATGGCAGCGGTCGACGCAGGCAACTTCCGGTTAGACCTCTTGTACCGACTCCAGGTCGTGGAAATTCAAATTCCGCCTCTGCGTCAGCGGCACGAGGATATCTTGCCCTTGAGCAATCTATTCTTGGCAAAGTACGCAGAAGAAAACGGTCGCGCCCCGCTCCAAATTGGTCCCGAGGCGCAGAAGGCGATGTTCGCCTACCCGTGGCCTGGAAATGTTCGAGAACTTGAAAACACCATGGAACGCGCCACGGTTTTGGCAGCGGGTGGACAAGAAGAACTAACGCCCGCGCTTCTGCCGCAAATGATCCGAAAGGCGGCCTAGGTCGCCACCGGAGTTAGGCCGGAAGACCCCGGTGAGGAAACGACTTTGCTCGTAGCGGAGTAAAATAGAGAAGACGGTTCGAAGACGATCCAGAGTCGGACCATGAAGGTTCGTCCGATGGCACGGGACATGTGCCACCGATCAGATAGGAGGTCGTCGTATGTTCACATCGGTTTTACGATGGACGTATGGAACCCTTCCCAAGCGTGCTCGCAAGGCGATTAGTTTTGCGATTCCGAGCGTCAAGTCGTTTGCTCGACCTAAGTCGGAGAAGGCACCCAAGAAGGATTGGCTGGAAGAGGTAGATGCTCTTTCCGGTGTTATCTTCCATAACCTTTGGAAGTTGTAACGTCGCGTTTGTGACGTGAAAGGAGATGGGGTCGATCGCGAAAGTGGTCGGCCCCTCTGGTTTTCAGGGTCTCAGACCGGGAATCCCAAGGACCGCGTTCCATTCTTGTTCGGTCACGGGCATCACGCTCAACCGTTGCCCCCTCCGTGTTACCAACATCTCTTCGCATCCGGCGAGTTCTTTCAACTCCGAGAGCGGCACTGTACGGGTGAACTTCTCGAGGAATTGCACATCCACCGCAAGCCATCGAGGATTGTCGGCGGGGCTCTTTGGATCGAAATAGTCGCTTTTGGGGTCGAACTGCGTTGGATCGGGGTAGCCGGTCCGGGTGATCTTCATCGTCCCCACGATCCCAGATGGATCAGCATTTGAATGGTAGAAGAACGCGAGGTCGCCCACCTGCATGGAGTCGCGCATAAAGTTCCGAACAGTGTAGTTGCGGCATCCTTCCCAAAGGGCAGGTCCCCCCGCCGCGATCAGATCATCAATCGAGTAAACGTCGGGTTCCGACTTCATCAACCAATAAGCCACGCTCTAGAAGGTACCGCCCGAGTGGTTGGCTCATTTAACCGTTCGCGACAATCGCGAAGGGAATTCTTCATATGCCATAATAGGAGTCTCTCGCGCAGAGCGATGTCCGAGTGGTCGAAGGAGCACGATTGGAAATCGTGTAGTCGGTAAAACGGCTCGAGGGTTCGAATCCCTCTCGCTCTGCCATCAAAAAAGGGATACCCACCGGGTATCCCTTTTTTGATGTTGGGGTGACGATGGTGAGAAGTCATCCGGGTTCGCCGGAAGGGTGAGCGTCGTGAGTAAGCGAACCTTCCGAAGCGTAGCGCCCATCCCTCACTCTTTTGATCAACCCACCGGGTATCCCTTTTTTGATGTTGGGGTGACGATGGTGAGAAGTCATCCGGGTTCGCCGGAAGGGTGAGCGTCGTGAGTAAGCGAACCTTCCGAAGCGTAGCGCCCATCCCTCACTCTTTTGATCAACCCACCGGGTATCCCTTTTTTGATGTTGGGGTGACGATGGTGAGAAGTCATCCG
>CAYYJX010000089.1:0-11689 GCA_964471545.1 uncultured Fimbriimonas sp. | reverse complement strand
TTACTTGCCGGTCGCTTTCTTCAATCGAGCATTGACTGCGTTCCAGTCGATGCAGTTCATGTAGGCCTCGATGTACTTGGCTCGAGCCGTCTTGAAGTCTAGGAAGTAAGCGTGCTCGTACACGTCCATGGCGAGGACGAGAGTGCTGTTCCACGCCGGGTAGGTGTCTTGAGCGTCGCCGATGAACGAGAAAACGCGCTCTTCGTCGTGATCGTAACCAAGATAAACCCACCCGCGGGCGCCCATGCCAGAGGTCTTCCAATCGGCGACCCACTTATCAAAGGAACCGTAAGCCTCGTTGATGAGGGTGGCGATGTCGCCAGTCGCCGGACCACCGTCGCCACCGATCGTGTCGAAGTACACGTTGTGGTTCTTGTAGCCGCCGTAAGCGAACGCGTAGTTCACCTTGAGCGCTCGGATTTGGCTGTAGATTTGGTTGCCCTTGGCCGGGTCCATTTCCATCTCGGCCAGAGCCTTGCGAATCTCGTTGGTCTTGTTGGCATAGCCTTGCCAAAGTCCAAGGTGAGCCTTGTGAGTGTCTTCGCTGATCCCCTTGGACGCGGTCTTAAGGGCCTTCTTGATGTCTTCCTCGGTGGGGACGTAAACGAGTGTCGGTTCCATAGTCTTCCTTAGGCCTTGCTGGGTGAGACCGATTTCTCCAAGACCGGTGAAAGCAGACAACTTCTCCAGGGCAGGTGCGCCCGCTGCGGCCATTCCGGCCAACAGGGCGTCACGACGGCTCAAGATAAATTCATCCATAGTTCTCCTGTCAGGATTTATCAGTCCTTCCAAATAGAGTACCGATCTTTGTTGCGGAAGATCGGCGGCGGGGTTACAGTTTCATTAAGGGACGCAACTAGATACCAGAGATAAAAATGAACGCCTATCTCAAAACCCTCGAACAAACACCCAAAACACTCTTCAACATCGTCGACCAAGTCAAACCCGACCGGTACAACGACGTGGTCGACCCCGACCGATTCAACCTGACCGAAATGGTCGCTCACCTTGCCGATTTCGAGGACATCTTCTTAGACCGGTTGCGCTTGGCGTTCGAAGCACCCGGATCGGAGATCACTCCGGTAGATCCAGACGCACGCGCCTCGGAGAAGCACTACGCCACCCGAGACGTGCACCACGAACTCGATGTCTTCGACAACCGTCGACGAGACATGGTGGAGTTCTTAAACGCTCTTCAGCCGGGTGACTGGAAGAAGGCCTTTAAGCACCCCGAACTTGGTGAAGTGACCATTGAGGAGTACGCCAATTTGATCTTGGCGCACGACCTATCGCACCTGGCGCACGCAACCGCTTACATGCGGTGATTCGGCTAACCAGGAACGTCTCCAAACCACACACAACCCGCGTCCCCCACCCCAAAACAACCAAATACGCAATCGAGAGTCCCCACTTTTCCGTTCACCCCCTAGCCGGGAATGAACCGAAGGTTGAGACTCTCTAGCGGTACCCTAAAACCATGCTCACGCAATACGCCCTCCAAATTCAGCACACTCCAGATGCGCTCATCCGCATCATGGACGCCGTTCGACCCGAGCGGTACGACGAGGAGATCGAACCTGGGCGTTTCTCGCTGCGAGAGGTCATCGCTCACCTGGCAGATTGGGAGCAGATCTGGCTAGACCGAATCACCCAAGCCGTCGAGTACCCCGGTTCCACCGTGGAAACCCACGACGAAGGCGATCGGGCCGCCGCCCATAACTACGCCGGAAAAGACGTTCACCACGAACTGGACGTTTTTGCCAATCGTCGCCGCGACACTGTGACCTACCTGTTGGGTCTAGCCGTGGACGACTGGGACAAAACCGTTAAGCACCCGGAAAACGGCGAAATGTCCGTCATGGACATCGTCAACTACGTGATCGGCCACGATCTGTATCACCTCAACCAAGTCAGCCTTTATCTCAAGTAAGGCGCCCAAAAGAACAAATTGCGCGGCGACTCGTTCGAAGTCTCTCTTCCATGCAGAAGTAACTTCTGCACTGAAGAGTGAAATTTCTGGACAGGTCGCCGCGCTCTGCTTTGTCTGATAATCTCTACTGAGCAAAGAGGAAATGGGAGAACTTCATAACACTGCAAAAGACGCGTTGGCGCCTTTGATCACGGCGATGTCGCTGGAGCGCGCCTTCACCCATTTGTTCCCCCATAACCCTGTGCCGGAGAAATCGGTCCACGAAGCGTTGGCCACCATCGAGGCTCGTTTTGGAGCCGATTCCATTTGGATGGCGCTGGGCTACTTGTACATCGACGATATCCACCGAGCCCACCTCATTGTTCAAGATATGTCTAACTTTGAGGCTTGTTACTTACACGGAATCATCCATCGCCGAGAGGGAGACTTCCCGAACGCCAAGTACTGGTTCCACCGATCGCTCCACTTACCCGAGGTCTTTGATCTCGACCCGTACAAACTCACCGACGCCTATGAAAAGCGAGGCCGAGAAAACCCATCCGACCTCATCGACCAGACCAGGGCCGAATGGGTGAAACTGGTCAATTACGTTAGCGATCATATTTGAACGCCGATTGCCTTAACATAGGATCATGACCGCAGCCTTAGCGCTCATCCTCGCCGCGCCCACCGGCAATGTCAACGCGTTTTACATGGGTCACTCACTCATGAGCGACATTCCCGACATGGTCATGGCACTTGCCCGGTCGAGCGGTCAAAACAAATTCACTTTCAAAGACGAGAACATCCCCGGTTCGCCTTTGCACTGGCACTGGACCCAACAAACCAAGCGAGAAAACAAGTTTGAGCCCCAGTTTCAGGGATATGCCTTCGATTGCATCACCTCGGCAACCACCGACTTCGTCCTGACCGACTCCGTCCCTCGCGGCGATGCAGGTTCGGTTCAATCCACGGTCGAATTCATGGGGCGATTCCTGAAATTTGCTCGCTCGAAGAACCCTAAAATTCGGCTTTGGTATTACGAAGGGTGGCATTGCATCAACACCGGCACTCCGGAGGGATGCGCGTGGGATAAATCGGCGCCTTCACGGAACCTTACGTGGGTGCCGCGCCTAGAGAAGGACCACGCGATGTGGGCGGGCATCGTGAACCAGGTCAACGCCAACCACCCGGCTAAGCCTGACGAAGAGAAGGTTCGACTCATTCCCACGGGCACCGCGCTCTCAATACTTGCTAAAGAGATAAACGCGGGCAAGATCGCGGGCTATACCAACTACAAACAGTTGTTCGACGACGATATTCATCTGAACTCGGCGGGGAAATACTTCATCGGTCTCGTGCACTACGCTTGCCTCTTCGGAAAGTCGCCTCTCGGACTCCCGAGCAGCGTGAAGGATCGCTGGGGTCGATCGGCGTGGGAGAAGAAATCTTGGGAGAAAACGGTGGCTCAGGAGCCCCTGCCCGCGGCGGTAAAGCGGATGCAGCAGATCGCTTGGGACGTCGCCCAATCCGAACCGCTTGCGAAGTGAATTCCCCGCTTACGAGGTGAATTTCGGTACGCATTTCCGCGTCCCGCAAACTCACCACCGCTGGAATCTGATATATCGGTCAATCTCTTTACCGTGCAGTACGTAACCGCTCAAGAAGCCGTAAAGGTCATCGAATCTGGAAACAGGGTCTACATTCACGGAATGGCGGCGCTGCCGCAATCTCTGGTCGATGCCATGACCGAGCGCGCCTCGGAGTTGCGGGACGTGGAGATCATTCACCTGCACACCGAGGGCAACACCTGCTACGCCCACCCCAAGCACCGCGACTCGTTCTTCGTCAACAACGTTTTCGTCGGTGCAAACGTCCGGCACTGCATCGAAGCAGGCAACGGCGACTACATACCGGTCTTCCTTAGCGAAGTTCCGATTCTTTTCCGCCGAGGGGTGTTGCCGATCGACGTGGCGATGGTCCAGGTTTCTCCACCCGACAAGCACGGATACGTGTCGCTGGGAGTCTCGATCGATGCCACTCTGGCGGCCGTCCAGAGTGCAAAGACCGTGATCGCCGAGGTGAACCCGCACATGCCGCGCACCCACGGTGACGGCAACTTGCACATTTCCGCTTTCAAGTACTTGGTCGAGGTCGACCGGCCTCTTCACGAGGCACCCCCTCATCCCCCGACGGAAGTGGAACTCCTCATCGGTCGCAAGGTTGCCGAACTCATCGAGGATCGCGCCACCCTGCAGATGGGCATCGGAGCTATTCCAAACGCGGTCCTTGCCTCTCTGGGCAACCACAAAGACCTTGGCATCCACACTGAGATGTTCAGCGACGGCGTGGTGGACTTGTTTGAAGCGGGCGTGATCACCAACGCCTACAAGCCCATTCACCGAGGACAGATTGTCGCCACCTTTGTCAGCGGCTCCAAGCGCGTTTACGACTTCGTCGACGACAACCCCAAGGTGATCATGCGAGACGTGGCGTACGTGAACGACACCGCCCGCATTCGTCGCCACCCCAAGATGACCGCCATCAACAGCGCCATCGAGATGGACCTCACAGGTCAGGTCTGCGCAGACAGCATCGGCACCCGACTCTTTAGCGGCGTCGGCGGTCAGATGGACTTCGTTCGTGGCGCTTCTCTAGCGGAGGACGGCAAACCGATCTTCGCGTTCAGTTCTCGCACCCCTAAGGGTGTTTCCAAGATCGTTTCCATGCTTAAGCCCGGGGCGGGCGTGGTCACAACGCGAGCCCATGTGCACTATGTGGTCACCGAATACGGCGTCGCCGATCTGTACGGTAAGAATCTGCGACAACGCGCCCGCGCACTGATCGAGATCGCTCACCCGGACGATCGCGAAATGCTGGAGCGCGAAGCTCGAGAACGCGGCCTGCATATCTGATCCCACTACGTCCGTAGGTCCTAACCGGGTTTTACGGACGTATGATTAGGTTGTGAGCGAAGAACCGAAGATCGTTTCTGAATCGGATGGTCTGCACCCGGTGGATGTCTCTACCAACTTTGAAGCGTTAGTAGAGCAGCACAAGGATGCGGTCTATCGGCAGCTCGTTCGGGTTTGCGGCAATCAAGACGACGCGGAAGATGCCTTGGTGGAATCGCTGCTTGCCGCGTATAAGGCCGCCGATCAACTGCGGGATAAGGACGCCTTTCGCGGTTGGCTTGCGTCCATCGGTCGACGCGTGTGCATGAAGATACGCAAGCACGATCGCCTTGCGCCGATTATCCAGCTGGCCGAATTGGATCAGGAGCGGCTCGCCTCTTCCCAGCTTTCGCCCGAAGACTCGGCGATGCTCAGCGATACGCATCGGTGCGTGAAGTCGGCGCTGGACCGGCTCGATCCCAAGTACGCGGAGGTGTATCAGTTGGTCGATCTGCAGGAGTACAAGCTGCAGGAAGCGGCGGACTCGCTGGGAATCACTTTGGAGGCTCTCAAGAGCCGGTTGCACCGCGCTCGGGCGATGATGCGCGACGCCCTCGACGTGGAGATGTGCTTCTAGGGCTCCGAGGAAACACCCAGCTTCCGTGCCTTGCCGATAATCGGCAGCGACGGTAACAGCATCATCGCCGCGATCTGAATGGCCAACCCTGCAGACCGGACCTGCGCAATCGCCCCGACAATCGGGCCGCCTGCGATCTCCCCGATGCTATGCGCCTGGCCCTTGAAGCTCAGCATCGTCGCGCGAATCTCTGGCGTGGCGTGGAGGTTCACCCACGTGGAAGTGAGCGGTTCGATGGTCGCCCGAATGGCTCGGCCCAAGATGAACAAAATCATCGCGGGCCAGAAGGCGGTGAGGAAGGCAAAGCCAAATACCGACCCGATCAGAAGCACGGTCAGCACCATCATGGCGGTGGCGATGGAACGCGAGTTGCTGGAATCGACCTTCTTGCGTACGAACCAGGTCATCCCAATGGCGACCAGTGTTGCCGCAGTCCTCAGCACCGCCCACCATGTATCCGAGTTCAACGGACCGATGTTCGGCAGTCGGTACATATCCAAAACGTGCTTGTTCCAGAGTCGATCAAACCCTTCAGCGGCGAACCCATGCACCAGCGCCACCAGCAGCACCAAGGCCAAGACCTGCGTGGCTCGCACTCGGGTCCACCCCTGCTTGAAGGTCGCCCAGAACTGCCGTTCTCCGTTCGACTTGTGGAACCCGACCTCAGTCATCCGCCAGTAAGCCGTTCCGCCAAAGATCAAAAATCCAATGCCCGAAGCGATCAGGGCGTAGCGCAACGATCCCTGAGCGGCGAGCGCTCCCAGCCATGGTCCCACCAATCGGCCCGCAAACGCGGCTTGCTGTCCGCGAAGAATCACGCTGGATGGATCGATGGAAGGATCGGTGCTCGCCACTTCGTCGGTCGCCCAGGCATCGTGCGCGCCGGAAACAAAGGTGTCTCCAATCCCAATGAGCAGTTGGACTGCAATCACGATCGGTACCAGCGGGAGAGCCCCTTCTATGAGGAATGCCGCTCCCATCACCACCCAGCCGATCACCACGCTCAGGCGCCGACTCACGAGGTCTGCAACCACCCCGGTGGGTACCTCGAAGGTCATGATGGCGATCTCGTAGAGCGTGCCCATGAACACGAGCATGAACTCTTGAAAACCCACCACTTTGATGTGGAACGGGGTGTGCATGGTCCACGCCATGCTGAAGAACATCGCTTCTAGAAAGCGGTGGAGTCGATAGGTTTCCAGCGCGGTGCGCTTTCGCTTTTTCGGCGGCGTAGTCGGCGAACCGGAGAGTTGGTCTTGGTCCGCCATGGCGCGATCAGATTACCGGGAGATTGTCAAAAATCCGGCTATCGATCCCCGTCTACATGCAACGTTTTCTCGTGAGTGTAGAAGGCTGTTCCCTTTGCGGCTCCTTTCACCTTCCGAACGTATTTCCTTAAAGTAGCGTCCACCGGAACGTATCCGGAGTGCTTCATGGGGCTGTTGCGCACCGCCATGATTGCGGCGAACTCCAGCGTCTCTTTCTGAACCTTCTCCGGCTTGCCCTGAGTCAGAATCACCACGTGTGCGGAGGTGTTTCCGCGAACGTGCAGCCAGTAGTCGTTGGGCCGAGAGACGCGCAGAAGGAGATAATCATTCGCCTCGGCGTTCTCGCCGACCAGCACGGTGTATCCGCCCGGCGCTAGGTATTCGCGAATCCGGTGGCCCTCATAGGGTCGATCTTCCTTCAGAACGGTCGATTGCCGCGCGGCAAGACTTCTCCATTTTCGACCCTCGGCAAAGCCGGCGATCGCTTCAATCTCCGCTTCCGACTTAGCTTGCTCTAGCTTGTAGAGCGCGCCCTCTAGCGCCTCTTTATCCAGCGTGAGTCTTTCAATCTGGTCCCGCACCGTTCCGAGTCGGGACTTGGCTTTCTTCGCTTTGTCGAAGTATCGCTGGGCATTCTCTTTGGCGTCGAGTTCGGGGTCGAAGACGATGCGGACCTCTTCGCCTTCCCAGTTCGGCAATGCCGCTACGAATCGACCGCCCGGCTCTTTTTGAAGCGCGTTTGGCGGCATCGAGTATCCGTACGCCAGGAGCAGATCGCCGTACATCTGCCACATCGGGGCTTTTCCGCCCGCCTCGAGCGATTGTCGGAGGTCTTCCAGCGCCACTTCGCGAGCCAATAGAACCCGCTCGAGGTCCACTTGCAGAGACTTTCGCTGGGCTTCTAGTCGCTGCTGCGGGACGCTGATATCGTAGTGCTGCTCAAGGGCAACGGAGATGGACTCTCGCGGGGTGAATTCATAGCCGTGCGAGGCAAGATTGAGCGGATAGGCACCATATCCGTAAGCCACTCCCGGGGCCCACTTTTCGAACTCCCCGTCCACCTTCGCGCGCATGGGCGTTTGGATCAATTGACCCAAAAATCCAGGATCGTCAAAAGTTGTCAGATCGCCCTGATCACCCAAAACCGGGGGACGCTCATAGGTGCGATTGGGCAGAATCGGTCGACTGGATTTGCTCGCTCCCACCCACTTGGCGGCGGAGACGATCTTGCGCTTCTCGTCCACCAGAATCAAGTTCGAGTGCTTGCCCATCAGCTCGGCAATCAGCCGAAACGGCCCTGGGAACTCGCTCTCGGGGTGACCCTCGAACTCCAGTTCCAGAACCCGATCGCAGGCCACCATGCGCACCTCCACCAGTGCCGATTGCATGAGGCGTGATCGAAGGGCAGTGCAGAACACCGGGGGCTGATTCGGAACCGAAGGCCGCTTTGTTACAAAGTGCACCCGAAACCAATCTGCATGACAACTCAGCAAGAGCTGCCCCACCCGTCCCTGACGATAGAGTTCGATCACGACGGTATCGTCCGAGGGCTGGCGAATGCCTTGCACCTTTCCACCCACAAACGCCTCAACCTCGCCGCAAACGGCGGCGAGAGTTAAGGCATCGAATGGGATTCTCTTGAGTTTCAACGGAGTTAGAAGAAGGTGATTCCGTGTACTTGGAACCCGGCGTAAGCGTTTTCAGAGACGAACCGAATCGACTTAAACGCGCGCTTCGGCAGAGTGACCCGAACCACCGAGATTCCATCTTTGCGGGGTCCAAAGAAGGTGGTGCCTGCATCGTCCTTCGATCGCACGTGCAAGCCGTACTTCAGCAGCTCTTTGACCACAGTTCCATCGGGCTGAACGATCTCGATCGCGGCGATCGGTTCGGTGAAGTCGCACCGGACGTTGGTCGAAACCGCAAAGGCGATCTCGTTCGCTCGCCCGGTTGCCGGGATCTCGATTTCGGTGGGTCTTCGCAGCCCGGCTCGATCGATTCCGCGCAGGGCTAACGGCGATCCGCCTCGGAAACGGACTCCGCCAACCTCAAAGCCTTCCGTTCCTTGCATGGAATACCCACGCAGAGGATTGAGCGGAGAAGGCTTGCCGGCGTACATCTTCGCAAAGACTTCGTCGGCGTTGTAAGGCAGCTTTTCCAACCGTTCCTGACGAGCGCTCCAACCGTAGTCGGCGGCAAGGACCATCGCTGAGAACTGCTTGAGTTCCCGGAGCATGTTGAACTCCGAGCTTTCGTAACCCGCCCAAGTGGTTTGCAACACCCCGGCACCCTCCAGCTCGGCGGCAAGGAAGAAACCACGGACGTTCTCCGGCCGGTACCAAGTGGACGCAATCGGCTTCAGGTTGTCGTTCTTCCAAGTTTGAAGCGACTTCAAAAAGCCCTTCGGCTCTTGTTCAGCCTTGTAATGCCAGTCCGCGATGTAAGCCCCTTTGGGAATGGCGGCGCGTCGCAGGGCGGCTTGCTCCTTGTCGTCACCGTGGGCGGCGTCGATCGCCTCTCCAGGCGCCAGACCCTTATCGCCCCAGATCATCATCTCAGACTTGTGCTTCTTGGCGATGTCGCCCAAGATCGGCATCATCTTCACCCATAGGTCGGTGGTGAGCTTGGGATCGTCTGGGAAACCGCGCATGTCCACTTCGTCGCAGCCAAAGTGCAACGTGTTGGGTTGCATAGTGGTCACGATCTCGTCCCACAGTTTGTGGAGAACCTCTTTGGTGCGCGCCTTTCGGGGGTCGATGGTGTACGGGACCTCTGGATTGTGCACGCCGGAGAGCGACGCGGCGTTCTGCGCCCGCGCAGGCGCGGCGTGCGGCGCGAAGAGCGGCACGGACAACTGCGGCGCGTCGCGGAGCGATGGTATACGGGACCTCCGGATTGAAGGCGAGATCTAGGTTCTTGCCGTTGGCGAAGAACCACTCCATGTGCCCAAAGCTCTGGATGAGCGGAATCGGTTCCACCGTCATGTCCCGGTACTGCTTCACCAGTTGAACCAGATCCGACTTCTTCATCGTGATCGGAGTCTCGGTTCCGGCAATGGCGTCCCACGTTGCGCGTTCGCACTGCAAAACCACCTTGTTCAACATGAGCGGCCGCAGCACGCGACTCCAGAGTCGGTTGTGAAACTCCTTAGCGGTTGGACCGATGAACAAGTGCACACCTCGGAAGGTGGTCTTCGGTTCGTCCTCAATGATTCCGGTTGGGAGCAAAAGTCGACCGTTGGAAGCGTAAGCTAGGCTGCTCAGCCGGTACATGGCGTTCATAAGACCCTCTTCGCCCTGCCCCAGAACTTCGACCTCGTCCTTTTCAATGCGAATCCGATAGGAGCCCTCTTTCTTCTTGAGGTCTGCCATGCCACCACTGAACTTCACTCGACCCTTCTTGGGATCAAAGCTCACGGGCATGAACCGTTCTTCTAGCCGATCTTTGAAGAGATCGAAGAACTTCGGTCGGCCCGCAGGGTAATTCCAGCCCCCAGTAATCTCGAATGGCTCGTCCCAATTCAGGTCAGCCTGAGTGGGCTTGGGAATCAAAATCGGCTTGGATTCATCGGGCAGAACGGCTTGGCTCACCTGCTCGAATTCGCGACTGACGCGCTGAGGATAGTCGCCCTGTGGCAACCTGTTGGTGAACTTGTAAGTGACCTTGAACTCAGCGGGTTTGCCTTTGGCTACGTCTAGGCCGGTGGCACCCTGCCACAGAATGGGGTTGTCTTCCGCCCAATCTTGGTCATAGCCGCGGGCATCGAATGTTCGCACCGGGCTATTTGCGGTTACGTCCAAATCTCCGATCAATCCTCCAAACTGGATCCGTTTGGAATCTGGACCGATCATTCGTTCGGTATCGCCCGCCTTCCCTTGGGGACCGGTTGCGGGGAGATTTGCGACCTGCCCATCCAGCACAATCGTTCCGTCTTGCCAGGGGGACATCCAGAGCATTCCCGGCGTTACTTCCACTTTGGCGGGATCGCCACCGTTCCAGCCGAACTTGTAATCGACCTGCAGGGTGTCGTCTTGAAGGGTGAAAAGCGCCTCCCCTTCAACTAACTTGTTGGAAGTCGTAAAGGTCATCCGAACCGTATTCGGATTCACCTTGCTGATCTTCTGCGGGTTCCATCGGGAAGAGTAATAGCCCTTGGTCCAACCCGGGGCATAGTACTGGAACCACGACCCTCGGATGATCGGTACGCCGCCCATCCTTACTTGAAGCCCGCTCTGCGAATCGACGCGGAACTCCAGATTTGCGTTCTTCACGGTCTCCGATCCCTGCATCTTCATGGAGACGCCGGTTCCGAGTAACCCGAATGCCGTAAGTCCGGCAACAGCAACGGAAAACATAGTCTTAGTTATAGTCGTTCTGGGGGCTCAGACGCTTTGTTGAACCAGTACTGATGGTGAATTGAGGCGATAAGCGATCGGTGGCGATAGCGCCTTGGGCTACTCAGCGCGTGGGCGACGCGAAACGAACCCACTTTTTCAGCGATCCGGGTGCCAGAACCTCTTGTGCCACCTGA
This sequence comes from uncultured Fimbriimonas sp., assembly GCA_964471545.1. Lineage (GTDB taxonomy): Bacteria > Armatimonadota > Fimbriimonadia > Fimbriimonadales > Fimbriimonadaceae > Fimbriimonas. Next base: position 450 of record CAYYJX010000089.1, on the reverse strand, counting down.
CAACCGATCCACGGCGCGAACTTGAAACCATGTCCGGAGCAGGGCGACATCATCACGGTCCGGGCGTCTTCTCGCCAGATCGCAAACTCATCGTCCGGAAGGTTTGTGTATAGGCATCCAACCGACTCCAAGATCTCGGGATCTCGAACCCCGAACCGCTCCCGGGCGATCGATCGAATCTCCTCCAGCATCTTCGGATCGGGAGTTCGATCCAAGGAGTCTCGCTCATCAGGATCTAACTCGATTCCTCCGAGATGGATGCCGATCTTAAAACCCGGCTCCAACCCGTTCTCCGTGGGCGCGTTGGGGAATCCGTACGCCATTCGGCCCTCGGCATCGATCCAAGCGGGGCCATCCCAAGTTCCCTTGACGTAGGCGACCGTCTGCTTCTTAATCGTCGCCGGCAAGGGTGCAAAATCGGTGATCCAGGCTCCGGTCGCCACCACGACT
>CAYYJX010000088.1:728-12182 GCA_964471545.1 uncultured Fimbriimonas sp. | reverse complement strand
GATGAGGCGTTGACAGTTTCGCGTTGTTCCGCCATCAGTGCAGCGCACATTTCTTCACTCCGTCCCACGCCGAACTTGACCCACTTAACCGTGCCAGATCGGTCGACAACGAACGAGTAAGGAACTCGATCAAGACCAAGCGAGGAAGACCACTGCGATCGAAGATCGATGTAATCGGGTGGGAATCCCCGCTTGCTGCCCAGTTCGGTCCATCTTCCATCAATGGAAACGACACGCACGTCTAGTGGCAAACCCCGCACCAGTTCCTTTACTCGCTCCACTCTCGGCAACTGCACCTTCCATGTGTCGCACCAGTAACCCACGATCACGAAAAGGGTTGGGCGCCCCGGTTTCCAACCTCTGAGAGCTCCAGAAGGATCATGAAACACCGCTGGAGAAACCGAGTCGCCAGGAACGATCGGGCCTTCAAAATCGGATACGGCGTTGCTCCCGGCGATTGACGCCGAGAGCAACAGGAACGAACTAAGCGTTGAGAGCATCGTCAGGGCCTGTCTGATTTCTGAATCTTTAGAATCGAGGTTGCTGATTGCCCTGTCGCGTCTCCCCGCCGCAACACCTCCAAAATTGCGGGAAGCGCTTGCACGACTCCTGGGCTTTCGGCTCGCAGGTAGTAGCGGAAGAAAAGAGGGCGATCGCCGACGACCAGTGTGTGAACCACCGCACCGTCTTTGATCTCCTCGTAGGCCCAAACCTGGGAGTCCCCGTCTGCATATTCAAATCCCGCCGGGATGGGTTCCGTGATCCGTATGGGTTCAGAAAGACCATCGCTCCAGGCAACCACGCTGACTCGTAAGGGTTCGTTCACTCGAACAGGTCGAGCAAGTTCAACCCATTGACCTGCTTCGTTGCGGACTTCAAACCGACGAAGAACTCGAATTCCCGCCGGAGACTCCTCTCCGTTCTTGTCGAAATAGCGAGACTCGAGCGCATAGAAAACTTCTCCTTGGGCCGAGGTCTGTAGTGCGATCTGGGCGTTGTTGGAAGGAAGTCTTCCCGCGATCAGGATCGCCCCGCTTGGTCTCCGCGTCCCTTCAATCACCGTATTGTTGACCGAGACGCGAACATCACCGAGCTCAGAGGCGGTTGGGCTAGACCGGTCGTAAGAGGTCAGGCCGCGAATCAAAGCCGCCTTTGGACGACTGCCATACGTCTCCTTCGCCTTTGATAGGAGCCACTGTGCGAGCTGCGTTCGAAGTTCCTTGTCTGCCTTGGCAAGCGAGAGCGCGTGAAGATACTGACCGGTTGTTTCAGTTGAGTCTGCACTCCATCCCAAACCCGTGCCGCCGGGGAGAAAAGCCCGCCCACCGCCATCGGAAACGAACCGTTTGAGCTTTTCGAGAATGCGCTGCCCCTCGGCTATTCGACCGCTGAGAATCAAAACCTCTGCCACTCGCGATTGGGCGTAGGGGCTGACGTTTGCCAAGTCTTTCGAGCACTCCAAAAGCTCATCCAACGTTTCGGGAGCAAGTAAGACCCTTGCAGAAACGGTGAGCGCCTTGGTTTCGGGCAGGTTGTTTTCGTTCTGAATGCTCTTTAGAACAGACATCGCGAAGGGTTTCAATCGACCTGGTATCGGAATACCTAAACTCTGCGCCGCCCCAAGCGCATAGGCGACGTCGACGGAGACCTCGGTGTCGCCTGCTGACTCCGGCCACCAGCCCCAGCCGTTGATGCTGTTTACGCCGGTAAGGCGTGAGAACAGTTTGGGTAGGGCTGCTCGCTCCGGTGCTTTGGGTAATCGGGCGAGTGATTCGATCTGCATTGCCAACGTGGGCGGATTCCAACCTGGAGTTTCAAAGTCCCCTTGAGTGGCTTCGAGAACGACAGGCATGACCCCCGCCCAGACCGTCAAACGAAACTCATCGAGCCCCGGAATTCGGTTTTCAGGGAGATTCGGTCGAAGGGTGATCGTATTTGAGAACGCCCCAGCCGACAGCGATCGTCTCGCCACGCCCGGCGGAACGAGAGGGAAGACCTCCTCCACGGCGTCCCCGTCCGTGCCATCGATCTGTCTCGCTTCGCCGCGTATGGATACCTTGGCTCCAAGGGTCGAGACTTCCTTGGGAATGTTGACCGGAACAACGAACGTGCCCTCTCCTTTGGCAGGAACCGATACCGTGGTTTCGAATCGTGACTTCTCCCCCTGCACATCGAGGTCGAGGGTAACGGCCAGTTTCGATGGACTGTCGGTTCGATTGTTGACGCTCGCGGTGAGATCGAGTCGGTCCCCGGCAACGATTTGACGCGGGGTCGCGATTCTCATCGTAAATGGCTGGGTGGCAACGATGGAAACGTCGTTCATTCCGGCCTGAGATGCGGTTGTGATACCCACCGCAGTGGCACGCCACGTCGTTAGGTTGTCCGGCATCGGGACTTCAACTTCGGCTTTGCCATTTCTATCGGTCGTTACGAAGGCATTCCAGAATGCGGTGTCTTGAAAGTTTCGACGCACCCTTATTGCCGCCTCAGGATTGGCGACCATCTCCGCAGCAGGCAAGGCGCCGGAAGCCATCTGGAACATGCCCCCTGACACCTCTCTCGCCCGCGAAAAAGTTGTTTCGACTTCGTTGAATCGAGGCCCCCACAGAACGCGGAAGGGGTCGATCACATTCTCTCCCTTCAGCTGGTAAATGGCTGAATCGACAACCTTTAATGAAAGCTCAGCAGGCTTTGGATTCCCCTTCTCATCGAGGGTTTCAACTGTGAACGTTGTCTTCTCACCCGGTCGAACGGTCTTGTTCTTCGGGCGCACCTTAACCGTTAACTTCTCGTCAGTCGCAGGAACCTCTACGGTCACTTCATCGGTCAGGAAGTCGTACTTCGTAGACTGGGTGGCGATCAACGTCACGCCAGGCTGCATCGGCTTGGCGGCTTTGAACTGGACTTTGACGCCTTTTGCAGAAGGTTGAAAGACGCGTGCGCTCTCAAGATCGCTACCTTCAACGGTAAGCAGGATGGGACCCTTTCGAACGTTTGACGTAACTAACACGGTGGCGTTTTCGCCGATCTTCATCACGTTTTTGCTGACCCTCGCGATGATTTGAGGATTGAAGATGGACTCTTCAAATGGGATCGGACCGTAGACTTCGACCTCTGTTTCCGCGCGAGACGTTCGCCCCTGGGAGTCCTTGACCTCAAAGCGGTAATTGATCTGCCCTTGCCTTGCGGCCAGAGTGTTCACCGTGAGAGAACCCGTGCTTGGAACGGATACTTCCTTCGTGAAGATAACTTCGGTGACTTCCCGTCCAAGTTTCTCCTTCCAGATGCGGCGAGAGGCGGTGAGAACCCCCTTCGTTGCCATTGGCTGGTTGGCAATGTCTCGCGACTTCAAGGTGATCGGAACCTGTTCTCCGAGTTGGGCGGACTCACGACTGCTAAAGACGCCGATCTTTACCGCCGCAGCAGGAACTTCAACTGAGCCCTGGGTCTGGACCTCGCGATTGGTTGCGTCCCGAACCGTGATCTCCAGTTGGTATCGAGAGTCCAGTCCATCTTTTCTGGTGGGAAATGAAATCTCCGCAAGACCTTCGTTGTTTGTGCGAACCGTCCCGGAGTCCACATATTCGTTGCTTCGGTAAACATCGGAGACGCCCAGGTTTTCTTGTCCCGGGTCTTCGAAAACCGTCGGTCGAACCGGCGAGGCAGACCGCTTTTCGCGACGAACGGTGTACTGCACCGTCGCATTAGGAAGGGGGGCTGCAAAGAGATACTCGGCCTTGACCTGCAGCGACGCCCTCTCTCCACCGAAGACGGTCTTTGGAGAGCTCGTCTCGACCTTAAACTGAGGTTTGCGATAGGCCAAGCAAGAAACCGTCGTGTAGAACGACTCCTGTTCGTGGGTGAAAACAACGGAGTAGTTGCCAAGGATTCCTTCGCTCGGAATCGTTGCCGAGCCCGCAACGGAACCGAAGGAGTTCGTTTTTAGCTCGCCCTTTTCGATCACCTCATCTTGGGGATCTCTGAATTCATAGGTGACTCGTTCTCCAACAGGTGTTTTATAGCCGGGACCGTCTGGTTTACGAAAGAAAGCTTTGAAGTGAATCTTGTTCCCTGGACGATAGAGCGGTCGATCGGTCTGGATATGTCCAACCGTCTTCCGGATAAACGATGGGGTGTTGTTGAGGATCGTTTGATCTCGACCTTTTCCTACCAGAATCGCCCTTGGCTTTCCGAAAGGATTGACGGTCGGAATCCAGGCGATGCCGTCCTTGTTTGTTTGGGAAACAGAAACGGGTCTGCCCTCTTGATCAAAAACCTCAATCTTTGCCGCAGGCTCGGTTCTTCCTGTGACCTGATTCGTCACCCAAACAAGCGTGTTTTTGCGTCCCTTCTTGGTAAGAACATTGAGATTGGTGATGGGCACAAGTGTCTGGTAGGTAACCCCTCTCCCAGAAGCGCGAAGAACGTAATAGCCCGGTTTGAGGTCGGAAACCTTTACGCTTTTGCGAAAGGTCTGGACGGGACCGGCCGCTTTCTTTGCGCTTGAGTCGATGACGGTCAGAGTTTTCTCTGGCTTGCCGGAGAAACGAGGCAGCTTTTCAGAATCGAAAGCGATGATCGCGATATTCGATCTTGGGTCAACCCTAAAGAACTCGAGCTTGACTTTGGGAACGGCGATGGACGAAATGGAAACGGTTAGTCGATCGCCGTCGTCCTCACGCCTTTGGGTTGAAACGACCAGTTCTGGCTGAACTTCCACCTTTGCGACGTTCGAAACCTTCTTCGTTCCTCTCGTTTGAGGCGAATCTGTAAAGACAAATTGTGGGGAAAGGCACAGCGTGAGAAGAGCGATGGATTGAATCATTAGAGTCGGCACCTGCGACCGGTAAGAATTTGGAGCTTAGCCGAAGACATGTACTTCGCCCCAGCTTTTGTGTAGGCCCACTTCAGGCGCGTTTTGGGGTCTCTGCCTTCAAACGGCAGAACAACGCCAATCTTTGTGCCTTGCGTAAGAACGAGACCCTCGCTCGGTTGAAGTTCCTCAACATTCTGGCAAGGCTTCAGAGCGTCGACAATTGTTACCGTCACCCGCCAGCGGTCCGAAGCACCAAGTCGAACAGGGCCATAGCGCGGATCTTTACGAGCTGCAAGGTGGGCTGCGGCATCCACTGTTTGTTCAAGCGTTGGGTGGGGACTTGTCAGATAGCCCCTGCAGCCGTAAACCACCCCGTCCTTCTCAATCGTTACAAAGGCACCCGCTGGTCGGAGTCGACCCGTCTTTTGCGGATGGTAGTCCTTTGAAAGCGAGTCGAAGACGGACCTGCGTGCGAGCTTGGCCATGTCCAGAATGGACAGGTCCCCTTCTGGTTGCGGGCCGCCCATCTTTGTGAGCAGGCATACACTGAACATCACCCCCGATAGCATTCTGATCCCCTACGTCTCTGACGTGTGCAGAAACGATGGCTGATCGGTGAGTGTTCCGAAAGATTGGGAAAGTTCGACTTTTGCGCGAATTTGTAAGAGATTTGTTCGAGTCAGGCTTGATCGGCGGCCGTTTCCCTGTTACTCTAAGGAGCGCATGGTGGTCTCCGGGTGAACGAAATTCCTGTGAAACCGGATCCGGTGATCGAGGCCCGTGCGATCGGGCTTGACTTTAACGGCGTTTCGGCCCTGAAGGACGTTTCCGTATCGCTTTTGCCGGGACGAGTCCATGCTCTGGTAGGCGAAAACGGAGCGGGGAAGTCTTCTTTGGCGAAGGTGATCTCCGGTGTATACCGTCCCACCAGGGGCGAGATTCGGCTACTAGGGGGAGCAGTCCAGTTTGGTACGCCGCTCAAGGCTCGTCTGGCCGGGGTCGCGCTGATACATCAGGAGCCGACTCCATTTCCCGACTTGACTCTGGCGGAGAACATCTTTGTTGGATCCATCCCAAAGCGCTTGGGGATCGTCGATCGTCAGGAGATGCTGGGGCGAGCCGAGGCAGCTCTCAATGAGATCGGCCTTTCCCGATCTCCAACCGACTTGGCTTCAAGACTGCCGATCGCGGAACAACAACTCCTCGAGCTTGCGGCGGCAATCGTGCAGGATGCAAGGGTTGTCATCTTTGACGAGACGACCGCTCCTCTGACGCCGAACGAGGTCGAAAGATTGTTCGCGATCATTGAGCGGCTTAAGCAACGAGGTGTCGCCATTGGCATTGTTTCCCACCATTTGCACGAAGTGTTCCGCGTGGCGGATGAGGTCTCTGTCCTCCGAGACGGCAGTCTTGTAGCAGGCGGCTCCATAGAAGATTTCACGCGAGACTCCCTGATTCAGGCTATGGTAGGGCGCGATATTGGCCCCGCGCAAAAGCAAGCTTCAGTTAAACAGGGACCGGAGGTTCTTAAGGTCGTCGACTTATCTGGGCCGGGGTTCTCGTCTTGTTCGCTGACCCTTCATGAAGGGGAGATTCTGGGAATTGGCGGTCTGGTTGGCGCAGGGCGCACCGAAATTCTAAAGGCCATCGCCGGACTGTCAAAAACTCACTCGGGCTCACTGGTTCTCAATGGCAAACCGGAAACCATCCAGTCAGCGGCGGTGGCGGCTCAGAAGGGAATCGCGATGGTCCCCGAGGATCGTCGTCACGACGCCTTGCTGCTTGAACGCCCTATTCGGGAAAACGTTGTCCTTCCGCTGCTAAGAAAGCTATCGACTTGGCTCGGCTTCATCAGTCGCAGGGCTGAAACGGAGGTCGCAGAATCAGGCACTGGGCGGTTCGCAACTAAGATGTCTGGACTCGAACAGTCCGTCGGGGAGCTGTCCGGAGGGAACCAGCAGAAAGTTGTCCTTGCCTCCAGAATCGCGATGGGGCCACGCATATTGCTACTTGATGAGCCAACCCGTGGCGTGGATATCGGGGCCAAGCAGGAGATTCACGAGCACATCCGCGCGCTGGCTCAAGAGGGGGTCTCGATTCTCCTGGTCTCAAGCGACCTTCCGGAACTGCTCGCGCTCTCGCATCGCGTGGTTGTCATGGCGGGTGGACACATGACGGGTGAGTTAAGCGGTGACCAAATCACCGAAGAGCGAGTCATGAGCTTGGCGGTGGCGAGATGAAGGTCAAGCTTTCGCCTTTGGTCAGGGATTCGATTCCACCCCTCTTGGGAATCGTTCTGTGCTTTCTATGCGTGCCAAAACTCTCGGCGCCCACGGCTCTCGAAAGCGTGGCCTCGTGGATGCCTATGCTGTGGCTTCTCGCGCTCGGGCAACTGTTAGTGATCGTTTCTGGTGCGGTCGACGTCTCTGTCGGATCGATTTTAGGTTTTTCGACGATGGCTTTGGGAATGTTCGTTAAGGCCAAGCCAGACGCGTCCCTTCTGGCGAGCGTCGGTGTTGCGATGGGGGTAGGCCTTGCGTGTGGCGTCTTAAACGGAGTGATAACTGGATGGCTGAAGGTTCCTCCGCTAGTAACCACCATCGCCACGCTCGCCTTGTTTAGGGGCCTGGCGTTCATGGTGTCTGGAGCCTCCACGATCACTGGATCGATGGTGCCGGATTCCATCACCGCCCTTGCTTCCTCCGGGCCGAAAATCGGTTCCATCACAATTTCGTGGATTTTGTTGATCGCAGCGCTGACCGCTCTAGGGATGCTCCTTGGGACCCGCACCATCCCTTTAGTCAGAGGGGTGTACGCACTTGGATCGAATGCCGAGGGTGCTTTCCGGCGTGGCATCTCCGCGATCAACGTGTATCTCCTTGCTTTCGGGTTGTCCGGGCTCTTCGCCGGGCTTGCAGCTGTGGCGTACTTGTCCCGTTTTGCGATGGCTAATCCTGGAACCGCCGGTGTTGGGCTCGAACTGTCAGCGATTGCCGCGGTGGTCATTGGTGGGGCCAAGCTTTCAGGCGGAAGCGGGCATGTTCTTCCGGTAACGCTCGGGTGCTTGTTCTTGTCAGTGCTGAACGTCAGCTTGGCTGTGATCGGCGTGGGAGCCGACTGGCAACTGTTGGTCTTTGGTCTCTTTCTGCTAGCCGCACTTGGCGCAAACCGAGCGGCTGAGAAAGCGGATGGAACGGATCCGGCGCCAAACCAAGGGGGCTCGAAGTGAAGCGCTTAGGGTGGAACGCGACACATTCCCTGATCACGGGCCTCATTTTGCTGACGTTGTTCATCGGAAGCCGAGTTTCGGACCGGTTCCTGGACCGAATCTACTTGCTGGAATCGGTCACGTTGTTTGCCGAGGTTGGCATCGTTGCGCTCGTCCTAAACTTTGTGATTGCCGCAGGTGTCATCGACCTGAGTGTTGGGTCCATGACGGTGTTGGTCGCCTGTCTCTACGCGAAGCTGTCTTCTGCTGGGCAGCCGCTTGCTGTTTGCGTCCTTGGTGCTTTGGGTGCAGGGGCCCTTCTCGGGTGGATCAACGTTATCTTGGTCAAGCTGCTCTCCGCGCCCGCTTTTCTGGTGACGGTTGCGACCCTTGCGCTTTATCGCGGCGTTGCGCAGGTGATCATGGGACCTCAATCGGTCGAGATCCCGAAATCCTGGGTGGGAATAGAGACGCAAACTTTTGCGGGACTCACCGTTCCGTTGTGGATTCTCCTTGCCCTGGCGCTGCTCGTCGGGATTGTCTTTGATCGACACGTCTTTGGTCGCGAGACCCTTGCCATTGGTTCCAATGAAAGCGCGGCGCGAAACGCAGGCGTGAGTGTTGAACGAGTTCGAGCGATCGGGTTCATTCTCGCGGGCATCGCTTCAGCCGTTGCCGGAGTGCTTATGGTCTCTCGGTTAGGGCTCGCGCGGCACGAGTTTTCGAGAGGGATGGAACTGGATGCAATCACGATGGTGGTTGTCGGCGGGACCTCGATTCGAGGGGGCAAAGTAGACGTTCTTGGCACGGTACTCGCATTTCTGCTCATTTCCCTCGTTCGGACGGTCATGGGCATCGCCAACCTGCCGGCCGAGTACCAGTTCAGCTTCATGGGTCTTCTTTTGATCGTAGCCGTGGTTGCGATTGGTATCCAGCCCCGCCAACTCTTGCTAAGATTCAGAACGCGCTCCTCAGGAACCTTTTAAGCAAACCGTCAAGGAAATATCAATGAAGATTCAAGCCCTCATCACCCTCTCCGTTTCTGCCGTCGCGATTGCATTGGTCGCTGGATGTGGCAGCACAAAGTCAGGCGATGGTTCTGGTGGCGGAACCGCAGCAACGCCAAATTCGAGTGGGGGAGTCAAGACTGTGTTCATTCCCAAGAGCGCAGGAAATCCGTACTTCTCGCGGATGGAGGTTGGCTTTGATCGAAGTAAGGGCTCGGCTGGGATCGACTATTCCACGCAAGCCCCCCAAGCGGCCGATGCCACGTCTCAGATCTCTGTCATCAAGAATCAGGTGCAGCGGGGCCAGCAGGTGCTGGTGATTAGTCCAAACAGCCCAGACGCACTCAATGAAGCTCTCGATCAGGCTCAATCAAAGGGTGTGGTCGTTATCACCGCCGATGCAGACCTTGTTGGCAACGAGTCGCACCGCGCGGTAGGAGTTCTCCCGGTTGATTTTTCGACGATCGGACCCTCTCAGGTCGAACTCCTTGGATCGATGATCGGCTACGAAGGCGAGATCGCGATCCTCAGCGCGACGTCGGATGCTCCCAACCAAAACGCATGGATCGAGGGGATGAAAGCGACTCTGAAGGACCCGAAGTTTGCGAAGATGAAGCTTGTGGACGTGGTTTATGGGGATGATGAGCCGCAAAAGTCGTCTACAGAAATGGAAGGACTCCTGGTAAAGCATCCGAACCTTCGAGGAGTCATCGCGCCGACCTCCGTGGGTCTTGCCGCCGCCGCTCAGGTCCTTATTAAGCAGGGCAACTATCCTGGAGGCCCCAAGGCGAATGGAAAAGGGTTGGTTCTCACCGGACTTGGCACACCCAATGAGCTGAAGAAAGCGGTCAAAGAAGGTGCCGTCCAGAAGTTTCAGCTATGGGATCCTGCCGATATCGGTGATGTCGCAGCCTGGTTGGCGTCTCAACTTGCCTCCAAAAAGCTGGAGCTGAAGTCTGGAGCCGAATTTGAGATTCCCGGGAAAGGGAAGTTCAAGGTCGGAGAGAAGAACGTTGTGATCGCAGGCTCTTTGGTGACTTTCGATAAAGAAAATATCGATAAGTACGACTATTGACTTATTGAATTCTCTATAATCCACGCGTTCGGTGAATAGCGCGTGGATCGAGAGGCGTTTTTAGAAGTTGCCAAAACGGGGCGTCAGAGCTTGCTCGGTCTTTTGGAGTCGACCAATTTCTTTCACGAGGGGATGGCGGTCTTTCGTGCCGAGCAGATCATCCTCTTTAAAGGAGCTTCGGTTCTGCTAGAAGAAAGCGAGGCTTTTCTCGACCAAGTTCGGGAAGAGTTACTCTTGCTGAAGCTCCCCGAATTAGCGAAATCTCTCGCCGACATCCGGGAGTTCCAAAATCTGCATAATCAAGACAAGTTTGTTAAGCTCTGGAGACGATCCCGACGCCGACTGTATTGGAATACCTGCAGGTGGTTATTCACAAAGGATCGCGCCGGCAAACTGTTTAATCAGTATTCGGAGTTCTTCGAGAATGCAAATCCGCCCCAAAATACGATTCTGATGGTTGCCACAAAAACATCGTCGATGGTGTATCGATATGGACGGGGATTCCAAGATGGGTTCGCTCTCTGGTTTCAGGTCTACCTTGTCGCGATGTTCTTCATAAAGGGCGGGCCTCAAGAATTCATAGAAAAGTCGGGATCGCCTTTGTATCTCGTTTGCTTTTTCAGTTTTTGGACTTTCTATGCTTGGCAGAACAAACTGATCCGACTATGGGTCTTTCCCCTTCCACTCCCGCCTTCTCCCGATCTGAAGTTAACGGAATGGAATCGTGGACTTAGCCGGGAGAATGTTGAGGAGGCGGTGGAGCTGGATGTAAAGGGGCTTGTTGCTTGTCTCAGCGAGTCCTCCTCGGAATCGAAGTTCCTTTGCTGGCAAGCAATGGAATATGTAACCCAAAAAGGTCTGCGATCCTTGTTCGAAGAGAAGCGCATAGACGTTGAAGCACTCACTGCCGAGTGTGAACTGTTGGGCCTCTCAAAACTTCAGGAACTTATAGAGGAAGGGAAGGCACTAGCCGAAGTGACCTGGTCGAATCGCGTCAAGCAGTATCTAGCGTGGGATGAACTTCGTAAAAAATGGAACGAGGTCACACTTGGTGAATGTAAGAAGGAAATCCAAAAGGCGCTTAAAGGAAACCCCTTGGCTATTTTCGACCGTTATCCCCATTTCTTTGCCTCCACTCCTTTCGTTCCCGGGACACGAACCATCTGGGGAGATTAGCGTTCTCTTAGCCGATCGCCCCGTCGAACGGATCGGGATACTTTGCCCACTCATCTGGGCCAAGCTGCATTTCCTCATCGGTTAGCAGGCAGGAGTCGAGCATCTTCGACAGGCCCTCTTTATCCATGTTCATACCAATGATCACGATCTCCTGTCGACGATCTCCGTACGG
>CAYYJX010000088.1:0-718 GCA_964471545.1 uncultured Fimbriimonas sp. | reverse complement strand
TCCTTGTCGCGAGGCCAGTATTGCTTGGGTGCAGTGACCCACCAGGTCCCGGCTGCCTCGAACGTACAGGAACCACCGGCTTGGCTCCATCCACCAATCCAGTTCATTTTCGTGGCGAGCCAGAAGAAACCCTTAGAGCGAACGACGCCCGGCCAGCTTTCTTGGATGACCCTGTAGAATCGCTCCGGATGGAATGGCCTTCGGGCGCGATAGACCCAACTTGAGATGCCGTACTCTTCCGTCTCGGGCACATGTTCGCCCATGAGTTCTCGAACCCATGCGGGCGACATCTGCGCCTTCTCCATATCGAACTTCTTGGTGTCGAGAACTTCATCCAAGTCCACTTCACCCTTGACGATCGGGATTACCTTCGCGCCAGGGTTGAGCGTCTTCACAACGGCGGTCACTTTGCCAAGTTGTTCAGGCGTTGTTAGGTCGCCTTTCGAGACAAGGATCACGTCGGCAAACTCGATCTGATCGGTGAGAAGGTCCACAACCGTTCGCTCGTCCTCCTCTCCCAAGGATTCGCCTCGATCGCGAATGTAGTCCGCCTCGCTGAAGTCTTTGAAAAAGTTGAAAGCATCGACGACAGTGACCATCGTGTCGAGACGAGCGACCTTGCCAAGGCTTGAGCCAGTCTCGTCCTCGAAAGTAAAGGTCATCGCAACGGGGAGAGGCTCGGAGATTCCGGTGGATTCAATCAGCAGATAGTCGAATC
>CAYYJX010000087.1:0-12558 GCA_964471545.1 uncultured Fimbriimonas sp. | reverse complement strand
ATGACCGCCGAACAGATCCTTGCTGAAATGGAGCCCCTAGGCACCGAGTCGTATCGAAAGGTGCTGAGAAACCACGGGATCACGGGTCCGATGTACGGGGTGAAGATTTCCGACCTGAAGAAGTACGAGAAGATGTTCCGCAAGAACTATCAACTTGCCAGGGACCTCTACGCCACCGGAGTTTACGACGCCATGTACCTTGCCGGACTCATTGCCGACGAGGCGAAGATGACCCCGGAAGATCTGAATCTGTGGCTCTCCAACGCCGAATCGGACGCCATTGCCGAAAACGCGGTGGCTTGGGTAGCGGCCGATGGTCCGCACGGTTGGGCGCTCGCGCTCGATTGGATTGAATCGGAAGACGTGAAAACGGCGGTGGCAGGGTGGGGCACGCTCTCCAGCTTAGTTGCCGTAAAGGCCGACAAAGATCTGGATGTTTCAGCCCTGCGCGGCCTGCTTCATCGAGTTCGCGATACGATCCACGATCAGCCCGATCGTGTTCGATACAAGATGAACGGGTTTGTGATTGCGTTAGGCAGTTACGTGGCGGAGCTCACCCAAGAAGCCCTGGCGGTGGGTGAGCAGATCGGGACGGTGAAGGTGGATATGGGAAACACTGCTTGCAAAGTTCCTTCTGCGCCGGAATACATTCAAAAAGTGATCGGAATGGGTCGAGTAGGTAAGAAGCGGAAGACGGCTCGGTGCTGAGCACCCGTTGCCTTTCGCTCGTGCGGGTCAAGTTCAGCTTCGGTCGATCTGAACCGCCGCCGTCTGAGCGCTTCCGACTGATAAAGCTGCCTTTGTAAAGAGGAATGAGTTTAACTGTGTTGGTACGTAAGAGTGAATTCTAGTCATGAATTGATTAAGAAATAAGAACTCAGGGCAATGTTGTCAATTTAAAATCATTTGAGTTCGAAAGCATTCCTTGTACGAGCTTCCCATTGACTGACATAAACACCTGGATTTAATTGCAAATCGATTCTATTTGATTTGAATTGGTATAGTCGGGGCTTAGGGGTAGGGCACTGCTGCTCACCATTTTTTCTTATGAATTCCTATCTCCCACGGAGGCATGTATTTGCTTTCTCTCTCATGTCGGCCGCTTTGGCAAGCGGCGCGCAGGCGCAAACGGTGATCACCTGGGTGGGTCTGGGTAACGGTGACTGGTACAACGGCGCAAACTGGGACCTCGGTCGCGCTCCTGGAAGCAACGACGACGTTGTGAACTCCACGTCCTCGATGATCACTCTGAGTGCGTTTGCAGAGGTCGGGTCCTTGACCAGCACCGGGGCGTTCACCCTTAGCGGTTACCTTCGAGGGTCTCCTTCCAGAAGCCGGTTGATTCAAGTCGATAACGACTTTCACCTGAGCGGGCGGATCGAGGGCATGGACGTTCTTGGGACGTCCAACACGCTCATGCATTTCTCGGGCGGTGCCTCTTTCGACTACGTGAGCTTCTTGGGGTCTACCCGCACACAGGGTGGCTCGGCAAGGATTTTCGGCTATAGCGAAATCCGAGGTGCGGTCCAGTCGGGAGGGTCCGAATGGGTTCTTTGGCTCGGAAATAGCCTTGGAGTTGGAGCGGGCGGCACGTTTTCTGGAACCGGAGTTGTACGTGACGATTCGATTCCCGATCGCAACAATCCGCGTCCCGCTTTCTTGCTCAACAACGGCACGGTCCGCGCCTCTGGCGGCGACTTAGCGCTTGGAAACTACGTGCATGGGCTCGGGGGCATGAGTGGCGAGGGCACTTGGGAAGCTGACTCCGGCAGCCGTCTTATCCTCCGCCGGACGTCGATCACCGGCAATGGCTTGGGAGCAAAGTTGGTCCAGAACGGTGGATCGATTGTGCTGGAAGGCTCTTCAGCGCTCTACGGCCACTATCGAGTTGCGCAGGCTCATGTCGACGGAGGTCTGCTGAACGCGACCTTCTCCGATGCAGCATTCAACTTTGCGACCAACGGATCCAACCGAATCGTGAACTCGACGTTCGACGGTCCGGCTTCGTTCACGGGTTCGCTTGCCGTGGTCACGGGTCTGAACACCATCAAGGGCAATGCTCAGATTTCAATGAGCGATCTCGTCTTCCAAAACAGCGCGACGCCCATGCTAGAAGTCACACCCACGGGTTCTCTAGTGGGTGCCGTCCGCATGTCAGCGGGGTCCGATGGCACAAGGCTCTTGAACAACGGAGTCGTCCGCGCATCAGGCGGAACGATGAGCGTAGAGCTCCAGAATGCGTACGGAGAAGGAAGTTGGGAGGCCGCCCCGGATGGAGAACTGAACCTCTACGGCATCGTCACCGGTACCGGGCAAGGGGGCAAGTTTACGAACAAAGGGGGGTTGGTAAGGGTTTGGAACCGAGTGAACGGCCACTTCCGAAATGCGGAAGTCCGCTCCGAAGGGGCCACATTCGAGGCTTCCTTTGAGAAAGCAGAGATCACCGGTGCGGCCACATTCCGGTACGGCTACTTTGGAGGTCCGACCAAAATCGGTCAGCAAAGCTCCTACCAAGTTCTGGGCACCATGGTGATGAATGGTCCAGTGACCATCGGCGAGAACGCATCGATCAGGCTCTTCGACGAATCACAGTTGAACATCGAAGCCGGCGGTTCATTTGTCGGCACGGGTTCCGTCTCGCGAAATAGCCTCCGCACCTATCTCAATAGCGCGGGAGAGATTCGATCGTCGGGCGGGAATCTCTCTATCGGAACGTATTCCAACACAGTCTCCGGATTGACTCAGGCGGACGCGGGCACCGTACTCACCTTTGACGGTCCTGTTACCCAGAATGGCGGCACTAGCCGGGCAGAGGGGCGCCTTTGGTTCAACTATGGAATCGATTTGAATGCCGGGCGTTTAGAAGGCGGCGAGGTCTTTGGACTCAGCAGCATTCGGAATCATGGCGGCACGCTTGCCCCGGGCATTGGGGTGGGGCGAATGACGTCTTTGTACGACGTGAACTTCGGTCAAGCAGCCACGCTTGAAATTGATATTCAGAG
The DNA here is from genome assembly GCA_964471545.1 of uncultured Fimbriimonas sp. Classification (GTDB taxonomy): domain Bacteria; phylum Armatimonadota; class Fimbriimonadia; order Fimbriimonadales; family Fimbriimonadaceae; genus Fimbriimonas. Next base: position 9,556 of record CAYYJX010000087.1, on the reverse strand, counting down.
CATCGGCAGTTTCGACGAGCTGCGAGTGGGACAAGACGCGAATCTCAACGGAACGCTTAGTGTGCTCGGATCTCCCGGTACGGCATTCCCTCAAGGAACGCGATTCAGAATCCTCACAACCAATCGCTTTGTATACGGTCGGTTTGCTGTCGTCCCTGACCCTGGTCAGTGGACTGTTCACTACGGCCTGAACTACGTGGAATTGGAAGCGGTTCCAGAACCCGCCACCGTTGTCTCGTTAGCGCTGGGTGGATTGGCTCTCCTGCGGCGCCGGCGAACGGAACGACGCTGAGCCGCCGGAAGCTGCTGGATGGTTGAAGCCGTGCTCAGGGTTCGACCATCCACTTATCTCCTAACAGCGCATCTTTGAAACGAGGTCCCTTACCGCCGGGCCGAATTCTGGAAACTGAAACTCGAACCCGGCGTCGGTGAGCCGTTTGGGGATCACGCGCCGGCTCTTCAGCACGATCTCGGAATCGCCATCCATGAACCACGCGCCGATGGCGATCATCCACGGGGTGGCGGGGAGTCCGAACGGGACGCCCCACGCCTGCCGCAGTTCTTTCGCGAACTCGACCTGGGGCAGCGGATTTGGGGAAGCGATGTTGATCGGACCCTCGAGGTCGCTTTCGATGAGGAACTCGATGGCTCGCACCATGTCTAGCTCGTGAACCCAAGACACCCACTGCTTGCCCGATCCTAACCTGCCGCCCAGCCCCTTGCGAGTAAGACCAGAGAACACATCGAGCGCGCTGTCTTTGTCGATCCCCATCATGATCGCGGTGCGCATCGCCACCTTTCGGGTGCTCGGGGTCTCTGCCTGATTCAGCGCTTCTTCCCACTTGGTACCTATTTCGATGCTGTACTTCCAAGCGGCCGGGGCGTCTGGTTCGGAACCTGCCATCACGCCGGTCACGTCGTCGTTTGGGGCTCCGAAGGTGTGGGCGTAGAGCGTTGCGGTGCTGGCTTGTAGCCATACGGCAGGAGGATTTTTGCACTGACCAATGGCGGTGCCGAGGACGCGTGTGGAGTCGATACGGCTGTCCATCATCTCCTTTTTGTTCGCCTCGTTGTATCTGCAGTGCACTCGTCGACCGGCGAGGTTGATCACTACGTCGCTCCCGTCGAGCGCTTCGGTCCAAGTTCCCAGAGTGCGACCGTCCCACTGCAAGTCGCCAGGCGATTTCGGGTTTCGGCTGACGACGGTGATCTGGTATCGAGCGGGGTCTAGGTGGCGTTTGAGCGCCAAGCCCATGTGTCCGGTCCCGCCGAAGATCAGCACCCGCTTCATGATCGTAGGCTACCTAGCGGGCGCTTCTTGGGGGAGGGAACGACGGATCGAGAGCCTTACTCTCCGGCTTCGGGTGGAAAGATCAGAATCTCGCTGGCTCCGCTCTTGGCTCGAGGGTTGTGCTCGAAAACCACCCGCAGCTTCTGCGTGGTGATGGGCGCAAAGAAGATTCGGTTGGGGACCTTTCGAGTGGTCACCGAGGGTTCTCTGCCGGTTTCCTTAATCGGCGTCCAGGCTCCGCCCGACCATTGCTCTAAGCGGTAGCTCGTAGGCAACTGCACGCCGCCGCCATCGGAATACAGGCAAAGAGACACCGAGCCGATGGTGGTGGGAGCCTTGAAATCGAACTCGATCCAGTCGGAGGAGTTGGGAGACTCAAAGGCGGTCCAGCGATTTCGACCACCGTCCATGGCTATGATCCCGTCGTTGACTTCTGACAGCAGGTCGAATCGGCAGGTGTACGAGGCGGTCACCTTTGCGCCCTGAGCCAGATTGTTTGGACTCTTGGCGGCGGGCAGGGGAAGTGCGTTGTGGCCCCAAGCCTCTAGCTCCGAGAGTCCGACGGCGGTCCCTGGTTTTGCCTTCAGATGCACCCGCAGCTTCAGAGCCTCCACCGGGGCGAACCGCAGGGAGTTGCAGGTGTGACCGGTCGGAGTTTTGGGCGTAGCTTTGAACTTCTCGATCTTCTTCCACTGAGAACCATCGAACGCTTCGAGAGCAAATCCCTTAGGCGCGACGATGCCAGAAGCGGCTCCGTCATCGATCACGAACAGCCGCACTTCCTCCACGGTTCTCTTGACGCCGAAATCGTATTCCACGGTATGAACGTCGCCTTTGGAGTCGGAAACCCATCGATTGGTCGGGCGATCGGCATGGTAGTAAGACACACCGTCGTAAAGTTCGCCCATCGAACCGGTTTTGCCCGCCGAGGACACTCGGAGGTAAGGGAAGTAGCTACTGTTGTTGTTGACGGCTACGTTCACCCAAGGCTTGGCGGGGGGTGTCTTCTTCACCGGCTTCACCTTTGGAAGCGTCGCTTTGAGCAGGCCAAGGTCTTTGCGATTGGCAAGCAACTTGTCGTCCACCCAAATGCTCAGGCCCTGTCCCGTGGAGTAGCGCTTGCCCGTTTTGTCCCAAACCAGCGTTAACTTTCGACCCTTGTACGAGACGTCGTCGAGCATGAAGTAATCCCAGGTCTCGGGGGCGAGCGGATGGACTTCTACGGTGTCGTCATCGGTGGGTCGCAACCCAGCCAGACCCGTGATCAGCAGGTCGTTGTAAGAGGAGTGGAAATAGTGCTCGCTCTTGTTGGGCTCGTCAAAGGTCCACCGACCCGTGTCTGGATCGCTGGTTTCGGCAAGATAAGGTTTTCCGTCTTGTCGGTGCGTAAGGGTGTAGTTCTTAAAGACCTTAAAGTAGTCCGCTTTGCTGATCTCTGATTGCTTGTAGTTCAGCACCACGTTTGCCATGGCTTGCACCGTTTGGGCCTGAGCGTAGGGCCAGTTGTTACCGCTCCAAACACAGCTGGTGGGCGCAATGAAGAACAACGGGTCTCGGCGCTCGACGGTGTAGAGTCCGTGCGGAGCAAAGAACACCTGCGGATCGGTGACACCCTTCCAGGCGACTTCGTAACCTTTGCCCTGTTCTGGCATGTTGAACATCCAGGGAACGTAGCCAATGAGCTGTCGGCCGTAGGGACTGCCCTTGAACTTGCCGTCATCGTACAGCAGGGTGTCTTTGGCGATGGTGATGCCGTCTTTGCTCTCGTTGTTCAAGAACATGCAAGAGAAGAAATTGCGTTTGGTATCCCATAGGTACGCCTGCATCTTCTGTTGCAGATCACGGGCAAGGCGGTTGAACTCAGCCGCTTTGGCGGAGTTTCCGGCGAGGGCGTAAGCCTTTGCCGTCGCAATGAGATCGCCGTAGACGTAGGCATTAAGCGTGGGGCGGAAGCTCTCGGCTCCGGCAAACCAGTCGTTGGTTTGCCGAGAGGCGATGTTGGTTTCCATACCGTCGTGCATGCCCGCCCACGCGAACATGCCCTTCTCTTGAATGAAGTGCTCGTCTTTCCACCCCTTGTAATGGGTCTCCATGGCGGGCAGCATCGAGAGGATCCAATCTTTATCCCCGTGCACTTGGTAGATCGCCCAGAAGGAATCGACCAACCAGTTGCTGTACGATCGAGGCTGGGCTCCGGGGGTGCTGTACCAGTACTTGGCGTAATCCAGCGTGGTCTGCTTCTCCTTCAGCCATCGCAGTTCGTAAAGCTGAAAGCCGACCGGGCAGCTGATTGCGCCATACGCGCCCGACCACGGCGGACGATTGATGAATTCCGTGTAGATGTATCCCGTTTCCGGTGACCCGTAAACCCGGTGCTTGGTGATGAGTTCCCAGCGGTAGTAGTACGTCTCGTCGATGTCTTTGTCTGGAGACTCCCAGAACGGAATGTTCTGCTTGTACCAATCCCAATCTTTGTTGTCCCAAAAACTAAACCGGTCGAGCATTGCCTGCTTGGGAAGGGAAGGCTTTTTCCCGGTCTGTGACGCAGCAGGGACGGACGAAGGAGAGGAGAGCAGTGCGAGCGCGATTGCGGTGGTCAACATATCGATCCAGAAAGGACTCTGCCGTTGGTGTTTGGAGTGACACTACCTGGCAGCGGCAAAGACCAATCTTTGGTGGTTGCGGGGCGATGATAATCGAGGGTTGAAACTGGTCAATTCCCCGGCGGAATGCCCAACCCTTTGCGATTTTGCCTTTGGGATGGAGCCGATGATTTGGCTTCCGAACAACCACATCGAACGTGATGTTCCTGAATGGACGAAGGATTGAATACTCCAGGCGAACTTCGGCGTAGACTCAGTTCCATGCGCATCCTCGTCACCGGAGCCACCGGAAACATCGGCAAAGGAATCGTTCCCCTGCTTCATGAAGATGGGCATACCCTTGTCCTCTCCGACCTAGGACTCCTGCCCGAGAGTCTGAAGCCATTCGCAGAGAGCTATCACCAGCTAGACATCCAAATGGGCTTTGGTTTAGACCGAGCCGCCGAAGGGTGCGACATCATCCTGCACCTTCCCGCTTGGCACGGGATTCACTGGCAACAAAAAACGGAAGTCGACTTCTGGAATTTGAACGTGAACGGAACGTTCTTCGCCTTCCAAGCCGCCCGAGCGAACGGCATCAAGAAGTTCGTCTTCCTAAGCAGTCAGGCGTGGCATGGTCATTACGATAAATACGGCTTTACCAAGCGCGTGGGCGAGGAGCTTTGCGAGTATCACAAGAATCAAAACGGTATCAGCTATGTGGCGGTTCGTCCCGCCGACCTGACTCCGTGGCATAGCTGGGCGAATCACTACGGACCACGCTTGCTGTACGGAGGCGTGGATAGGGGCGACGTGCTGCAGTCCATCCTTCGATCGGTGCAGTACCTAGGCAAGAGCGACGGGCTGGAAGGATTCCCGGTGGATGCGCTGAGGCCGAACGCCTTCACCGCCGAGCAGATCGAGAACTGGGAGTCGGACCCGTTGGGCGTTTGCGATTCCATCTTCCCCGGTTACCGAGACCTGATTGAGAAGTACAGTCTGGACATCGCTCGCAAGCCGGGATTGGTTCCGTCGCTTTTGGGTGCGGAGACGGTTGGGTATCAGCCTCAAACCCACTTCGGAACGTTCTTGAAGGAGCTTCGAGAGAAGGATGAGGCGATGGGGATGGAAGAGGTTCTCAAGATCGTGTGCGACTATCGGTAGCGGCGGGGAAGCTTAGGCGAGGTGGGGTAACGTCGCGACTATGAACCCCATCTCTGCGGCGCAGGCGGAACTGATCGGAACGAAGGATCGAATGGTCGCCCTCTTGCGAGCCACGCCGGAGGATAAGCTGAATTGGAAGCCGACTCCACAATCCCGATCTATCGTGGAGATCGTGGCTCACTCCGCGCATGCTTTGGGCAATATCCACCGGCAGCTGAGCGGGGTCCCGTTCGCTGTACCAACCAGTTCGGAGGCAAATCAAGGCTTCTTAGAGCATGATTCCGCGTTTACAAGTCGGGAGCAAGTGGAGGCTTACCTGGAAGAGAAGTGTCGCGGGTATGTGGAGTTTCTCAGCTCCTTGCAACCCGAAGACCTATCGCGACCGGTGACGATGCCGTTTGGTCTTGGCGAAGCGCCGATGGGCTACTTCATGACCATGGGCAATGTTCACACCCTTGGCCATATTGCGCAGATCGAGTACGTGCAAACGATGTATGGCGATCTGGATTGGCACACCGGGTTCTGAAATGCTCCCGTAACGGGAGTTCTTCCGAGTCCCAAGATCAACTTGTACACTTGCAGCAATGTTTCAATCCGCCGTTTCTCATCTTCTGGCGTGTGCCTCATTTTTAACTGTTGCCGGCGTTATTCAAGACCCTCAAAGCCGACTGAATCCGCAAGAACGAGCCCAAGTGCTTGGGATTGGTAAACAGATCGATGGATCGATGCTCTCCGGTGGCACCAAGACCGAGATTGGGTTGGTGAAGGATGTCATCCTCCCGGATACGGACGGGTCGGTTGCGGTTCGAATCTATCGACCTGTGAAAGCGTCCTCCAAAGGAACGGTTCTCCTTGTTCACGGTGGGGCGTTCATCGCCGGGTCTATTCAGTCTCATGACAACATGGCCCGTTTGATCTGCTCGGCAAGCGAGGCGAACGTGGTTTCGGTCGAGTACACGCGGGCTCCGGCGGCGATGTATCCGACTCAGCTGAACGAGGTTCGATCGGTGCTGAAATGGCTTTCTAAAGATGGGAAGAAAGAAGAATTGGAAGCTCAGCCTTTGGCGGTTTGCGGGGATAGCGCGGGCGGAAACATGACCGCCGTTTTGGCTCGAGAAACAAAAATGGCTCTCGCCGTGCTTATCAACCCGGTGGTGGACATGACCTTGGCGACGGTGACGGATCCCGAAGTGAAGTTCTTCTCCGAGATGATGGCGAAGGCTTATGTGCCGAAAGATAAGGATTTAAAGGATGCCGGTCTTTCGCCCCTTCTGAGCGAAGTACCGAGAAATCACCCCGCGACTTTTATCGCGATCGGCGAGAAGGATCCCTGGCGCGCCGAACAAGATTTGTACGCGGAAAAACTAAAGAAAGCTGGGGTCAACGTCGCGGTATTTCGGGCTCAGTCGGGTCACTTAGGACCGGATGGCGCGCTGGCGACGGAGGTCGCCTTGCCCACTCTGACTGCAGCGGGTCGGGCGATTAAGGCTGCGTTTGGTGGGTAGGACCTCGGGGTGAGTCCGACCAATCCGGAGTTCTTTTTGGTCGGTTTAACTCGATTCCTTGCCGCAAGAGTAACTGATGAGTCGATTATTGGTCGAGTCTCCGACCGGCTAGGAACCGGGCGCATGTTGTCAGTCCCAGAGGCGATATTCGATTGGAGAGCGTTCCACTCACCAAATAGTTCGATGGCGATCGAACTATAATGGTTCTTGGTGGACGTACTTACTGCGCTACAGGCACTTGCCGACCCAACCCGATTCGCTGTGTTTCAATGCATCCGGGGCTGTGGAGGAACCACGGCCTACGACACTGCGACCGGCGAGTGCGATGCGGGATCGCCTAACGCAGTGAGTGTGTGTGAGGTCAAGTGTCGGGTTCCGTGTGCGCCAAGCACTCTGACGCACCACCTGAACACGCTGCGAGACGCGGGGCTGATTGAAACCGAAAAACGGGGTCGAAAGGTTTACGCAAAAATCCGACCCGAGGGACTACGCCGAGTCATCGACTTTTTGGGAGCAGACACAAAATGAGAAAAGCCTTCACGTTAATCGAGATTCTTGTCGTTATTGCCATCTTGGTGATTCTTGCGGCGCTTCTCTTTCCAGTATTTACCGGAACGAAAGGGGCGGCAAAGAAGACAACCTGTCTCTCGAACATGAAACAGATTGGCACTGCCTTTGTGCTGTATCTCAGCGACAGCGACGGAGTCTATCCTTCTTGCGATAACGACAAGGCAAAGATCGAGGGTCGCCCACCGGAGCCAGAGGAGGAGGAAGAGGATGGACCTCCCGAACGAGACTGGACGATTACCACCCAGCCGTACGTGAAGAACTTCGACATTCTTCGATGCCCTTTGGACACCTCGTTGAGGCCGAAGGATCCCAAGAATCCGGATTTAAGCCGTGAGTATCGAACGTCGTACACCATCAACGGCTGGGCCGAATACGACCTTGCCGAGAGCGCCATTACGCGCCCTTCCAACTGGGTGCTCCTGGCTGAACGGAATAACTCTTTGCGAGGTCCGAAAACGTGGTGGATGTTCTATTGGTGGGTTTGGCAGGGCAACGTTTGGCCTCCCGCTCTTAGTCCAGATCCCACCCCGAAGGCTTCGGAAGACTTAGACCTGAAACGGCATGCCAATACTTCCAACTGGCTGTTTGGAGACGGTCACACGCAGAACGCACCTCTTCCAGTGTTGTGGAAGGCAGGCGCGGATAATGCGTTCTGGCCGAATGGCAAGTAGGGGAATCGCCTATGGTGGGCGGTTAGATGGGCATGTAGTTCGCGCCCGACCGATCCTGGGGATTTCTACTGCTTCGCGTCGGGATCAGGGTCGGGACAACCTCTCGTCTCGGAGAAGAGTGTCCTACATCCTCCTTCGGGCATAAAAAGGAGGTGAAAACATTGAATTTGAGTCAACGGACTTATCTGGAAGTACTGCAATATCCACCTTCTGAGCGATAGTCCCAGAAAGTTCCGATCTTGCGTTACCCCCAGTGAACCAGAGCGGAAGGGCTACGTTTCTGCAAGTATGATCAATGGACTCATCGCGATGTGTGTGCTGTCCCTTCAGGCAGCACCCATCGAACGCGATACCTCTGAACTGGTATACCGCTCGGTCGATGGTCGAGAAACGAAGGCGGTGCTTTCCATTCCAAGAGGAGCGGGTCCATTCCCGCTGATCGTGACGGTTCACGGCGGCAACACGGAAAAGCATTACGGTTACTTGCGGACGATGGCGGCGCCGAACCGAGTGTCGTCCATCGTAAACGACTTCAACAAGGAACCTTGGGCGATCCTCGCTGTGAGTTACCGGAATGGCTTCATGAACCTCGGCGATGACGACGTGATCGCGGGGATTCGGTTTGGCATGGGTCTCCCCAAGGTAGATAGGAGTAGGGTGGCGCTGGTTGGCGGGAGCGACGGCGGCTACAAAGTCCTTCAGGCGGCGATCAGGATGGGCAAGGAGATCCGATGTGTCTCCGCGGGTTCGCCCTGGATGGTGGATCCCGTGACCTTTATGAAAGGGGACGTCACAAATCCGCCGTTTAGCCTCATCGATTCCGGGGTGAGGACTCGTCTCACATCGCAGGGGAAGGCTCTGTACAATCAGATACTGCGCCGAGAAGGATCGGACGAGGCGGCCCAGACGTTTTTACAAGCGCATTCTGCCTATCACCAGTCTGCCAAAATCCAAACTCCTCTCTTGCTCCTAACCAGCCTCGCAGACGAAAGCGTTCCTCATGTGTTGGTGGCCCCGCTGTACGAGCGAATGAAAAACCAAGGGAAGAATGTTGAGATATTCACGGTCGAGAAATCACCGCATGGTTTCTATTGGGGGCGCGCTGAGGGAGCCGGTGGTGGCCGCGGACTACGATCTCAAAACAGTCCCGAACAAGAAGCAGAGGTCCGAAACACTTCGGAAAAGCTCATTTCATTTTTGAAGTTGCACTTAAAGTAGCTCGTCAATGAGGAACCGGCAACCTCCCAGGGTGTGTGCCACAGAATTTCGCAAGCATGGTCGCAGGGAACTCAACAATTGGAGCCCAGAAAGACCGCTTAAAGCGTTGCCAAAATCGCAGGCTGGGATGGTCTCCACGGTTGCCCTGCGCCCCTTTCCCTCACTTCGCTCGGAGGGACGTGCCCTCCGGGCCGCTATGTCCGCTCCTCGAAGGTCGCGGACAATGCTACGAACCGAGGAAGTTCTCGCCATCCAAAACGAAAAAACTCCTATCCCCCAGAGCTAAGGCACCGGGGAGATAGAAGTTTTGGCGGCCTTCCCGATTCCGCTGCGCTCCATTCCCCTCACTTCGCTCGGCGGGATAGGAGGGACGAGCCCTACGGGCAGCTATGTCCGCTCCTCGATGGTCGCGGACAATGCTACGAACCCAGGAAATTCTCGCCGTCCAAAGCGAAAAAACTCCCAACCCCCGGGTGCGTGCGCACCGGAGAGTTAGAAGTTTTGGCGGCCTCGGAGGGACTCGAACCCCCGACGCCCTCCTTAGGACGGAGGCGC
>CAYYJX010000086.1:0-12613 GCA_964471545.1 uncultured Fimbriimonas sp. | reverse complement strand
GGGACCGGGTGATCCATTTGGGTTGACCGGGCCGTTCATCTTGAAGTGGGAGACGTTTGAAACTTCCGATTCGTTCGCTAGAGGGTGCCGTAGAGGCGATCACCGAAATCACCCAGTCCGGGAACGATGTACTTCTTGTCGTTGAGACGATCATCGTAACCCGCCACAAAAATCGGCACGTCCGGGTGCGCTTCGGTCAGGTGCTGAACTCCCTCCGGAGCCGCAATCACGCTAACCATCGCAATCTGCTGCGCTCCAGCCGCCTTCAGGAAGTGAATCGCTTGGGCTGCCGATCCCCCGGTGGCAAGCATGGGATCTAGGCAAAGAGTGAATCGACCGTCTAACTGCGGCAGCTTCGCGTAGTATCGGCGTGCTTGAGCGGTTTCTTCGTCTCGCTCCAAACCAATGTATCCGACAGCAACATCGGGAAAAAGCTCGAGGACGGGCTCAAGCATGGCAAGACCGGCCCGGAGAATCGGCACTGCGGCAAGTCCATTGGCAAGCACTGGACCCGATGTAGGTTGAATGGGGGTGGTGACCGCCTGCGCCTTCGTCTTCACCTGCCGAGTGGCTTCCACCACAAGCAGGGTGGTGAGATGCTTCGCAAAGCGGCGAAACCGATCTGGCTGCGTGTTCTCGTCTCGAAGGTGCGTTAAGTAGTGCTGGGCGAGAGGGTGATCCACCAGAACAAGCGACATGCTTCGATTTTAATCGCTTCGGGGCCGGGAGGAGAGTTCCAACGGATGGAAACCTTGAAGGGAAAGGTTGTATGCAAGGGCAGTTAAGTTTCAGAATGAATCTTCCTCTTGATGAATCCATCGATAGGAAAAGCTCATTGCCATGTCCGAACGACCCATCGCCGCCCTCGTCCTCGCTGCCGGAAAAGGCACTCGAATGAAGAGTGATCTGCCGAAGGGATTGCACAAGGTTTGCGGAATTTCGATGGTCCAGTTGGTAACCGATGCGCTCCAATCTGCCGGAGTGACCGATGTTGCCATTGTGGTTGGACATGGTGGGGAACTGGTTCAAGCGGAATTGGGCGATCGCTTCGGATACGCCTGGCAGCACGAGCAACTTGGCACCGGGCATGCGGTGCGTTGCGCCGAACCCATCCTGAAGGATTTCGTGGGGGACATTGTGGTGACCGCCGGTGATACGCCGCTGGTTACCGAGCAGATGTTCGCCGATCTCATCGCTGCCCACCGTTCGACCGGGGCAGCCTGTACCGTGGCGACATCCATTCAAGAGGATCCAACCGGGTACGGCCGAATCTTGCGAGAAACCAACGGGACCGTTGGTGCGATCGTCGAGCAGAAGGATGCGACGCCCGAGCAACTTGCGATTCAGGAAGTGAACGCGGCAATCTACGTCTTCCGCTCGGAAGGTTTCTTTGACCGCGTTAATCGGATTGGGAACGACAACAAGCAGCAGGAGTACTACTTCACCGACATCATTCATCTTCTTCGCGAAGACGGGTTGCGGGTGGAGGCTTACGTTTGCCCCGATCCAGACGTTCTTGTTGGCATCAATGATCGGTGGCAACTTCAGAACGCGGATCGGCAGCTAAGAATGCGAACCCTGGAAGCGCTGGCTCGAACCGGTGTGACCATCGTCGATCCATCGAGCACGTATGTGTCGCCTGGGGTCAAAATCGGTCGTGACACCACGATTGAACCAAACACTTATTTGTACGGTGCCACTGAGATCGGGGATCGCTGTACGATCGGACCGAACGTGAGGTTGGTGGACACTAGGGTCGGATCGGATGTCTTGATGCTCTTTACCAATGCGCAGGAGTGCGAGATCGGTGATGAGTGCAAGGTAGGGCCATTTGCCAACATTCGTCCAAAGAGTCGGCTGGAAGTCGATGTAAACATCGGAAATTTCGTTGAGGTGAATCGATCCGTTCTTCACGACGGTGTGAAGGCGCGTCACCTCGCTTATATCGGCGACGCAGAAGTTGGGGCGGAAACCAATATCGGCGCAGGCACGATCACCTGTAATTACGACGGCTTCTTTAAGCACAAAACCAACATCGGAGCAAACGCGTTCATCGGTTCCAACTCAACGCTTATTGCTCCGGTCACTATCGGAGATCGTGCGATCGTGACCGCAGGGAGCGTCATTACCGACCCTGTGGCAGAAGACGCGGGAGCCTTCGCACGCGCCCGTCAGATCACGCGGGATGGGTGGGCAAAGGCGTGGCGCACGCGAAAAGCGGCCGAGAAAGAAAGCTCCAAGAAGGAGAACGCCTAGCCGTGAACGTTTTCTCAATGTCGAGACCTATCGTTTTTTCCCTTTCTAAATCAGGAGCCCCAATTCAGTGATCGAACATACATCCACCGCACCGCTCAAACTGTTTGCCGGAAACGCAAACCCTGAACTGGCGAAGCAAATTGCTGATCACTTGGGGGTTCGCCTTGGTGCGATGACCGCCAAGAAGTTCGCCGATGGTGAGATTCAGATCATGATCGACGAGTCTGCACGGGGGAGCGACGTCTTTATTCTTCAGCCCACGTGTGCTCCTGCGAATGACAACCTGATGGAGTTGTTCATCCTTCTAGACGCTTTCCGCCGAGCCTCGGCAAAGCGAATCACGGTTGTGATGCCCTACTACGGCTACGCCCGTCAGGACAAGAAGGTGAAGCCTCGCGAACCGATTACGGCGCGACTGGTCGCAGATATGGTCGAGATGTGCGGTGCATCTCGGGTTCTCACGGTTGACCTTCACGCCGACCAAATCCAAGGCTTCTTTAATATCCCCGTCGACCACCTTTATGGCGGTCCGCTCCTTGGGCGGTACTTCCAGCAGAAGGGATACCGCGATGCTGACGACGTGGTAGTGGTTGCGCCGGACGTCGGCGGAGTGAGCCGGGCCAAGCGGCTGGCCGACATGCTGAAGTCCCCGTTTATCGTTATTGCCAAACGGCGGCCTGCGCCCAACCAAGTCGAGGTGGTCGAAATCGTCGGTGACTTCAGCGGTAAGCGCTGCATCATGATCGACGACATGATCGATACCGGTGGATCGATTGCCTCCGGAGCCCAAGCCCTCATGGATCGAGGAGCGAAGGAAGTGATTGCATGCTGCAGCCACGCCATCTTCAGTGGTCCTGCGGTGGAACGGCTCCAAGGTAGCTGCCTGAGTGAAGTGGTGGCCCTCGACACGATCCCGCTTCCGGCTGAAAAGCGATTTGAGAAGTTGACGGTTATTCCTTCCGCTCCGCTCATCGCAGATGCGATTCGACGAATCCATTTGAACGAGTCGGTTAGCGAACTCTTCCACGAATGGAACTAACCCAGCCCGAACCCTCGGCGGAGAACCTCGAAGAACTCTCCTGGTCGATTCGACCAGGAGCTGAAAATCCGTCGAAGGTTGTGGTGGTGTTTGTCGTTGCGCTACTGACAGGGGCGTTGGTCAGCGCTGTTACCAAGTCTCCACTGTTAGGGCTCATTGGAACAGCCGCCGTACTGGGTTCGACGGCCGAATTCTGGCTAGGGACCCACTTTCGGTTGGGCAAGCAAGAGGCGACGCGTCGGTGCGGGCTTAGTTTGTTCAGCATTCGGTGGGAAGATGTAAAGTTGGTGCGACTCCAAGGGAATGAAATTCGTCTTTCGCCATTAACCGAAGAAGGGAATTGGTCGGAGTTCCGAGGGGTGCGCGTGCGGACCCTTCCGGATAACCGAGATCAAGCGTTATCCTTAGTCAAAGCAAGAGTGGGGGCGGATGTCGGATTTTTGGAGTGAAGAGTTAGCTCCGGACAAGGAAACCGAGCTGCTTCGTCGGGCCGCTAGGGATATCAAACGGAGAAGGATGGAGACACCCGCGATCATGGCGCTGGAGATGCATAAGCCGATCGCGAACACGTTAGCCTCTGGGGCGGTTGTCTTTGCACCCTTTCTGGTGCCATTCTTTGGCTTCGATAAAGTTAACGAATACAGTCAGCTTTTTTCAAAGAGAGAGAACGTCGAGAGGCTATTAACGCTTCTCGAGTCTTCGGAGAGTTTGGAGGACCCGACAGAGGTGTCGGACACAGATTCGCCGGAAACGTCGGTAATGGAGAAATCATGATCGAATCTTGGAACGTAGGATTGCTTCCGACGCTCGGGGTTGGTCAGGTGTATATCGGTGCCCAGTATTTGGCAAACGGTTGGTTCGGGATATTTTTCACCGCACTAATGGCCGGTTTCATCCTGTTCAACATCCGTCGAGCGAAGGGTAGCAAGGGCGTGTACATCAGGCGTATCGCGGGTATGAATGCGATTGACGAGGCAATCGGACGGGCTACCGAAATGGGCAAGCCGGTTTTGATGGTCCCAGGTCTTAGCGACACCGTGGACGCGATCGCCGTGCAGGCGCTCAACATCTTCACCTATGTTGCGCGCGTCGCCTCGCGGTTCTCGAACCCGATTCTTTTGTGCTGTTACAACGCCGCTGTTTTAACGCTAGGCCAAGAGCTCATTCGAGACGTGTATCAACAAGAAGGGGTCCCCGACAGATTCGATCCTGACTCCGTTCGATTCATCTCGGACCGTCAGTTTGCGTTTGCCGCGGGCGTCTCCGGTTTGATTCACCGAGAACAAACCGCTGCCACCTTCTTTATGGGTGCGTTCTACGCCGAGTCGCTCATCTTCGCAGAGACCGCGAACGCCATTGGGGCGATTCAGGTCGCGAGCTCGACCGAAGCGACGCAAACGCCGTTCTTCATTGCTGCTTGCGACTACGTTCTCATCGGCGACGAATTCTATGCTGCGTCGGCCTACCTTACTCGACAGCCTATTCTGGTCGGCAGCCTTGCCGGACAAGACTGGGTGAAGCTCTCCGTTATCGCGAGCATTCTCCTGGGCGTTCTCACCAACTCGATTCCGAAGGACGAGAAAGCTGAGAATCCGGAACCTGCTTTCCTGCAGCTTTGGGAGCAAGACAAAGAAGCGTTGAAGAAGTTTAAAGTCACTCGAGAGCAAAAGCCCGCGGAGCCGGATGCGGCCGCCGCTCCGGCTGGAGGAGGACAGTAACAATGGGTCTCCTTCCTATTGCCATGTGGAGCGATCCGGCTGGGTCTTCCTCGCTGATCGGCAAAATCGTTTTTGGTCTACTCCTTGGCGTCGCGTTCCTTTTCGCGCTCACCAAGATTCCCACGCAAATGCGAAGATCGGTCGTCTTTGGCGGCACGTTCCTCGCAGGTCTCTTCTACGTACTGTTCTATCTCTGGCCACAGCCGATCACTCGGGGTCCCAACGACATCCCGCGGGACGCCGTTGAGGGCGTAGGGTTCTGGCTCAAAGACTCGTTCAGCGTCGTCGTTAACTTCACGCAGATCATCTCTGGCTTCATGTTGGGCCTGGGTGTCTACAGCCTGTTACGCATTCACTTGACGAGGATTACCAAGGGTCACAAGGACGCCTTCTTTAGCGTGGTCCTTCTTGCAAGCATGGTCGCCATGGCCTTCTTTGCGTATGCGGATTACAACCTCCGGTTGGATCCCGCGATGGCGCAGAAGCTTGAGAACCCGGATAACTGGGGTTTTGTCACAAAGGGACGAGACCTGCTATTCGACGGCATGCTCCAGCAAATGGATGCGGCGATGTTCAGTGTCATCGCCTTCTTCATTCTCAGCGCTGCGTACCGAGCTTTCCGAGTGCGATCGGTTGAGGCAACTATTCTTCTGGCAACCGCGCTGCTGGTGATCCTAAGCCTGATGGGTTTGGTCGCCGAACGATGGGATGCGTTCTTCGCCGGACTTGGAGGCGGCCCGAACGACTTCTTCGAGAACTTCAAGTTGACCACCATGCGCAACTTCATCCGTGACACCTTCCAAACCCCGTCGATCAACGGCATTACGTTGGGTACGGGTATCGGTGCGCTGGCGATGGGTCTTCGCATCTGGCTTGGACTTGAAAAGGGGAGTGGCAACTAATGTCTATCGCTAACAAACTCCAGTCGCTTCCTAAGAATGCGATTTACGGAATCTTGATTCTCTGCACCTCGGTGCCGTTGTTCTTCAAGATCCCAATGCCGAACAATCCGGACCAGCCGTCGAAGGACTTCTTCCGAGAGACCATGACGCTGGACCCGAGCAAGCCGGTTCTGTTGGCGTCTGACTGGACGAACAGCACTCGTGGTGAGTCGAAGGCGCACATGAAGTCGCTGCTGCGAATGTTCATGCGTCGAGGCCAAAAGTTTGCGCTGTACTCCACCGCAGACCCTCAGGCCCCGCAGGTTGCTTTGGACGTTATCGCCGAAGTGAACCGCGAGCGGGAGAAGAAGCAACAATCCCCGTACAAGCGATTTGAGGACTACGTGGTTTTGGGTTACTTCCCGAACGCGGAGGCAGCCATCAACGGCCTTGCGAACGACTTCAAGTCAACGGTCAAGGGTCGAAAGGACTTTCCCGTCGGCAAGGAGGCAACCGACGTCTTCCAATCGCCGGTGATGAAGGATGTCGATTCGATCAAGGACTTTCAAATGGTCTTTGTGATCACGGCCTCCAAAACATCCAACTTCACCGTTGAGCGGGTTTACGGAAAGACCAAGCTTGCCTTCGCGGTCACGGGCGTTATGGGTCCGGAAACGCAGGTCTATTACCAATCGAAGCAGCTGGTTGGGTTCGTTAACGGACTTAAAGGTGCCTTCGACATCGAGCAATTGATGGAGAAAGGACTCAACGTAGACGCTTCGCCCTCGTTCCGAGACAGTACGCATCCGGAGCCCATTCAGGGATTCCCCGGTGAGGACAACATCGGACAGGGAACTCGCTACTATCCAACGTTGCACTTTGCAATGGCGTTGATGATCATCATGGTCATCCTCGGCAACGTCGGCATGGTCATGGCCAAGAAAGAAAAGGGTGGTCGCTAAGAAATGAGTTACGCCTTTATCAAAACGCTACTCGGCGTTCTAGCGACAGTCGGTCTGTACAGCGTTCTCTACAAAGAGAACAAGTTCTATCGATTCTTCGAGCACGTCTTTTTGGGCCTCGCAACGGGTTGGACGATCTTCGTGATCTGGGCCGAGGTTCTGAAACCTTCTTGGTACGACAAGATGATGGGAACCCCGGCTGCACCGGGAACTCCTGCGGTAGATGGTCAGTGGGCTTATATCTTGCTGGTGCCACTCGGACTGATGGCGTACTTCGTCTTCAGCAAGAAGCACAACTGGATGAGCCGAATTCCAATCGGCATCATCCTGGGTCTGTGGTCTGGTCAGCAGGTGCAGATCTGGTTCAACACCTACGGTCCTCAGATCAAGGGTGCAATGAAGCCGATCTTGCCTTCCACCTTCAGCTCGTTTACGGTGCCTGCGGAAGCCTCGGCCGTGGCGGTTTATCCGTCGCAAGCCATCGGCAACCTGCTGTACATCGTGACCCTCCTTTCCGTTCTCAGCTACTTCCTCTTCAGCTTTGAAGTGAAGAACAAGGCGATCATCAAGTTCAACATGCTTGGTCGCTACCTGTTGATGATCGGTTTCGGTGCGATCTTCGGTTCCACGGTTATGATGCGATTCACGCTCCTCATCGACCGCATGTACTTCATCTGGATTGAGTTCTTCCAGCAACAACTGCTGGGACGAAGCTAAAGCCGTTCATGGAGCAATCGGTACGAGCAATCGTGCTGAGACGAAGAGACCAGGGTGAGGCGGATAGACGCCTCACCCTTCTTACTTCGGAGCTTGGCAAAATCGATGTGATCGCAAAGGGGGCAAAGAACTCTGGATCACGTCTGCGCGGCGTGAGTGAGCCTCTCAGCGTGGCCACGATGAACCTAGCCTTAGGCAAGGCTCGGAAATACGTCACCCAAGCTCAACCGCACAGCGCATTCCCGGGACTGAGGGTCGACTTTGATCGGCTTTCGTATGCGCTGTCCTTTGCCGAACTCGTTTCAGGTGTGGTTCCCTGGGAAGAACCAGACGAGCAGATCTTTTCGCTTTTGGTCGAAGTGATCTCCGAAATCGAGGTCCATCCCAAGCCGATCGTCGCACTGGTTTGGGGACAGGTGATGCTTCTGAATGCGATTGGCTTTCTCCCCAGCTTCGATGGGTGTGTCCTCACCGGCGTTAAAGTAGAAGAGGCAAATCCTTGGGTTTCCCCACGAGCGGGAGGTTACATCTGTTGGGACAAAGCCGATCTCTATCCGGATCGTTTCCAAACCCGATTCGAGGTTCTGGTTAACATCACCGCACTTCTTGGACGCGATTCGGCGCCCCCGAATCTGCGTTTCTGCGAGGAGACGCTCACCACTCTCTTTCCGTTCTGGCGATCGATTGCCGAGTCCGCTCTGCCTGCCAATACGGCGCTCTTGGATCGTTTGGGAGAGGGCTCTCTCACCGAATGATCTTTGGTCCAACAGTCTAAGGATCTACCGGAAAATCCGTGCGCGTGTAAACTGCACGGCAACATGCGCTTCCAGTCGTTTGTCTCTCTTTCCTTAGGAGCGATTGTTGCTTCTATGCTGCTTGCCGGATGCGGATCGGGTGGCGGTGGTGGCTTCTCTAAGCGAAGCGGGTCCGATGCCGGAAATGTCTTCCGATATCCAATCGTGACCGTCCCGACCTCGTTGGACCCGGCCAAGGTGCAAGACGGCGATACCATCGATGTTGTCCAGCAAGTGTACGAAGGCCTGGTGCAATGGTCTGAAAACAACGAGGTGGTTCCAAACCTGGCGGAGAAGTGGGAGATCAAAGATGGCGGCAAGACCTACATCTTTAGCCTCAAGAAGGGTGTGAAGTTCTCGACGGGCAGAGAAGTGAAAGCGGCAGACTTTAAGTGGTGTGTCGAGCGGGCATGTAATCCGAAGTTCACCTCGCCCACCGCTGCGACTTACCTCAGCGATGTGATCGGGGTTAAAGAGCGCCTCGCCGACAAGGCAAAGGAGGTCTCCGGCGTAAAGGTTGTGGACGACTATACGCTTGAGGTCAAGATCGACAAACCGCGACCTTACTTCCTCGGCAAGCTCACTTATCCGGTCTTCTTTGTTTACGACAAGGATGTGATCAAGGACCCGCTCGCAGACATCAACGATGTTTCGCAAATGGCAGGTACCGGTCCGTTCAAGTTTGAAAGCGTGAAGATCGAACAACAGATCAATCTTGTGGCGAACAAGGATTATCACGGTGGAGCCCCCAAGGTCGAGCGAATTGAGCGACCGGTGGTTCTGGACTCCCAAACGCGCCTCAACATGTACAAGAACGGCCAAGTCGACCTCGTTCAGCTAGAGCGACAGAACGTGAAGGCCGTCCAAGAGGACGCTACGCTAAAGGACGATCTTAAGTTCTTTGATCGACCTTCGATGTGGTACGTCGGATTCCACTGCAAGATGGTGCCCGCGTTCCAAAACAAGAAGGTTCGTCAGGCTTTGGCAATGGCCATCGATCGCGACAAGATCGTCAATGAGGTTCTTGGCGGCGTAAACAAGCGAGCTGACGGCATCGTTCCTCCGGGCGTCTTTGGCCATCGAGACAACGCTAAGGTTCTTCCTTTCAATATCGAAAAGGCCAAGGCCCTCCTCGCCGAGGCAGGCTTCCCAGACGGAAAGGGCTTCCCGACCGTCGAGATGTCCTTCCGGGATGGTCGTCCGGATGTTGAACTGGTTGCCCAGTCGGTGCAGCAGCAATGGGGGCAAAACCTTGGAGTCAAGATCACGCTCAAGAAGATGGAGTGGGGGCAGTACCTCGACCTCCACACTCGCAAGCAAATGCCGCTGTTCCACATGCGATGGGCAGCCGACTACCTTGACGCAGAAAACTTCCTCTCGACTCTGCTTGCCAGCTACGGTCCAGAGAACAAGATCGAGTACGTAAATGCAAAGTACGACGCGCTCTGCGCCGAGGCGGATTCCATTCTCGACTCCGCCAAGCGGTTGAAGTTGTACGCCGAGGCGGAAGATATCGTCTTGGACGATGCTCCGTTTGTTCCGATCTACTTCCAACGAGATGCTGAGTTGATCAGCCCTCGCGTGAAGGGAATGAAGGAATCTCTTTTCGGCCACCTTCCACACCGAACGGTCGAACTCGCAAAGTAGTCGTAGAAAGAAGCATGGACTACGGTGGCGCCCCGGTTTACTTGCAGGCTGACCTGCCGCAATCGGGGCGTGACTTTCGCTTCATCGACAAAGCCGAGTTGCCCTTCCGCGTCACGGACGGGCAACTATGGCTGAGCCATCCCCCAGTCGGCGGCACAATTCGAAGAGACCAAGGGGACTCGTTTACCGCGTGTGCCCCCCCCGGATCGCTGCTCGAGCGGATTCACCTCGTTGGCGCTTTTGGTCTTTACGCAGACGAGGAAGCAAAGGGAACGATTGGCGCTTCCATTCACCTTTATCTTGGCGAGAAGAAGGTCCACCAGATCGACTTGGTGCAGGGAAGTCACTACGCCGTGACGTCCGATCGGGAGTTCCGAGCGGAGTCTTTGGGTGACGGGGTGGAAGTCCAGCCCGTTGGGCTACTCGAATCGAACGGTGCCAAACACCGTTGCGACTGGGTGGCAATTGATGTTCCCGCGACTTCCAACGTCGATCGTGTTGTCTTTACCGACTCTGGGAGCCCTGCCGTCTTTGCGCTTACTCAAGCCTTTCTACAGGCTCGTGCTACGGTCAGATGCCCATTCCACTCGATGGGAGGTGGAATTCCGCTTCACGAAGTCGCTGCCATCGTGCGAGTTCGTGATCACGTTCGGTTTGAAAAGGCATTGGAACAGTTCGAGCGTTCGCTCTCCATCACGACCGACCTTGATGAGGCTCGGGGCGAGGCGCTGACCTTTTTGGCAGTGGTTACCGCGGGTCTTTTGGAGACGGGTGGACCGCGAACCATTCACCGTATTCAGCTTGAGGCCGCTCGGGAATTCGATCGATGCACATCGGTCGAGAGTGTCTTGATTGCTTGCAAAGGGATCCTCTACGAACTCGCGGGAGACCTCCTCAGCCACAGCACCGACGGCTCAGCACGGATCATTGATCGGGCGCTTGCGCACATCGACCGCAATTTTGCTGCTGAACTCTCGGATGACACCCTTGCCGCCCAGGTTGGTTTGTCAACCTCACACTTCCGATTTCTGTTTAAGCAGTCGACAGGGCAGCCGTTCCACAAGTATTTGATGTCTGTCCGATTGGAAAAGGCGCGCGCGCTGCTTTCCGGTGGAACTCTTTCGGTTAGTGAAGTGGCACACTCGGTCGGCTTTCACGGTCTTTCTCACTTCAGCCGCGCCTTTGCCCAAAGGTTCGGCGTCTCTCCTAACGACTACCGGAGATCGACCCGAGCATGATCGAGGCAAAAAACATCACCAAGCGCTTCGGTCGGAAGACGGTCCTGAACGGGGTCTCCCTGCACGTTGCCAAAGGGGAGATCGTAGCCGTCATGGGTAGCAGCGGCGGCGGCAAAACGACGCTCCTCCGGTGCATCGCAGGCCTTATCGTTCCCGAGGCGGGACAAATTGAACTCGCGGGGGTGAACGTCTTGGCGAATCCTGAAGAAGCGCGACGGCACATGGGAATGGTTTTCCAAAGCGCGGCGCTCTTCGACTATCTCACGGTTGAAGAGAACATTCTCTTCGGCGTGAAGCGCCATACGAAGTTAGCCCCCAAGGTTCAGAAAGATCTGGTGCGCGATACGCTCAGCCGCCTCGGGCTGACGAATGCGGAGCGACTCTATCCCAGCGAACTATCGGGTGGCATGAGAAAGCGCGTCGGCATTGCGCGGGCCCTGGCTTTGAACCCGGACGTGATGCTCTACGATGAGCCAACCACGGGCTTGGATCCGATCACCACCTATCAGATCGATGAGCTGATGTTCGAGCTGTGTGAAACCCTTGGGGTCACGTCGCTGCTCGTGAGCCACGATTTGGCGAGTGTCCGCCGGGTGGCGGCGAGGGTCGCATTCCTTCACGCTGGCGAGTTGGTTTTCGACGGGACTCCCGATGAATTCATGGAAGCGGACCATCCCGCGATCGTGGAACTGGTCCATAAGACCCAAACCACATCGCTGCGCTAAATCCATTGAACTTCAAAGAATTCTTTCCGTTCCTGCTTAGGAAGATTCGTAGGAAGGACCCAAAAGAGACGATTCCAAAGGGTCAAGACGGAGAAACAAAAATGAAGAAAACCATTTCCATCATCATCGCAGCCGTAATGGGTGCAACCCTGGTCACTTCGGCATTCGCTCAAGGCGCAGGCCCTGCAGGTGGACAAAAGGGTGGCCAAAAGCAAGGTGGACCCGGCGGACCTGGTGGTCGCCAAGGTGGACCTCAAGGCGGTCGAATGCGGATGAACCCCATGCAAATGGACGAGCCGATTCTCGCCAAGCTCAACCTCTCCGCCGATCAGAAGAAGCAGGTGAAGAACCTCAAAGAGCAAACCGGCAAGAAGATGAAGGAGCTCATGGAGAAGGGTCGCGCAGGCGGTGGCGACCGGTCCAAGATGCGCGAAGAGTTCCGCAGCATGATGAAGGGTTACAACGACGGTCTCGAGAAGATCCTGACGGCTCCGCAACAAGCTCAGTACAAGAAGGAAATGGAAGCCGCTCGCAAGAAGATGCGAGAGCAGTGGGGGAATCGACCTGGTGGTCCTGGAGCGGGTGGACCCGGTGCGGGTGGCCCTGGCGCAGGAAAGGGCAAGCCCGGCAAGGGCG
>CAYYJX010000085.1:0-12952 GCA_964471545.1 uncultured Fimbriimonas sp. | reverse complement strand
AGGGCGTCCTTCAAAATGGGCGCCCAAATCTTGTAGCCGTTCTCGTTCATGTGAAGCTGATCTTGCATAAAGATCTCCTGCTTCGGGTGACCTTCTGCATCCAGCATCGGGTTCCAGATGTCCACGTAGGTGGCATTCGGCTGTGTGGAACAGTAGTCGGCAATCCACTTGTTGCACGCAATGTACTTGGATCGCAGGTGCCAGCGGCTGGGGCTGGGCTTCATAGAAACGTAAGCGATCGGCACTTCGGGGAGTCGAGCCCGAATGCGCCTAAACAGAACCAGGAACCGCTCGTAAACTTCGTAGGCGGCCAGCTTGGGGTTGCCTGCCAAATCGTTTTCGCCGCAGTAGATCACTACCTGTCGGGGTTCGTACGGCGTCACGATGTCGTCGATATACTCGATCACCTGCAGAAGGGTGGACCCTCCGAACGCTCGGTTAAGGATGCCGTAGTTCGGATAGTAGTCGTTCACGTTCTTCCAGATGGTGAAAGAAGAGCTGCCGATGAACACGATCTGACCCTTTTCGGGCGGGTTCTCGGCGTCTTTCTCCTTGAACGAGCTGACCTCTCGGGAATACGCTTTTTCGCCTTGCCGAATGCGAGCGGCGGGAGCAACATAGTCGCCTTTGAATGGCCTGTAGGCAGCTTCGACCGCCTCTGCGTTGCAGAGCAGGACGAACATTCCAGCGATCAGTGTTTGCATGTTTCTTTCAGCGACGCGTCTTACTTTGGCTGTTTCACCAAATCCGATTGCTCGCAATTGTACGTGGTTTATTCCATGCCCGTTAAGTGGGAATCCGTGTTTCTTTAGCAGTTTCGGAAAACCGGGACTCACGGATCACGGTCACCTTCACCGATCCGCGATGCTCGGTATCGGCTTCAATGCGCTTGGCAACCTCTCGCGCAATCTTGCGTGCGCCCAGGTCGTCCACCTTATCCGGAGTCACGATGAGCCTAATTTCGCGCCCGGCTTGGACCGCAAAAGACTTCTCAACCCCTTCAAACGAGTTTGCAATCGCCTCCAGAGCGGCGAGTCGTTTGATGTAGTTGTCCAGATTCTCTCTTCGGGCGCCCGGTCTTGCCGCGCTCAGCGTGTCGGCAATGATCACCAACTGCGCCTCTGGCGATTCCGGCTGAATGTCAAAGTGGTGGGCGCCCACCGCGTTCAAGATCAACTCCCTTTCGCCGTGCAGCCGCAAGAACTCCATGCCCGTAAGTGCGTGGGGGCCTTCGTATTCGGCGCCGAGCCCCTTGCCGATGTCGTGGAGCAGTCCGGCTCGGTTGGCAGCGGCGACGTTCAAGCTCAGTTCGGCCGCGATGTTAGACGCTAGGGAAGCCACCTCTACGGAGTGATCCAACACGTTTTGGGCAAAGCTGGTGCGGAATCGCAATCGACCCAAAGCCTCGATGACGGCAGGCTTCAAGTCGGTAATGCCCGCCCGCGTCGCTGCGCGTTCGCCCGCTTCCACCACCATTCGGTGAACCTCTTGCTGGGCCTTCTCGTGCAGTTCTTCGATCCGACCTGGATGGATGCGCCCATCCAGCATCATGTTCATCAAAGTGAGCCGTGCGACCTCGCGGCGAATGGGATCGAAGGAAGAGATCACCACCGCTTCGGGAGTCTCGTCCACAATCAGGTCCACGCCCGTCACCAGTTCAAAGGATCGAATGTTGCGTCCTTCTCGACCGATGATTCGGCCCTTCATGTCCTCGCTGGGAAGCTCGACCACGGCAGAAGTCGTTTCCGTCACGTACTCCACCGCCGATCGCTGCATCACCCCAACCAACACGTGCTTGGCTCGCTTGTGGGCTTCGTTTTGGGCTCGGGCAAGGGTGGATTCCACCATCCGTGCGGCTTCTTCCTGAGCGGCGACTTCGGCCTGAGCCACAATCCGCGCCTGAGCTTCTTCGGCAGAGAGCCCCGCCACCTCTTGCAGTCGCCCTTGGATGGATTCTTCAAGTTTCGCCAGTTCTTTGGCTCGACGTTCGAGCTCGGTCTGTTCGTCGCGAATCTTTTGCTCGCGAGAGTCCAAAGATTGGGTGAGCTTATTGATCAGCCCTTCTTCTTCATCGCGGCGATGATCCACATAGCTGCGGAACCGTTCCGACCCTTCGCGTTCGGCCTTCAGTTCGGCTTCCAGCCTTTCCAGCGTCAGAGCCTTGTCCGACGCCGACTTTTCCGCGCCCGCCAGTTTGGATCGAGTGATGAGCCAAGCGCCAAGACCCCCAAGAAGGATTCCGAAACCCACGCCCGAAAGCGCGACAATAATCGTATCGGTGGTCATAAAGAGGGGAGTTGCCGGATGGCACCTTCTATTTTGACCGTTTCCAGACCTCGAACGTCCTAGAACTCTTCCGGGAAGTCGGTCATCGCCTGCGGTTCGGACCGATCCACAAAGTCAGATTCCAAGATCTGCTCGATGGTCTCCTCGCTGAATCCTTTTCGCTCCAAAAAGCCCGCCACGCGTCGAGGAGTTGGTTCGCCTCGAAACTTGGCTTGTAGCACCTCTAGGGCGCGTTGCATTTCCGGGGCAAGGGGCACCTCGGCAAGAACATCGTCGATCACGGCCTCCGGAACGCCTCGCTGAAGAAGCTTTTCGCGCACCACCGCATCGCCCTTGTCTCGGGTCCATCGGGAGTTCAGGAGCAGTGATTCGGTGAGTCTCCGTTCAGAAATGAAGCTTCGCGCAGAAAGCCATTCCACCACCTCGGGAACCACCGATGGTTCAATCCCGGCTCGCAGCAGCTTCTCTTGAACTTGCAAAGCGGTTAGGTCGTGCTTCTGCAAATGGCGAAGGGCCAATCCGAGAGCTTTTTGGAATGTTGGTTCCATGGTCTCCGGATCAGCCCTTCGCGGGTGCTTGGTTTAGATCGAAATCGCCTGCTTTACAGGAGCTTCAGATCTTCTGGCTCTTCTTCGTCCTCTTCGGGAACGAAGCTGTCGTTGGCGCGTTCCGCTTGGAACATGGCTCGAATCTTTCCATCGATCTCGTCAAAGACTTCCGGATTGGCTTCAAGGTAAGCGCGAGCGTTGTCTCGACCCTGACCCAGTCGCAGATCGCCGTAGTTGTAGTACGTACCTGCCCGTGCAATGACGCCTCGATCGGTTGCCAGGTCGAGAACGTCGCCGGCTCGGTTGATGCCCTTACCGAAGATCATGTCGAACTCAGCGGTTCGGAAAGGCGGAGCGACCTTGTTCTTGACGATCTTCACCTTGGTGCGTGCGCCGATCTGCTCGGTGCCCGCCTTGATGGCGTCGCCCTTTCGAACTTCCAGACGAACGCTCGACCAGAATTTCAGCGCTCGACCACCGGGGGTGGTCTCCGGGTTGCCGTACATCACGCCGATCTTCTCGCGAAGCTGGTTGATGAAAATGGCGGCGGTCTTCGACTTGTTCAGCGTTCCACCCAGCTTTCGAAGCGCTTGGCTCATCATTCGAGCCTGAACGCCGACAAAGCTGTCTCCCATCTCGCCTTCGATTTCAGCGCGAGGCACCAGTGCGGCCACCGAGTCGATGACCACGATTCCGACCGCGCCCGACTTAATGACGGTGTCCGCAATCTCCAAGGCTTCCTCACCGCTGCTGGGCTGAGCAAGGTACATGTTGTCCACGTCCACACCCAAAACGCGGGCGTATTCGGTGTCCAAAGCGTGCTCGGCGTCGATGTAAAGCGCGATTTCGCCTCGGCGCTGGGCTTCCGCCACACAGTGCAGAGCGAGGGTGGTTTTACCGCCCGATTCCGGTCCGTAAATCTCGGTGATTCGGCCTTTGGGAATCCCGCCGATGCCAAGAGCGACGTCCAGAGTCAGCGACCCGGTCGAGATGGCCTCGATCAGTTCGCGATCAGAATCGCCCATTTTCATGACTGCGCCCTTGCCAAAGGTCTTCTCGACCTGACCAAGGGCTAATTGCAACGCTCTTTTCTTGTCATCAAGAGAGGCGTCGCTGGAAATTCGTTCTTGAGGAGCCGCTTTTTTCATGTTGGATCAAGCACCCGTACGGTTGAAGTATGCACCAAAATGGTAAACACATGTCCACCTTTTTGTCAACGAGTTTGGCAATGTCGTGGGATCAAAAAGGGATCGCAGTGCCAAACGCCCCAGTGATTTTGCGTGATTTGGTCTACGTACTGCAAAACCTGGAGGATATTGTCAGGGTCGAAACCTAACAGACTCTGTTAGCCTCTATACTGTTCTGGTGTGGCGATCCCACTGGGGATTGCGCGTGTTGAGGAGAGGTTTCAAAAAATGGCTCAGAACAAAATTCTAATGGCGACTTTGGTGGCATGCGTGTCCGCCGGCGCCTTCGCGATCAACTTTGGCACCACTGCCAAGATCGATGGCGTCACCTACACGATCAACGGTGCGGGTAGCCCCATCCAAACGATCGGTTCAACAATTTCATTCTCGCTTCCGCAAGCCTTCGTGCTTTCGGGCACCAAAACGGTGGAGCTGCAATACCAAGTCAGCGCAGCACCGCAGGTTTTGACGAAGGTGAATCAGACTTCGAACATCATCGCGTCCGGCACGGGCAGCGTCAAGTTCGACACCCTGTTCGTCAACGGCGCCACCAACGAGTCCACTTCGTCGACCTTTACCGGAACGAATACGCCGACCTTTTCCTATGACTTCGTGAACCAGCTTCCGGCTTGGAACACGGTCACCACCACTTTGACGCTTACTGCCGGCAACGGTCGAGCAAAGGCGTCTATTTACAATGCGAACTATGAAGCAGTTCCAGAGCCCGCAACCCTTGCGTTCTTGGCATCTGGTCTGGTGGGTCTCGCGGTTCGAAAGAGGAGAAAATGAAGACAGTAACCACTCTTGCGTTGCTTTTGGGAGCCGTTGCGGCGTCTCATGCAACCTTCTTTAACACGGTCGATTTCTCGGCGGTGGATGAAACGGCGACCCCCGTCAACGTGGGCCAGTCGTTCTCCGTACTCGGGAACAGCTACACGGCTAACTTCCAGTCGTTCGTCATCGCGTCACCGCGACAAGCGATCGACATGGTTTGGAAATTCGATTTCGACACCACCCAAGCCACGCTCAATTCCCCTGCCAGCGCGCCGTACATCGGTGTTAAGCAAACGCTGACGGGTCGAGTACGACGCACCAGCGGTTCGGGCAGCGTCAACGTCGAAGCCGACCTTACGGAGCAGATCGTGAACACCCTCGGGCAAACCGTGGCAAACGCTGGAAACACCAACTCGTTCGCCGGTTCCACCGACGATGTCACCTATCTGCCGTTCAGCTTCAGCCTCACCACCACCTTCCCGGCGCTCGCCGCAGGTCAAGCTCAAAAGAACAACCTCGTGATCCGCACCAGTGCCGATACCGTGGTGATCGTGGACTCCGTTAAGCAAGAGTTCACCGCGGTTCCTGAGCCTGCCACCATGGCGATGCTCGGCGCAGGTCTTCTCGGGCTCGCCGCTCGACGCCGACGCAAGTAAGCCAACCACAAAACAAGATCCGATCCTCAAATCGGACGCTCCTTTTTTGACCGTAAATCAAATGGGCTCCCTCAACAAGGGAGCCCATTTTTTTCGCGCGTCGCTGTATATGCGCGTCGCTTGGAAGCCTTACGCAGATTCCATGCTGAACTTTACGTGGATGCCGCGTCGCTGAATCTCGTCCACAAACTCGTGACCGTTCATCGCGTTCTCGTACCGAAGCGCTCCCGGCGCGAACTTGCCGTTTGCAGCGGCAATGGCGTGGATCGCGATGGAGAAGCCCGTGAGTCTTTCCATCGAGGTGAAGCCGGTCTCTTCGCACTGCTTGTCGAAGATATCGATCTGGAGTTGCGTACGCTTACCGCCCTTATCGCCAATGCCAAGGGCGCGAATGGCGCACAGGTCAAGGTCTTCAAACTTGGCAAGGGCATCGCCAAAGACCTTCACAAACACATCCTTGGGTCGAACCTTCGCCCCTTTGATCTCCACCTCGTCCTCTCGCCACAGGCCGAAGTCCTTGTACAGCAGCATTTTCTCGCAGTGACCTGGGAATCGAATGGTCTTGTACTCGTAGTTCTTCAGCTTGCCTTGAAGGGTGTACGGAGCCGTGCTGGTGCCTCCGCTGGTCACAAACGCCTCCATGGTTCCGAGTTGCTCAATGTGGATGGTCTCCAGTTCGGTGAGAGTCGGAATCATGTGGATCTCGTTGTTTCGAAGGACCACAGCCTCAAAGTCGTACTCCGCCACCAGACCTTCCACATTGAAGGTGATCTTGTAGTTGAACGGGGGCTTCGGATTCTGGGGAAGCACGCCGCAGTACAACTTGATCGTCTCGGTGGAATCAAACTCTTCCAGCAGATACATCGCCAGGCTGTTCACCAATCCCGGAGCCAAACCCGTATCCGGAATCAACGTCACACCCGCGGCTTTGGCGTGCTCGTCCATGCCAAGCGTCTCTTGCGTGATCTCGGTGTTTCCGCCCAGATCCATCATGTGAGTCTTGGTGGCGATGGCGACCTTGGCGATCCGAGGGTGCATCCAGTACGGAACGCAGCTGAGCAACACGTCGAATCCGTTCAAAAAGGCGCCCAGGGCGTCTGCATCCAGAGCGTTGACTTCGGCGGATTCCACCACCGTCTTGCCCAGCAACTTATTTACTCGGTCGGCGGATTTCTTGGACTGCTCCGCACTCACATCGGCAACCACAATGCGCTCGGCATCGGCAAAGCGGGCAAGGTCGTAAGCGGCGGCGGTGCCTTGCATTCCGGCACCTAAAATAGCGAATCGTTTACTCATCTTTTTCCCAAACTCCTTTGTGTGGGGACGGATCAGAGGCATCCGCCGGTTCCCTTCATTAGACCTCAATAACGGTTTGCCGCAAAGGAGTTCCCGAACTAGGTTCGCGTATTCCGGTAACGTTTCCGTATGGTCGTTCAGTCACTAGACCATTTGGTGCTCACGTTCCCGGACCTCGCTGTAGCCATCGACTTCTACACGCGGGTGTTGGGGATGCGCCACGAGACCTTTGGCGAAGGGCGTCACGCAGTGGCGTTTGGGAGCCAAAAGATCAACCTGCACCAACTGGGAGCGGAATTTGAACCGAAAGCGGCCAACGTGCAGGTGGGTTCGGCCGACCTCTGCTTTCTCACGTCCACCCCACTCGAAAGTGTGGTGGCTCACCTAAATTCCGAAAGGGTCCCCATCGAACTAGGTCCAATTCGCAGAACCGGTGCAACGGGTCCCATTCTCAGTGTTTATGTGCGTGATCCCGGCGGTAACTTAATCGAAATCGCCAACGCGTCGGTCTAATTCTCCTTCCATGTCCGATTCCTCGCCCCGACTCCTTCCCACGCCGGATCGCATTGCGTTTCCGCACCGGGGCGGTCAAGCCTCCGATTTCATCGGTCGACAGGTCGCGGGGATGATTCGGAGATCGGTTAAGTCTAGGTTTAGGGCGGTTTACTTAAACGTATCGTCAGATCCGCTTCCCGAAAAGTGCATCTTCGTTCCCAACCATCACGGCTGGCACGATGGGTACGTCATGTTCCACGTCCTCGAGGCGCTTCAGCGACCTTTCTTGGACTGGATCACAGAATTCGACGCGTTTCCCCTCTTTGCCAAGGTGGGCGGCATGCCTTTTCCCGCCGACGATGCCACTCGCCGCGCCAAGACAATTCGAGAGACCATCCGTCGCATGAACGAGGATGGGCGGTCGCTGTTGCTGTTCGCGGAGAGCCACCTCCACCGTGGGCCTCAACTCCTTGAGTTCGGGAAGGCGCTGGAACTGCTGGCGAACAAGGTCCCGGACGCCGCAGTGGTCCCGGTCGCCATTCGGTACGACATGTCGCTGCACGAGCGTCCAGAATGCTTCGTTTCGGTGGGAGCTCCGGTTCCGCGCATCAAGCCCGTGGAAGGATCGATCGATCCGGACTTCCCCAACCGAACCGCCCCCATCGCGGAGCTCTCCCTTGCCGATCGCACTCGCCTTGCGGTGCGCGAACTTCTCGACCAAACCAATGCCAAGATCGAGCACGACCCTGAGGCGTTTGGGTTACTGGTGGCGGGCACGCTCGACGTGAACGAGCGGATGGACATGCGCCGCTTCAAACAGGTCCGCTCTAAGTGAACGGTTTCCGAATCGGTCGGATAAGTGGATTTTATCAATGAACCCGGTATGACTCTTGCGAGAGTTGCGCTGGAATGCCGAATTTTCGCCATTCTTCGCGTAGCGTAAATCTGAGCATGATTTCGAGGTCCTCTGCGCCCGCTGATAACTGGACTCGATTCGCTCTCCCAGGCGACATCGAGGAATGTCGTCGCCTGCATAAACTGCACGGCACCACCTATTACTACGCCACCCAACGGTTTCGGCCGGAGATTCGGCGACAAGTACACGCCCTCTACGGATTTGTCCGCGTTCCCGATGAATGGGTCGACAATCCGGGCGATATGTCTGTACAAGATCGCCAGAAGAAACTTGCACAATACCGATCAGAGATGTTGCGCGGGTTCGATGGAGTCTGCCCCTCTCACCCGGTCCTCCGGGCGTTTGTGGACGTGATGCACGAAGCCTCGATTCCCGTTGAGGAGCCGCTCATCTTTCTTGAGGCGATGGAAATGGACCTCACCGTCCGCCGCTACGAAACCTACGAAGCGCTTCAGCACTACATGCGGGGGAGCGCATCGGCGGTCGGCGTGATGATGTCGCACGTCCTTGGCGCGGGCGAGAACCCAGTGGCTCTTGACGCCGCCATGAAGCTCGGCGAGGCCATGCAGCTCACCAATTTTCTGCGCGACGTTGGCGAGGACCTGGATCGCGACCGAATTTATTTGCCCTTGGAAGACCTCGACCGATTCCGAGTAACGGAAGACGAGGTGATGAACGGCGTCTTGTCCGATCGGTTCATCGCACTCATGAAGTTCGAGATCGAGCGGGCACGAGCGTTGTATGCGGAGGCCGAACCCGGCATCGCGCTGCTTCCCAAAGAAGCTCGTAAGGCGGTCAAGCTCGGTTTGGTGCTGTATTCCCGCATCTTGGATCGCATCGAGCGTCGCCGATACGATGTGTTTGGGGGGCGAGCCCGCACGAGTACCACGGAAAAAGCGATGGTTGCCGCCCAAGTCGTCCTTGGTCTGCGCTAAATCTCGCCTAAAAGGCTTGGGTCTCCCTTAAAATAGGAGACCTTGAAAACCGTCTGGAACTCCCTTTACGTTCTCAGCGCCGCCGCTTTGGGCGGTCTGATCGCTTCGGGCTCCGCCACTGCCAGGCAACCCGATTGGATCACGCTCTTCGATGGGAAGTCGCTCAAGGGATGGACGCCCAAGATCAAAGGCTATCCGCTCGGTGAAAACTTCGGCGACACCTTCCGAGTTCAAAACGGAGCCATCGTGGTGCGTTACGACAAGTACGGCGGCAAGTTTTCCGATCGGTTCGGCCACCTGTTCTACAAGAGCCCGTACTCCAGCTACTCGTTCGAGATGGAGTATCGCTTTGTGGATAAGCAGCTTCCGGATGGTCCGGGTTGGGCGTATCGAAACAGCGGGGTGATGCTCTTCGGGCAGCCGCCCGAGACGATGGCGCTCGATCAAGACTTTCCTGTCTCCGCCGAAGTGCAACTGTTGGGTCAAGCCGACACGGACACCGGCGAGCGCACCACCGCGAACCTGTGCACGCCCGGCACCAACGTGGTGATGGACGGGAAGCTCGTGACGCAGCACTGCATCAATTCCAAGTCGAAAACCTTTAAGGGAGACCAGTGGGTGAAGCTTCGCGTGGACGTGAGCGATAACCTAGTCGTCCGCCACTTCATCAATGATGAGGAAGTCATGAACTACTCCGAGGTGCAATACGATCCTCGCGATGCGACCACGAAGGATTTGATCAAAAGCCAGGACCTCAAGATCAAAGGCGGCACCCTCTCGTTGCAGTCGGAGAGCCATCCGGTCGAGTTCCGAAACATCCGCCTCAAGCCTATTCGTTAGGCCGCATTAGACGAATAATCGCCCGCTTGGGTCCTTGCAGAGGGCAAAAGACCCAAGCGTTTGAGTCAGGATGAAACCGAATCGGTCTCCGAACGGTTGAGCGGAGTATCATGCCGACTCCGGTGGAGCCACTCGTTACAATTCGAAACCTAACCGTTCGGTATGGCAATTTTGTTGCGCTGAACAACTTCAGTTGCGACATTCCTGAAGGCTGTACCGGACTTCTTGGTCCTAACGGAGCGGGCAAAACCACGCTCCTTAAAACCCTTCTCGGCTTTGTGAAGCCCGCCTCGGGGACCGCGGTCGCCTTAGGCCTGGATATCGCTCGCGAGAACAAAGAGATCCGTCAGCGCATTGGCCTGATGCCCGAGCAAGACTGCCACATCCCGGGGCTGTCTGCGGTGGGATATGTCGCCTACGCGGGTTCTCTGGCGGGGATGCCTGCCGCCCAGGCGCTCCGACGCGCTCACGAAGTGCTCGAATATTGCGGCCTGGGAGAAGCCCGCTACCGCAACGTCGAAACGTACTCCACGGGCATGAAGCAGCGCATCAAGCTTGCGCAGGCCATGATTCACGGACCCCGGCTTTTGCTGCTGGACGAGCCGACCAACGGTCTAGACCCAAGCGGTCGCGAAGACATGCTTGCGCTGATCCGAGACGTGTCGCGAGCCAAGGGTGTGAACGTGCTGGTCTGTTCTCACCTCCTGCCCGACATCGAGCGCGTGTGCGATCAGGTCGTTGTGGTGACGAAGGGCACTCTCCGATCGGCAGGATCGGTGAAAGACCTCAAGAAGATTTCGGGCGACGCCTACGACATTGAGCTCAAAGCCGACTCCGCTGCCTTTATGGAAGCCCTAGTGGGCAGAGGTCACACGGTTCAGACGCTCAGCTACTCCACCTATCGGTTGAGCCTCACTCAGCCAGAGGAGAATCTGTATGCGTTGGTATGCGGGGTTGCCGCTCAGGTGGGCGCTCAAGTGCGCGGATTCCGACCTGCCCAACGATCGCTTGAAGACGCGTTCCTAGAGGCGATCGACACCGATCCGACCGTTGCCCAAAACATCCTTTCCGGAGGTCGAGCCTAAATGAGTTCCGAACCCACAACCACCCTGCAAGCGGGGCAAGAAAACCCAACGTCGGGACCCATTGCCGATCTTAGCTACCGCCATTACGACGGCCCGCTCGATAAGCCCGTCGCTCGGTGGTGGTCCATTGCCAGCCTCTCCATGCAACTCTCCTTGCGTAAGCGAGGATTTTGGTGGTGGGCGATCGGGGCAGGCTATTGGTATTACGCCCTACTCATGATCTTCTGGTTCCTAGACACCTTTTTGCCGCTGCCAGAAGGCATGGATAAGAACCCGTTGCTGTCCCAAATCATCTGGAAAGACCAGTTCATCAACGGCTTCTCCATCTCGCAACTGCTCTTGTTCATCGTTGCGTGGTTGGTTGGCGCGGGCACCATCGCCAACGACGTTCGAGCCAATGCGCTGTTGGTGTATCTCAGCAAACCGCTGGACAGGAAGGACTACATCATCGGTAAGTGGCTTGGAATCTTCGTTCCGGTCACCATTGCCGCCGCGTTGCCAACGTACATCTTCTATCTGTACGGCATGCTCAGCTTCCAGAACTACGGGTTCATGGCCGATCCGTGGCTTTGGGCGAAGCTCATTCCAGTGGTGCTGCTGCCGGGTGTGTTTTATGCCAGCCTAGTGCTTGGAATCAGCTCCATCGCTTCGTCGGGTCGCATGGCGGGAGTCATCTTCGCCGGACTCTACTTCTTGCCCTGGTTCTTCACCAAGTCCATGCAACTCCTCCGATTCGTGGGGTCTCAGAACGGACAAAAGGTGCCGGGCATCATCGACACGCTGTACTACTGCAGTCTAGACGGCATTCAAATTGGACTCGCCAAGATCATGCTGCAAACCTCGGGTAGCCCCCTCTTCCCAACGATGGGCGGGCAGAACACTCGCCGAGCGAGGAACATGACCTTGCCGATTCCAGCACCGGATCCAGCGCTGTTCTGGGGACTCTTCGCCGTCATCTGCATCGCGGGAATTGTGATCGCGTATAGCCGAGTCAAGGCCGTGGAGGTGGTGGGATGATCGAACTAACCAACGTTTCTCGCTGGTACGGCCAAGTCATTGGCGTCAACGACGTGACCACCCAGATCGGTCCCGGCATCACCGCTCTTCTTGGAATGAACGGCGCGGGTAAATCGACTCTGATGAAGCTCGTTACGGGTCAGCTCAGACCCACCACGGGCTCGGTCAAGGTGTTCGGGCAAGAGCCGTTTGCCAACCCTAACGTGTATCGCAAGCTGGGTTACTGCCCAGAACTCGACAGCTTCTACGAGCACATGTCCGGCCGAGCGTTTGTGCGCTACATGGCGGAGATGACGGGCATGGGCCCCAAGCAAGCGAAGGATCGAGCCGAGGAAATGCTCCACTTCGTGGGCATGACCGATCGGGCGAACCGTAAGATCAAGGGCTATTCCAAAGGCATGCGGCAACGGATCAAGTTGGCGCAAGCCATGGTCCACGATCCGGAGATCATTCTGCTCGACGAGCCTTTGAACGGCCTGGATCCGGTCGGGCGCCACGAGCTGATGTCGGTGCTGGAAGGGCTTGCCAACCAAGGAAAGTCGATTGTGGTCAGTTCGCACATTCTCTTTGAGGTGGAGCAAATGACCCGATCGATCATGCTGCTGCACCGGGGGCGATTGCTCGCTCGCGGCGACCTTCGGGTGATCCGCGAACTCATCGACAAGCACCCCCACAAGATTCGAATCGAAACGCCCCAGCCGCGATTGCTGACGGAGCGCTTGGTGCACATTGCCAACGTGGTCAACGTGAACTTCGATCCCGATGGATCGGTGCAGTTCCAGGTGCGGCAACCCGATTCCTTCTACTCGGCGCTTAATCAGGTGGCGAAAGAGGGCGACATCGTTATTCAGTCTGTGTCCAGTCCAGACAACAACTTGGAGTCGGTGTTCCGATACTTGGTGGAGGCCTAACCGATG
>CAYYJX010000084.1:13127-13487 GCA_964471545.1 uncultured Fimbriimonas sp. | reverse complement strand
ACGGGTTTCCGGTTGTGAACGGCAAGTTCCTTGGAGTAGTCGCCCTGCAACCGGGCAAGCAGATGATCCTTGCCAAGATCGGCAGTCGAACCGTGAAATCGCGCATCGACTACGTCCCGATGAAGACCGCCTACAAGGTGACCTGCGTGTATCTGGTGGCTCGTGACGAGCAACCGACCTTCGAGGGTTTGCAGGGAGAAGACAACCAGTTAGAGATCAAGACGCGTGTTCGCACCGCGGTGAGGCTCCTCCAGGCCTTTACCGCCGATGCCATGCAGCGATCTGGCTTTGGCAACAAGACCTTTCATGTCGAGGAGCAGGAGAATGGCGAGCCGCTGGTCCGGTTCATTACGCTCGATC
>CAYYJX010000084.1:10369-13117 GCA_964471545.1 uncultured Fimbriimonas sp. | reverse complement strand
GACCTTCGCAAAAAGGATATGAACGCTTTTTGGGGCGAGGCGTACGGGCTCCTGAGCAAAGACTTCGTCTTCGAAAACACTAAATTGCTCTGCCTCAACGGGTTTGCCAAGTACGATCCAACCACCAAGCGAGCGGGCGGGCACACGGCTCTCGGTGGCGGATCGCTCGCGATGTTTGGCACGCTCGGAATGCGCTACTGGCCTAAGTCGATTGCCGAGATTGCCAAGGCTTTCACCGACAAGCTGGAGGTCAACGGCATTGACCGATTTGATGACAGCGCCTATCGCAAGTCTGCCTGGGCGAACGCCGCTACCACTTACGGGGCAATGATCCACGAACTCGGTCACACCTTCGGCCTGCCGCACACCAACGATCCCAACTGCGTGATGTCGCGCGGATTCGATCACATCAATCGCTGTTTTTTGGCGGTGGAGCCGGCGGGGGAAAAAGAGATTTCTCCTTTTGACGATTCGCCCGCACCACGTACCACCTGGGATCCGTTTTTTGCGACTCGGTTGAACTACCATCCGTTTTTCCAACCAGATGGTCCGCAGGCGCCTTCCCTACCCGGGCCCACGATTCAACGCACCGCAAACGAAATCGTTATCACCGCCCCGGCGGGAATTCGGGTGTACGGAGGGTGGAAAGATGGCAAGCCGAACTTCTTCACCCACGTGCAAGACAAAGATCTTCCGACGGTTTTCAAGTTTCGCCCTGCCGATTGGTTCGACAAGATCGGCGACCAAGAGGTGGAGGTGTACGTGATGGACAAAGCTGGACGAGAGGCGAATCTCAACGTGAAGCGGTCTCCGTAAAGTCCACACGGACTGAGTAGAACGACTTCGGCGTTTGATAGGTAGATTGAAGGTGTGACGCAACCTGTTCTTGGTCGCACCAACGCGGTCTTCCCACCCATCTGGCTCAGCCTTTCTGTTCCGAACGGAGGGTTTGCCGAATCTGCCAAACAGTTGGTGGATCACGCGGTTGCGCAGAATGTTCCGCTAGATATCACAAGCCAACCTGCTTTGTGGGGTGGTTGCATGCGCGGCACCGAGGCGACTTTGCTCACCGTCGGCGGGCCTCGAATCGAAAACGCGACCGAAGAGGATCATGCCATGGATCTGGTCCAGGCGCACCTGATCGAAACCCTCTCGTCCATCGGTCGAGAGTACATCGATTTCTACTTCCTCAAGATTCGTCGCGGATTAGAGGAGTATCAGATCAACGGCGCGCTGGCGGCGTTAGAGTCTGCCAAGCAAGAGGGCAACGTTCGGTTCATCGGGTTGTATCCAGAAGGTCCGCCCATGGCGATTTTGGGCGTTTGGCAGTTTCACGATGCCTTCGAGACGGTGCTACTTCCTAAGAACCCACTGGAGAATCGAGCCTACGACAACCTTGCTCCTTTAGCAAAAGAGCGCCGTGCGGGAGTCGTTACGACCCGTCCGCTACGATGGGATAAGAAGAACGTTTTCACCGAAATCGGCCCCTATGCCGCTCAGCCACTGCCGGGAACGCTAGAGGGACTTCCATTGGAGCAGTTGGCTCTGGCAAAGGCGGCCCAGTCTCACCCGACGCTGGTTGGAGTAACGTCCATCGCGGAAATAGATCTTGCCATTGCTGCGTCCGGAATCGCACTTCCGGACGGGTACGACGAGATCGAGGCAGCATATGTCGAGGCACTCCGCGACCCTGCCGCCGCTGCTCGCCACGCAGAGGTCGCACTTGCCTCGGCTCCGTCCGTTCGGCAATCTTTTTTGAGCGTCTAATCATGCCCGGCAAGCCGATTCAGATGGTTGTGCTTTTGCTCGCCTTCGGCGTGATTTCGCTGTTGGCCGTGCAGAAGCCTCGCAACATGAAGGCTATCGGCTTCGCAACCTTAATCGCGATCGCTGCGGCCCTTTGGCTGTTCGGTAGAGGATGGATGGCCTTGGTCGCCATTTTCATTTGTCTCTTCTGGACAGGGCTCTCCCTAAGCTTCGCTGACGCGAAGAAAAACGCTTCAGAGTCTTCCAACAAGGATTCGAAGAAACCATGAACGCCCCACTTGAACTAAAAGATGGCTCCTACGGCAACTTTCAGCTAGTCGGTCGAGAGGGCCGATTCGGCATTTCTGTCCAGGCGGGCGTTTTCACTTCTGACCCCATCCCGTACGATCCGGGAACCGCTTGCGACTTCGACTTAGAGGGCAACTACCTGCTCCCGAAGTTTGTGGATGCCCACTGTCACATTCTCCCCACGGGCTTAGACCTGTTGAAACTGGACTTGACGGGTCTTTCTACTGTGGAAGAGGTTTTAGATGCGCTCGCCGCACGTCACCAAGAACAGCCGGAAGGGTGGCTTCTGGCGGTTCAGTACGACCAGAACCGACTCCCCAACGGCGAGCATCTCACGCGCTTTGATCTCGACCGTGTGTCGGCAACCCGCCCAATCCTTTTGCGCCATTCCAACGGTCACGCAGGGGCATGCAACAGTGCGGCTCTGCAGGCAGCAGGGATCAGTGGATCGTCGCCTGATCCTTCGGGCGGAGTGTTCGTTAGAGACGCCTCCGGAGAACCGAACGGGGTCCTTCTCGAGATTGCCTTGGAAGTCGTCTCTGCGGCGGTTCCCTTGCCCTCTTTGGATGAGATGGTAGAAGCGATTCTGCGTGCCGGGCACGCCATGGCTGCCCTGGGAATTGGCGCCGCTTGCGACATGATGACCGGGCGTTTCCACCTGGAACGCGAGCTAGAGGCTTACGAGATCGCCGC
>CAYYJX010000084.1:0-10269 GCA_964471545.1 uncultured Fimbriimonas sp. | reverse complement strand
CACGCCATCGGCGACTACGCGGTCGATCTGGTTCTCGAAGCATTCGAGTCCACCGAAAACCCCGCCGCCCATCGACTCGAGCACGCCATGCTCTTGAGCGATGCGCAAATCGAACGTATCGCGAAGTGCGGCTGCTTCTTAACTTTCCAGCCGGAGTTCTTGCTTCGATTCGGGCATGCCTACCTGCGTCAACTAGGTCCAGACCGAACCGCCGTTCTGAAGCGATCGCGATCTGTGATCGATGCGGGCATCCCGCTTTCGTTCAACTCCGATCGACCGATTGTGCCGGGCGATCCCAGAGACGGCATCCGAACCGCGGTCAACCGACCCGAGGCGTTCTCGCCGAGCGAAAACATCTCGTTCGAAGAGGCATTCGCGGCATATACCCTCGAGGGAGCGCGAATCACGGGCGACGAGAATCTGTTTGGTGCGATCAAGAAGGGTGCGGCTTGCGATGTTCGCGTGGCGAAGAGCCCTCTGGATTAGGTCTTTTCGCGAGCGAGCGAAGAAATTTGTAGGTTTTGGTAACCGATCTTGTACCGCCGACGTCGAAAGAATTGGAACGCATCCTCCGGAAACAAAACCGCAGAAATCATTCAAGATAGATCGGTTTGACGGTGTTGCCTCGTTCGCCCAAGTCTCGAGGCAACCCGTCTCCGGCAAACTACTTCAGCCGGATGATCGCTTCCTGCGTTGAGTTATTGACCTCAACATCCACCGATTCTTTTTTGGTCCCGACGGTCACCTCGACGGTGAGCGTTCCCTTGAACGCCCGCAGCGAAACTTCTCCGCTGGGATTGGATTTCCCGGTGAAGTTGGTCTGCCAACGCTTGATCAACCTTCTCAGCGCCGCCGCTGCAGGCTTTTCACGCCAGTCGGTGGTGAAGAGCGCGCCGTTCGGCATCCACATCGACTTCTCCCAGAAGCCCCACATGGTAATGCCCGTCAAAGATGGATGGGCAAACATGGCGGTGTAGAAGTCCTCGAAATATCGCCCGTGGCCCTCTTCATCACGCGTGTTCACATCGAACTCGGTGATCTGGATCGGAACGCCAAACTTAGCAAAGCGGTCCAGGATCTTCCACAACGTTTCCGGACCGGTGACCCGCTCCCCAAAGTGCCCTTGAATCCCAATTCCCTCGATGGGTGCCCCTTTGGACATTAACTCGCGAATCTGTGACTCGTAAAGCGCTTGGTTTGCTTCGGTAGCTCCCCCACTCTCTACAATCGAATTCTCGTTGATGTAGAGGCGGGGAGGCTTTGCATCGTTCTTCGTGAGCTGCTTTGCTTGCTTGAAGAGGTCGGCAAAGTAGTCGAATCCGAGAATTGGGAAGAGGTCGGGGAGATCGCGAAGCTCGTTGGTCACGTCCCAACTTACAAAGTTGTATCTCCGCACCTCGTTAAGCTTCTCGACCACGTGGGCGTCGAAGAGCTTTCGAAGCTCCCGAGGATTGTCCTTCAACTGACGAGCCGACTCCGGAAGGAACTGCCAACCCGGATAAATGATCAAGTGCCCTTTGATCGGCACACCCGCCCTCTGGAAGTAGTCGCAGTAATCTAAATACTGTTTCCGTTTCTCAGCCGACGCCCATCCCCAATCGGCCCAGTACATCGGCACGGTCACCTTGTTGAAGAGCTCTTTGAATGTGGCTCGATACCGATCTCCGTCGGGTCCCTTTTCTAGAAGAGGTTCTTCGATGAACGAACCAATCTCGAACCCGAGCCGCTTCTGCTTGACCTCCACTTTGGCGGCGGGGACGGGCTTCCCTGCCGCGTCGACAACTTTGACGGTAAGTCGCCCTTTTCGAATGCGATCGATTCGGGCTTCCGCCTCTTTCCTCCACGGAGCGTTCTTCTCTTCTCCAGGATAGGAAATGGCGTTGAAGGGCGGCTTAAAGTCAGTGATCTCTCTTGGATAGACCAGAAGCCGTGCATTCGCGAAGGAAACCGATTGCTCCATTCCGGCAAGGTGCACCGAGAACTTGGTAAAGCCTGCAGGCAAGTCTCTTGGAGCTTCGATGGTGAGATATCGATCAGTGGGCGTGGAGCCGACAACCCACTCCGAAGAGCCAAACCCTTCCCATTCTCCCTGGGCTTTCTCTAAGTACACGCCAACCCCGGCAATTCCATCGATGGGAGCCGCCTTCGTCGTCTGAATCGCAAGAACCACGCGATCCCCCTTTCGCAGAGCGGTGGGTATCGCCGGGGAATGGAGGGTCGCGTCGTACGCATTTTTCCCTCGGGTCACGATTTGGAAGTCAATCCGGCCGTTCGATCGACTGAATCTGGCGATGGCGTCCCCCGAACTCGACCACTTATCCAGTTCGAATCCAGGCAAACTTCGTCCCCCAGCGGGAAGCGAACCTTGCGCAAAGGCAACACCGTGGCAGGCGAGGAGAAGAATTGGCGCGAAGCAAGTGACACGTGACACTGCCATGCTTTACTCTATCACGGGAACCACCGTCCCCGATCCACGTTGAGCGGATTTTACGAACCTTGAAAAGCGATTCGGACCATCGTTGCCCCCTGGGCACGGAAGGCTTCGACTACACGACCGAGTCGAACTTCGTTTCCGGGGAATCGAACCGTGATTTCTTCGTTCACATCTTGGGGTTGAAGGTCTGGGTTGCGAAGCCGCACAGCAATGCCCGTTTGGGACCGATCGATCACATCCGCCGTGAAATCACCGATACAAACTTCGCCTTCTCCACCAGACCATCGCTTGGCACCCGTTCTTCGATCCACAACTTGGAACTTTGTTGGAACGGCTACTTCAATCGAGCCTTGCTCACGGGAGCGTCCAATGACGGTGGTTTCAAACAGTATCTTGCCTCGCTCGGAGTAGGTCTCAACAATCAACTTTGTCCCTAGGGTGATGGGGACGTAAGCGTCTCGAGACATGGGCGCAGCAAATGACCACCGATCCGAAGCGGCTTCTAAGAAGCGGCTTCGATACATGGCTTGCCCGGACGAAAAGCGGACTCGGGCATTTGAAACGGGAATCGGCACCGACATGCGACGCTTCAATAGTCGGACGATGAGTAGCGTTGCTAGATAGGAGCTTGCAGCCGCAAGCACAAAACTAAACGCGAGCTGAACTACTTCCTTGAGTGCCACTGAGTTCCTTCTCGAACCCCGCTTTTGCTTCGGACATTTCTCGAAGCGCCTCCCCAAGCGTTAAGCGCGCGTTAACCAAGTCTTGCTCGTCGCCGCTGCCCAGGTAGGTTCGGAATTCTGTTACACACTGGAGTAGCAAGTTTAGTGCCAGAACTCGTTGGTCGTGAGAAGCGTTGTAGCGGCTAGCTCGATCCCAACCTTCGATAATCGCCAAAGTTGCCTGAGCGAATCGTTCTTGAGCGGCTAGGGAGTC
Source organism: uncultured Fimbriimonas sp. (assembly GCA_964471545.1). Classification (GTDB taxonomy): domain Bacteria; phylum Armatimonadota; class Fimbriimonadia; order Fimbriimonadales; family Fimbriimonadaceae; genus Fimbriimonas. The sequence continues at coordinate 6,899 of CAYYJX010000084.1, read as the reverse complement.
TCGAACTTCAACGGAATCCCTACGCACGATGCCACGTTGAAAAAGACCTCTCAGCAAGTCTCCTTCGCCGCCTAAGGCGCGATCCAGAATAGACATCGCTCGCTCGTAGGTGGCTTTGGGGGCTTCGGCGCTGAGTTCAACCGCCTTGCTGTAGTCTAATTTGGCCCCGTCTGTGCCACCAAGCAAGCCACGGCAGAGCGCACGCATCGCGAAGGCGCTCGCGTTCTTTCCGGATTTCGCAGCCGCATTGAAGTGATCCAGAGCCTGCACGGGGTTTGCCTCCGCCATCAAAAGTTCTCCCATGGCAATGCGAATATCTTCCGACTCGGGGGCGAGCATCAACGCGTCGTTTAGGAGCGATCGCGCTTCGTTGTATTTGCCGCCTTGGGCAAACGCTCGGGCGACCTCGACCATCATTCCCGGGTCCTTCACAATGCCTGCTGCCGACATTGCAGTCTGCATGGCCAAAGCGGGTCGACCCATCTTGGAATAAAGCCTGATGAGCGCCACTCGCGCCTTGGCGCTGGTCGGATCGGTATCCACCGCCTCTCGGAGAGTGAGCAGGGCCGCCCGATAGTTGCCCTCTTCAACAAATCGCTCCGCCTGTGCCACCAATTCATCGACCGGAACTCTTGGAGCCGTCACTGCGCCCTCCACGGGCTTAATCGGTTGTTGTCCCGGGAGAGCCTCGTTGGGCGTTGCCTTTCCTAGCGAGGGCAGTTCTTTCAGCGGTTCATATTCAAGCGCGGTCGCAATGGTGCGCCCCAAAGACTGAATGGCGTTGATTCTGTCGGACTGGTTCTTGACCTTGACGGAGAGCTCGGACTGGCTTGCCCAGATTTCCTTGCCGCCTTTATAGAGCTTGTGCACCGAGAGGAATCGTTCGGATTTTTCTTCCACGTCCACCCAAAGGAGGTAGTCCGCTTGAAGCACCCTCGCCGCTTTCTTGGCCGCCTCGAGGTCTGGCTTTGTGGGTGCGTCTTTAAGAAGACCCTCGTTCTGAGCCGCCCGGAAGAGAGGATCGATCGGTCCGTAGATGACGGCTAGAACTCTTGCCTGCTCATCCAGAAACTGTGCCACGTCCATGGTGACGTTGAGCGGCGGATCGGTTTCGAGTCCCTTGCCCTGAACGATGAGCAAACGTGGACGCTCCGCAACGGCGAACGTTGCAATAGCGCAAATGCCGAACGCCGCGACCCACTTTCCGAACAATGTCTTCAAGAGGCTAGCCCCCCACGCTCTTCAAAGAGCTACGCAGACGGGTCAAGGTTTGCTTGGTCTGATCGGCATCGCCGACGCCTCGCTTGAGTCTGTCTTCGTAAGCTTCAATCGCGTTTCGGTACGCATTAGCGGCATCGGCGTTGCGACGAAGTCGCTTGTAAACATCGCCTAACCGCATGGAGATCGATCCGCGATCGCCGCCTCCCGCGAGCGCCTGCTCGTAGCTCTTAGCCGCGTTCTCTAGGTTGCCGGACTGATATTGCTGATCACCGATGCGGCGGTAGTTCTCTTGCCCCCGACCATCGTTATTGCTTGGAGTCGGATCACGGTCCGGCACTACCGCTCCGCCACCGGGGATGGCAGGTCCGGTGTTCTGCCCCGCGCTCGGGACGATCTCGATGCGCCCTGGATCCTTTCGAGATTTCTGGTTAATGTCGGGTTCGGGGTCATCGTCTCGGCCACCCTTTTGTCCAGAATCGGTAACGGGCGGCTTGGTCTGAGAGCCACCTTGGTTGTTCGAACCTTGTCCGGTGCCACGAGAGCCGTTCCCTTGTGCAGGATTCACGTTCCCCGCTATCGGGCCGGAAAAATCTACCGGAGCGGGGGGCAGATTGCCCTCGATCGAGGGTCGGGGAACCGATCCGGGGAATCCGGTTCGCTGACTATTTCCGCGGTCTTGCTCGCCATTTCGAACGGGAGGAACATCGCCAGGATTCGGCTGGTTGGTGGGCTGATTCGCCCCAGCGGGCGGAACTTTACCTGCTGGGTCAACACCTGGTTGGGAAGTTGGGTTGACGCCCGGGTTGGTACCCAATGCAGGATTGTTGAATTCGTTCCCTTGTGCAAATCGGTCTCCGGCGGTTGTCGCAACCTGCTCGGACTTGCCCGCCTTGGACATCTCGATAATTCCCCAACCGATGCCCGCGAACAAAATCACCGAGGCGACCGCGATCACAGCGGCGGTTCGTCGATCCGGCTCCGGCGTCTGATTGGCCCGGTTCTGGATCACCGTCCGTAACTGATTCAGCTTGATGCGGTCGATCGCCGAATCCGGGTTGAGCGAAACCACTGTTTCATAGCAGTCCAGTGCTTGCGCCAACTCGCCACGCTTCTCGTGTGCCATTCCCTTAAGGGCGTAGCCAAGCGGATACGAGGGGTTGGTGAGAATGGACGCCTCGGCGATCACGAATGCCTCCGAGACTTCTCCATCGTGAAGAAGATCCATGCCCTTGGCAACGGATGCCTCGAGCTTGGCTTGCTCCTCTTTCAGCAAATCCTCGCTGAAACCGGCACCGCAACGTCGGCAGAAGAGGCTGTCGAGCGTGTTTTGCGTTGAACAGTTGGGACAGGCGATCATGGTGGTTGAAAGAGCGTGCGCGATTCGAAACAGACGAATGCTTTCTATCTCGCGTTCGGAGAGTTTACCGACCCGACCTTTGTCGAAGAGTTCGTTTGCCCGTACGCGTATCCGGTGCTTGCGAGTTTATGACGGTTCACGAGAACCTGCGTTGCCACAAAAAACGCGCAAGTCCTGTAAGCATAATCCTTTGCGTCGATTGCTGTCGCAATCTGACGCGACCGCGAAAGACAACCCGGTAATCTTTCTGACAATATGGCAACCGAGCCCTCAACGACGAACGCCCGAACCATTCTGTTTGACGACCACGTGAAGTTCGGAGCGAGAATCGTTCCGTTTGCCGGGTTTGAGATGCCCGTTCAGTACACGGGTGTCATTCAAGAGGCACAGGCGGTTCGTAGCGGCGCGGGCATGTTCGATGTTTCGCACATGGCTCGTCTGCGACTCAAAGGAGAGGGAGTCCTCAACTTTTTGGAGCGGGTGACGACCAACGACGTCTCCGGTCTGGTGGACGGAAAGGGGCAATATTCTCTGCTTCCAAATAAAGATGGCGGTTTGGTGGACGACATCATCGTTTACCGAGTCACCGATGGTCACTTCTTTTTAGTCGTGAACGCCGCCAACCACGCGAAGGACGTTGCTTGGCTCAACGAGAACAATTCCGAAGGAGTTTCCATCTCAGATGAAACAGGCGACACCGCGATGATCGCAGTTCAGGGTCCAACCGCCGCTGAAATTTTGGCAAGCCACGCTGAGAACGCCGAGGGGATTCGAAACGCCCCTGCCTTTGGCTTGGTCGAGACGAACATCTTCGGAATCCCCGTTCTTGCCGCTCGGTCTGGATACACGGGCGAAGACGGATTTGAAGTGATCTGTGCGAATGCGCACGCGTCAGCGCTTTGGAACGCTCTTGCCGAGGCCGGAGTGGTGCCTTGCGGACTGGGTTCGCGAGATACCCTTCGAGTCGAAGCCGGCCTCCCTCTCTACGGTCACGAGCTGAACGATGAACTCTCGCCGATCGCCGCAGGCTTGGGCTGGGTGATAGGAAAGACCAAGTCATTCAACGGTTCTGAGATCATCAACGAGCATAGAGCCAACGGCACCTCCCACAAGTTGCAAGGCATTAAGTTGCCCATGAAGCGATTGCTTCTACCGGATGCAAAGGTGTTCTTGGGAGACCGCGAGATTGGGTACGTCACCAGTGGCGTGGTTTCTCCGGTCCTGGAGTGCGGAATCGGATTTGCCTACATCGCTTCGGACATTGCTCTTGGAACCGAGGTGGAAGTGGACATGCGCGGCAAGCGCGAGTCGGCGACGGTGGTGAGTAAGCGGTTCTACAAGCGGTCGAAGTAGGCGTATCGCTTCTTAGAATCAACGTCGAACCCTCGGTGACATTCATCGGGGGTTCTTTGGTTTTCGCATTCTGATTTGGAATGAATCGGACCCAAAGAGGCGGTATGTCCCGGCAACCGGCAGGATGAAAGTGATGAGCCACACAAGAAGAAGGATCGCTCCTTTCGTTGGCCCTAGAGTTCCGCCGAACAATAGACTCAAAAAGAAAACCGTTGTAGACGAAACAACGATTCCGAACGCCAGTGCCGGAACCAAAATCAGAAGGTCGCGCAGAAACTTGCGCACCTTGACCGAGGGGTCTTCTGGTGAGGGTGGTGATTCCTCTCTCCTGTAATTGCTCACCAGGTCTTCGGACAAAACAGGTTCGGATTCCTGGGAATCTAATGGGTTCTTTGCTTCGTCCATTGCCCAGTTTAGACCTCCCACGTCGAGCCTCGAACCTCATTCTCCGGGAAACCAGACGAATCTATCGGAAAGCAAAGTAAGCCGCGAAGGGGGCCAAGAATAAGCAAGACCTTCGTGCAACCGACTTCGTAAGCCAAGAAACAGGCGACAATGAAGTCCAGAAACAAGGGCCTTCCACTGGCGATGAGGAGCCAGTGGACCCGCAATGTCAATGTGTTGGCATTCCGCGCACTGTGATCGGAAAAGAGCCTGCTCAAATCCGCAAATTAGTCATTGTGTAGCCTGAAATCTCGCTTGTCATTGATCTTCTCATCGTGGTTAGTTTCTCGACTCTCCCTGAGCGCATAGCGGATATCGTTGTCCGGAATCGGGGATGACGGCATCTGGATTTTCCGAACGACTCTATCGCAAATCCAACAAATCAAGACCGCCCCAAGATAAGGGAAGAAGGAAAGATCAGACCTGCTTTTGATCGTTGGGATCGAAACAAATACCGATCCTAGGAGAGCGAAAGGAAAAATCATCGTGGCGAAGATCAGTCGGAGCCACCACGGAGCACGGTTCACGAGATCTTCCGAGAAACTATCGCAATGGGGACAAGCCGAGCGTTCATAAATCCCCTCAAACCCACATTTGGAGCACGCTCTCACAATCCACTGCCCCCGGTCTTCGAGTCCAACTTAGCACTAGCAAATCTTGCTAAATCGGCAGAAACCGTCCGCGTGTACTCTTCTATGGTGTAGGGTCGGGGAGATAAGGACATTTGGACGCCTTGAGAGACATTCTAAAGGAACTAAACGAAACCGTGGTCAGTTCCGGTTGCGGTTTGATTTAAAGGATGCGAGGCGGAAGAGATAAGTGAGAGACCGTTGTCCGAACCGAAGAGTGGCGAGTTATGCAGGCAAACGATTTGCCCGTGTCTCCTACTCATGACAGAATAAGCCCGACATGCGACTGCGCGACCTCACTAAGCACCAGAAGCTCGTGCTCCTCGTCGCGTGGCTCGGTTGGGTGTTCGACGTCATGGACGCGAGCCTCTTCGCGTTCACCAAAACCGCGATGCTCACCGAGATGCTCCCCGGGGTGGACGTGAAAGACTTCGCCCCCATCGAGGGTCGAATCCAGAGTTGGTTTCTTGCGGGCTGGGCGCTGGGCGGCTTCGTGTTCGGCATCCTTGCCGATCGGTGGGGGCGAACCCAAACCCTCATCCTCACCATTCTTCTCTACTGTGGGTTCACGGGTCTCACCGCGCTCTGCCAAACCCCCGACCAAGTTCTTGTTGCCCGATTCCTCACCGCACTAGGCATCGGTGGCGAGTGGGCGGCAGGGGCGGCGTTGGTCGCCGAAACGGTACCGAACGGGTTCCGAGCCAAGGCCGCCGCTATTCTGCAAACCGCTGCCGCCTTCGGTCCGATCCTGGGCAGCCTCGCCAACCTAGCCTTGGCCGGCACCAGTTGGCGATGGATGTTTGTGGTGGGTGTTGCCCCCGCGCTCATCTGCTTCCTCATTCGTATGAAGGCGGGCGAGGGTCAGGTTTCGACCGCTCCCGTTCAAAGCACGCCGATTCAGTCTCTTTTCACCGACCCAAAGCTGCGGCGCAATACGATCGTCGCGATGGCTCTCGGGCTCCTCGGCATCACCATCGCCGGACTCTTCCCCTTCTGGCTGCCCAACATTGTGAAAGACCTCATGCCGGGAGCGGAGGCAACCGCCGTTCGGGCGCAGGTGAGCAATGCCACCATGATCTTGCACATCGGCACCCTAGCGGGAGTATTGCTCTTCCCTCAGTTGTGCGAGCGCATCGGGCGTCGTAACGCGTTCGGGTTGTTCTTTGCCGCAGTCCCCATCGTGCTCGTCTTGGTGAAGTTCACCGCCACTTCCCTCGCATCGCTTTACATGGTGCTCCCGCCCGTCTCGTTCTTCACCATCGGCATGAGCGCTGGGTTTGGTCTGTACTTCCCAGCGCTGTTCCCCCAAGCGGTGAGGGCCCCCGGAGCGGGTATGGCGTACAACGTGGGGCGAGTGTTTTCGATTCCGGTACCCAGTTTCCTCGGAGCACGTATTCAAGCGTACGGGGTCGGGCAGATCCTTTGGTTCGCAGGAATCTTGGCGGTGCTCGGTTTCTTGACAACTCGAATCGCGCCAGAGACCAAGGGGAAAGAACTGGACAGCAGCGAATCTTAACCTTTGGGGTTTAGAATTCGGTCCATGTCTCTCGTTGCTATCGGTCTGGTTGCCCTGCTCGGCGCTCACGCGCCCGTTTCGGTTGTGCCGGGTGGGCATTCTCATAACGATTACAATCGCACCAGGCCGCTTCTAGTCGCTTTGGACGCCGGGATGGTGAGCGTGGAGGCAGACGTCTTCTTGGTCGGCGGCAAGCTGCTGGTCGCCCATGATCTTAAGGACGTGAAGCCGGAGCGCAATCTGCGGGATATGTATCTCAAGCCGTTGGCCGATCGGATCAAGTCAACCGGATCCATCCACCCCGGATATCGCGAGCCTTTTTGGGTCCTGGTGGATATTAAGACCAACGGGCTGGCATGCTACAACCACTTGAAGCAGG
>CAYYJX010000083.1:0-13561 GCA_964471545.1 uncultured Fimbriimonas sp. | reverse complement strand
CGTCTCTAGTGGTGTTTCACGTCTTGAACAAGCGGCTCTCGCACAAGTGCTCTTGCACCAACCCGGCTTGCACCGTCGAGTAACTCGTTCGTTCTTGACAAAAAGAGAAGTTCAGCAACAAAAATGGGGCTGACCGAATCGATCGGTCAGCCCCATTTCTTTTGAGAGATCAGTTTAGGGACATCGGCATGATGACGCAGAAGTAGTTCTGCTCATCGTCTGCCGGTCGGAAAATGGCCGGGCGCATGGACTCGGTCATTTCGACCCGAACTCCTGGGCCCTTGATCGGCGAGAGTGCGTCCAGAACGTACTTGCCATTGAAGGCGATTTCCAGATCGCCGTTGGAACCCACCATGAGCAATTCTTCCTTGGCTTCTCCTCGCTCTTCTCCCTTCGCAGAGATAAGTAGTTGGTCAGCCTCGCCCTTGAACCGAATCCGGAAGGCGCTCTCGCGAGCAACGATCAAGGCACGCTTGACTCGGTCCTCAAGTTGATCGGATTCCACCGACCAGCTTCGAGTGGTTTCGTTCGGAACCACGCGTTCCCAGTTCGGATACGTCCCTGCAAGAAGCTGAGTGACCACCAGCGCGGAGTCGGATTCGACACCGGCGCGGCCGCCGCCAAACTTAACTGTGACGACATCACCCTCGGCAAGAGGAAGGCTCTTGATGGCCTTCAGAGCTTTTTCGGGAACGACTGCATTGACGTTATCGCCGATGCCACCTTTCTCGAGCTTGCGGACCGCCAATCGGTGAGTGTCCGTTGCCACGAGGGTCAGAATCTCGCCGTTATAGTTCAAGAGCACGCCTTGAAGTTGCTGACGGTGGGGATCTGCCGAGACCGCGAAGATAACGGAATCAACCGCGTCCTTTAGCTCGCCCATGGGCAGGCTCAGGTTCGCGTCTCCACCAAACTCCGGAGGCTCCGGAAAGTCGGCAGCGTCGAGGGAGGGAACTCGGTATTCCGAGTTCTTCTGAGTTACTAGAACGCTCGAACCATCAATGGTTTGAAGAGTGACGTCGCCTTCGGCAAGAGATGCCACTAGTTCGGTGAGCATCTTCGCGGGAAGGCAGATTTCGCCCGGCTCTTCGATGATGCAAGGAAGCCTTCGCTCCGCCCACATCTCGCCATCGCAGCCAACGATGCGTACTCGGTCACCCGTCGCATCGATTTTCACCGATTGAAGGATGTGTACCGATGTTCGGACACTTGAAGCCGCCGCAGCTGCGCTAACGGCCTCGTGGAACTCTTTCTTCGGACAGGTTAACTTCATACTGGGTGCTACTTAGCCCTGGATGGGCAGTTGGTATTGGAAGTGCTTCGGCGTGGGCGCCTGAGTATCGATGGCCCCCGCGTGAGCGTAAAGCTTAATCAGAATTCGTTGGTAAGACTCTTCGGTGAATTCCGAAGGCACTGCCTTAAGGGCATCTACCGTGTTGCGCAGCGAGTGCATGTCTCGCTTCAGTTCAGCGTCGGTTTCAGCGGCCAAATCCATTTGGTCCTCTAGTTCGGCGGGGAGTTCTCTCTCCGCGTACATGTCGACGAGCTTTCGGTACAGTTCCGTGTTCATGACGTTTTCTCCAAGGTGCTTCCTAGCTTGTCGCGGAGCGCTCTACGTCCTCTGTAGAGTCGAGATTTCAGCGCCGGAACGCTGATTTTCAGAACCTCCGCTGCCTCGCGAGCCGCCATATCCTCTAAATCGCAGAGAACCAGGGGCTCCCGATACTCAACCGGCAGTTCTGCCAAAGCCTGCTGAACGGTGATCCGCAAAGCAGTCTTTTCTTCAGAACCTGGGTGCTGAGCGTCGGGCGGCAACTCCATAAGCTTTTGTTGCCGCATTTTGTCGATGCATAAATTCCGCGCGATACGGAAGAGCCACGTTCGAAATGCACCATCCGCGCGTAGCTCGCCACTGCGGCGCAACACGCGAAGGAACGTTTCTGCGGTGATATCTTCAGCATCCATACGGTTGCCTAGCATGCGAAACGTGTAACGGAAAATCCTTTCTCCGTACATCTCATAAATCCCGCCCAAAGCCTTGGTATCGCCCTCGTTGAGGGCGGTTAGCCAACGCTTCTCTTGCAGAGATTCCTGAGAGTTCTCACCAGGCATAGGTTACAGACGGAGGCACCATGAGAAATGATGCGCGGAACCGAATTGTAACACTAACCAGGCAATAAAACCTAGGCTTGAAACCGCCGGAAGAAACCGGGTACGGCCCCTATAGGGTGCGATCCAACCTTATTTAGGTTGGATCTCGAAGAAATCGATCTTGGGGGCGGTTGCACCCGTCGCGCCTTCCACCCCACCGATGTACATGAGGTAGATCTTGCCCGACTCAAACACCTTGGTGACGCGAGTGATTTCTCCGTCTGTGCTCTGGCGCTGAGCGATGAACGTCTGCGGGCCCGCATCGATTTCCTGCGAGGCAAAGCCGCCGAAGTTGAGAGCGGAGAAAGAAATCGTTGGAATGGTGAGGTCGTTCTTGAAAACGATTGGGAAGTTGTCGTTGCCCGTGGCGGGAACGTAACCGTGAAACGCGACAACGCGGCTGCGAGTGCCGTTTGGTCGGGTTCGGTCAACATTCACGAGAGAAGCCTGGAGTCGCTTGGAGTTCTCGGTACCGAACGTCTGCAAGCCGTGAGCAACGACGACCCAATTCGTATCGCGAGCGAACGTCCTGTAGTCGTTGGTCAAGTCGATCGTGGACCCAGTTGCCCGAAGAGCGAGGTCGTATTCCGCCTCGTCGTCGATGTCGAGAGAAAAGAAGTTCGCACCAGAAGCGCCGTAAGCGATATTGGTCGCCTTCGTGTCGTCGTTTAACCTCAGATCCAGAGTGGAATCCGGCGAAAGGTTAAAGAACCTCAGCCGAGGATCGGGCAGGGAGGAAATCGAACCAGAAGATCCACCGCACCCGGCGAGAACGCCCAGTGCTAACGTTGCCAATCCCACAAACTTAACTCGATTCACCATTTACTCCCGAATGAATAGGATGCTCAGGTTCAGCCGCATTTGTCAAACCGACCTGTGCCTTAGGATATTGTCGTCAAAAACCTCGTAACACACAGGGCATCCCACAAAGCCTGTGGTTTGGACGTCTAGTTGAGTGGTTCCGCAGTGCGGACACTTACCCCCGTCCTTAGGTTCGCTACCAAAGAAAAAGCCCTTCAAGGGATGGTAAGGACAACTCCCGCAAACGAATCGACTCTCGGAACCAACGGTCACTCGAATCGACTTACTCGCCGTGCAGGAGTTGCACTGCATGATCCGACTAGAACGGAGTGCCGTTCTTGGTTTCGGCTCGGAACAGTTCCATGACGTGCTTCGTCACCTCTCCAGGTTTGCCTGTTCCGATTGCCCGCTCGTCCAACGTCACCATCGGAATCACTTCTGCGGCGGTGCCGGTGAGAAACGCTTCGTCGCAAGAGACGACATCAAACGGCGTCAGTCGCGTTTCTTCGACGACGTAACCCGCACCACGTGCCAACTCAATGACCGTGTCTCTGGTGATCCCCTTCAGAATGCCGCTCGCCGGATCGGGAGTCTTGATGGTCTTTCCGAAGATGAGGAAGATGTTGTCGCCCGTACACTCGGCTACCTCCCCTTGGTGGTTGAGCATCAATCCTTCGCCTGCGCCTCGGCGGTTGGCCTCCATCTTCGCCATGATGTTGCTGGCGTAGCGACCAATGCACTTAAGGCGAGGATCGAGCGAGTCCGGCGGAATGACTCGGTAAGAACAAGTGACGACGTTCAGACCCGTTTCGAATGCTTCCGGCGGGTAGAGCGCAAGGGTCGAAGCCATGATCATCACGTTTGCGCGACGATCGATGTTCTTCGGGTCTAAGCCCAAGCCGGTTCCACGAGTGACGTTGAGGCGAATGTATCCGTCCGGCAGGTCCGCTTGTTTGCAAACGTCGAGAACGGTCGCCTTCAACTCGGCTTGCGAATACGGCATTTCGTAGTGCAGGAAGTTAATGCCGTGGTAGAGCCGGTCAAGGTGCTCATCGAGTTTAAAGACTTTACGGTCGTAAAACCGGATGCCCTCGAAGATGCCATCTCCGTAGAGGTGGGCGTGGTCGGCAACGCTTGTCGTCGCCGATTCAAGCGGTGTGATTTGCCCGTTGAGCCAGACAAGTTTCGGCATGGCGGAATTTTACTCGCGAAACCGGGCCCCTAGATTGTAAAGACGATCACCAAACGATTCTTCCTACCGCCATTGCTCGTCATAATGAAAAGTCCGCATAGAATCGAAGAAAAGTCCTGTAGGGGAACACCCAAGAGCGATTTTGCATCGAATAAGGGATCAAGCGGGATGAGCGGTTCGCGAATGAAGCGATTAGCAGTTGTATTTGGAGGATGCGCAATAGCAGCGTCCGGTGTTTTTGCGGCCTACGGCACGCAAGATGTGCGTATTAAGCCGGGAAGTTTGTTCAACGGGATCGACCTGGGCGGCAAGACCAAAGAGGATGCCCAGAAAACTGTTCGGATTTGGTGGGAGTCTGCTCGCCTAGAAAAGGTGCAAGTCCAACTTGGAGACAGATCCGCAAACGAAGAAGTCACTCCCGGGCAGCTAGGCGTCGGTATCGACGACGTGGCTACGGTCGAGCAAATGCAAACGGTCAATTTATTTGGGCAGATGATGCCACAAGAGGAGACCAAAACAACTTACGCTCCCAAGTACAAGAAGCTAGAAGTTAACATCCGCCCAATCCTCAGGCGCCTAGAAGCCAATCAGCCGAAACCCGCTCCCGCGAAGATTCGATTCGAGAAAGGAACGATTTTCCGCACTCCAGAACAAGTCGGCTTCAAGGTAGACGACTCCACCGTTTACGAGCGGGTAGTCGAATCTTTGTCGGACGATCGCGTAGCAAAACTCGACGTGGTAGAAGCGCCGAAGAAGATCTCCGATGAGATGCTCAAAAGCGTGACCGACGTGGTGGTCTCCTACTCGACGACTTTCTCGGCAAGCAATCGACCGCGTAGCGCAAACATCAAACTCGCGGCCAGCAAACTCGATGGAATCTTGCTTCTTCCCGGAGAGCGCGTCAGCTACAACGACACCGTTGGCCGCCGAACGCTCGCCGCCGGTTTTAAAGAAGCCGGTGTCTATCTGAACGGGCGGCACGATACCGGAGTGGGCGGAGGCATCTGCCAAGTCAGCACGACGCTATACAACGCGGCCTTATTGAGCGACTTGAAGATCGTTCAGCGACAGAATCACTCGATGCCCGTGCCTTATGTGCCGCTTGGTCGAGATGCCACCGTGGACTACGGGAATATCGATCTCGTGATCGAGAACAACACCGACGGATTAATCGCAATTTCCAGCCAGTACACGCCCGGCATGCTCATCTTCCGAGTTCTTGGCAAAAAGGTCGAGGGCAGGGAAGTAAAGATTGTCTCCGATGGTCACAAATCTTGGGGACGCGGAGAAAAGGTCACCATGAACCGAGCGTTGGCACCAGGAACGCGAAAGGTGGTTGAAAAGGGATCGATGGGTCACTCCTGCAACACCTACCGACTGGTCTACGAAAACGGGTCCCTGGTTAAGCGGGAGCCGCTTGGAAGAAGCTATTACAACGGAGCGATCCGATTGATCGAGGTTGGCCCTCCCGCCACGGCCGCCCCGGCAATCACGGTGCCTCCAACCTCGGGAGGCACGCCATCGCCCGAAGCCGACCCGTCAAACCCAGATCCGGAAAGCGGGAACTAACGCCGGACTTTGATCAGCATCCACTTCTTCCCGCTGTACTGAACTTCACCAAGTCCAGACAGGTCAGGCAAAGTGGAAGCTCCGTTTTCACTACCGTCTTTCCCGAGGTCCGGGTTCAAAGCAACGATGTAGTCGGCGCCAGACTTTGCGACGATGGCCTGTTGCTCTTCCAAAGTCAGTGGCGTGAAGAACAACTTGGTTAGTTCAGCACGTTTTTCTTCGTATTTGGGAGTCTCCGACCAGTGCGCCGCGTACCCCCGCGCTCCGGCGAAGCCCACCAGAATGGGGTTCAGATCGGGCACGATCGGAGCAATAAAGCGATCGGGAATCGGCTTGCCGTCTTCTCCCGTTGGAGCAACCGGAGCCCCCGGCGGAGCAATGACGACAGGGTTCTTGGCTGCCAGAAGTTTTGTTCGGATTTCGGCGACTTCACTCGGCAGATAAACCGAGTGGAGCGTGGTATTCGAGACGTCGTCTCGAATAAATCCGAACTCGCGGATCAACCATTGCAGGGATGTTCCGCCAAATAAGACGACGGCAAGAACGGTCGCCAGGTTTCGCAGAGAGCGGTCAGACTTCTTGAGCGCAGCATGAATTCCAAAGCCCGCTAGGATGGTCCAGGGAATGAACAGTCCCATCTCGAGTTTGCGTTGGAAGAGGGCAGGGAAGTAAGGGATGACCAGACCAAGCACCGCCCAAGCAAGGACAAAGTCAACGCTCGGTATTCCTCTCGCCATCAAGGCGACGCCTGCCCCTGTAACCAAGAAAACGGCGACGAATTCTTGCGTGGTCAAGAAATAGTTGTTCCCGTCGTGTCGGGGGGCCTGTACCAATAAGTAGCCGATCGCGATAGCCACCAAAGTGAGGCCGGCTAGGATCCTCTTTCGATCCTTGGTGTTTTCTTCACCGACTCCAACAAGGAAGGGGATCGCGCTTAAGAGGGCAAGGAAAACGCCACCAAAGATCTGCCTGAAGTTGGGAGTGAAGGTCGGCGTCGCCGCTCTCGCCTGAAACACCACGTCTTCTCTGAGTACGTAAAGGAACCACGCAGCCGGGATCAAGGCTCCCGCGCCAATCAGGGCGATTCGCCCAAACCAGACGAGACTCATCTTCTTGGAAACCACCTGCATGGCAATGAATCCAAGACAGACCAAGAACAGGAGGAGCGAATCGTAACTGTGGACGTTCATCAAGAGACCGAACGCAACGAAGCCGCTAATCCACGCCTTGGGGTTTTCCTTGCTGTCCACCACTGCAAGGAGAGTGAACAGAATCAGGACAAAGCTAAACGTGAAGAGCCCATTGGTGAGGGCGCTTGAGAAGAACGTGACCTCCGGTTGCCAAACATCGATCGGTAGGCGAGCCAGAAGGAAGTCCCCTACGACCGGAGGGGCTGCCTTAACGATGGCTAACCCAAAGTTGTGCCAAACCAGGAACCCGATTCCGCCACCCACGACGGCCAAGGTAAGGGCGGTTTTCTTTGCATGGATGGAGACTTCGGCCTTGTCGATGAGCTTCGCGAGCAGGTTAATCGCAAGGACAGTGGTTGCAAAGCGAGCGATTGCAGTGGCCAATGGGATTCCAACTACCTTAGCCACCCAGCCGAGGAGCAGGAAATACAGGTGGATGGTGAGTCCGGGTTGTGGATCGGTTGTAAAGCGGTTGGAAAAGAGGAATCGACCTTCGAGGGCTTGTTGGATCCAAGCCGAATACACCATGTGGTCGTCCAAGTTGTACTGGTAACCAAGGTAAAGGTCTCCACCTGAAGCAAGGCCGAGCCCGAACAAGAAGGGTAACAGCACAACGACACCCGTTAGCCAGCTGAGCCAACGGGTGTAGGGTTGAAATGAGTTAGAACGGACCGCGGTGTCCAATTTCTGAGGGGTTTCCTAACCGACGATTAGTTGGGGATTGGTCTGCCCATCGACTTGTAGATGTCGATGATCATTTGCGACTGTGACTTAGCTTCCTTGTGGTTCGGATCAACCTTTAGGACTTCTCGGTAGAGGGCAAGAGCCTTCTTGTACTTTTCCTTTCGGTCCAAAACGTCGGACACCATGCAGGCATAGCCGTAGGCGTACGTTGCGCTGGTGTATTCCTTCTTCACCTTGGCTTCGCTCTTAGCACCCTTCTTGGCATAGGTGCTTTTGGTGGCCTTGTATTCCTTTTCGAGTTTCACGAGGTCCTGCTTCGTGATCTTCGGTCGGTTCGCATAGGCCTGCCCGAAGGCGGTTGTTGCAACGGCGACTGCCGCACAGAGAGCAACCACGAGACGGATAGCGTTTCGCATTTTGAAAGTGTATCCCGGATCACAGAGGAGAATGCCTATGAGCTACTCCTCGGACAGCTTTTTAGCGAGTGTCACCAGCTGATTGGGTTGTTCGGTGACGCGCAGTTGCGTGAGAAGGTTGGACGTTTCCGGATCGAGAAACTTTGTCGGCTTGTCTTCAATGTTCTGCCGCGATGTGCGGTGGCGAATGGCCTGACGCTCCAAGAACTGCGTCCTAACTGCATCCTTTAGCTCTTGAACCCGGCCCTTAGTCTTTAGCGTGTTCGCAATGGCAGAGACCATTGACCTGTGTCCCGCCTGGGCTAGTCGCTGGTCTGGGGGAAGTCCGAAGCGGATACTCATGGCGCTAAAGGCAATGAAGAAGAGGACCCAGAGCTGGAACCAAGCGGCTTCGGCACCCGGTCCAAGGGCTCGAATAAGGCTTTGTCCGCTCGGTGCGATAAGCGATTCGCTGATGACGATCCCCTTCGGTTTGAGGCTTCGGACGAGGTCCACAATCAGCCGCGCGTTATCGTGTTGAGCTAGATATCGGTTCTGAACGAACTTGCCGTCTGCAACGGAATAGACACGGCACTTGTCCAACTGTGCCACGGACACTGCGACGTACTCGTTGTTCTGATCGGTGAAGAGATCAATCTGAGCCACCGTGCTGCTGAAGGCTTTGTACGGACCTTCTGCCTCAAGGTTCATGATCACCTTCAAGGTCTGTTTCGAGTAAGGATTCGTAATGGTTGTCGTTGCTGCGGGCGATGCGCTGGGTACGAGTTCGTCGTTCTCGTTCAGCATCGGTAAGAGCAACAAATCGTTCCCGCGCTTTGCCGATCGTCGAACGCGGGCATTGATCTCTGTCGAGTCTTTGTACGGAAGGACAACCAACTCTCCTGGCGCAACGTACTCAGTGGCATTCGAATCGATTCGAACCTTGTAGCCCACGGCTTGCAGCAGCTCAAAAAGCGCTCGCGTGCCTTGTTTGCCCGTTGAAGAGGTCGAAAACGGAGAGCTTTCGGAGGACTGCTCGCCCACGAGAGCGGCGAGAATCAGAACCGCTACAATCCCGGTCGCAATCGAAATGACTCTGCGGAAGCTGCTTTGGTTCACTTTGGAACCTCCATCGCCGCTAGTCGATCGTGAACCTCTCGAAAGGCGCGGACGTCGTCGATCTCTAAGGCAACTCGACCGTACCAAAATCGATCGAAGTTTCTGGTCACTGCGCGGAAGTCGATTTCTGCAGGTCGCGTCGGGCTCGCTTCGAAACGGGCAAGATGTTCCCAGTTGGTATCCGACCGATCGAATCTCGCGATTTTAAGTTCATCAAGGCGAAGGAGTGATGCCACGTAGAGAGCGCGAATCGCAAACCTGAGTTCACCCGTTTGCACCAGCTGATCCGCGAGGTCAAGGTACTCCTCTCGCGTTCTTAACTCTTCACCCTCGTCCAGGAACGAGCGGGAACGAATCGATAGATTTTTGAAGAGGGTGGCAACGACTAGGACCAACGCGCCCGCAATGAGGAGAACGAGGAGGACTCGAAAGACCTCGAGCAGGACCATCAGCCACTCAAAGTTACCATTCGGGTTGAAATCCGAATTGGAATCCTTCTTCGGTCGATTGAATAGGTTTTCCAGCCACTTTCTGAACCCTTCGAAGATCTTGGAAAACCAGTTGCTTCCTTCGGGTGTCTTCTTCTCCTTAAACTCGTCGCGAGAGAGAATGGTGCTCGCAATCTTCGTCGGGGAGGCGCCGGCATCGGCGGACTTTACAGAAACGAGCTCCGCCGCATCGTAGAGGCGCATGATGTTGACTACCTTCTTACGGGCGGATTCGCCGTCTGATCCCGCATCCCGGAGTTCCTCGATAGCATCGCCAAGGTGAGAGCCTTCAACGTCATCAAGCTCTTCGGCCAAGAAAGCAAGAAGCTCTCGGGAACTTGTTTTCTTCTCCGCTCGGTCCGCAAGATCGCCCCAAACCCCTGCGGAGACCAGTCCAGGAAAAACCAAAATTCCAAGGATTAGGAGAACGACCCTCAACTGGGTGTGCATGAACCTCATCGGCGACTCCCGAGCTGCCTGCCGACTTCGAGAATGTCGTAACCCTCCAGTCGTGCCCGCCGATCGAAGTAGGACAGGGAGAGCAGGATTCCAGCGAAAGGAAGCGTGAGCCAGACTCCCAAAACCAACGGACCAATCTCAACAAGAGAGAGCAGAACTCGCTTGATCAAAAGGGAAGTGGAGATGCGTTCGATGTACCCCTGAATCGGAAAAAGGCTGATGATCGTCGCAACACCGATATAGGAAAAAAATGTGAGGGCGATGAAAACGTTGAGAGCTGTTCCGAGAGGTACGCCCGGTTCCAATCGATTCCTGGCCTTACCCAAGAACTTGCTTCTTTGAATGGCCGCCTTTGTTCCTACCTGCTCAGAAACCAAGACCGAGACGGCAAGCGCTCTCGGTCCGAGGGTGACACAAGCGTACACAAACCCAAAACCGGCAAGGGCGATCCCAAAAAAGGTTAAGATGCCCGGCCATGGGCTATCGGTGCTCACTGCCTTAACTAAAAGGCCCGAGGCGGCGATCAAGCCCAACCCTCCAAGTGTTGCGGAAAGGATGGTGATGCCAATGCGAATGATGAGCCCAACGACCTTGACCGTATGCCGTGACGCCGTCTGTTCGATTCGGTTCCATTGAACTTCCTCAGCGTGGATCCAGGTCGAGACTAACACAGCGCAGGTGGTGAGGACGCCTGAAAGACCGAAGGCAATTAGAGGAATCGCCGCTGCCGTTCCAAGAAAGGCGACGAGCACAAATTCAAGCATTTGGTCACCGACCGACTTGGGATTGACCGTCTGCATCGTACGAGGAGCCAGAAACGAGTAGAGGAAAAGGATGGCGCCCGAGAAGTAGACCGAACTGAGGAAGGTGCGTGCAAGAAGCTGCGCGCCGAACTCACGGAACAGCGAAGTGGCGGTCTCCGTGATTTCATTGATCCCGTAGGGCCTTAGGCGGACCGCGGAAGCGGATTGCGCGTACAAGGCGTAATCCTTCACGGACCTGTTCGTCGGCATACTGTAAATTTACACGAGAGATCCTAGACAAAAGGAGCAGAAATGTTCCTTTGGTCAAAATGGACCCTCAAGTAGGAATCAAGTAGGGTTTTGGCACACGGCTTATGATCATTCCTCTGTTACTGAACGCAACACTCACGCTCCAGGGCACGCCCACCATCGATAGCGTTTGTCAAACGAAGCTGAAGGATGTGAGCTTCTCCGCAAAGTTCGAGTCTTACAAGCGATCCGAACTGAGAAAGATCAGCGATGACTTTGCGCGAAGCTACAACTTTGAAAGGGTCAAGATCTTTGCGAAGGAGCCATTTAAGGTTCGTGTCGAGATGTACGCTGACGACACCGAGGTCACCTACATCATTAACGGAGGAACCCAAAAGTGGAGAATTCCCAAGCTGCGCCAGTATCCCAAGGTAGATGTTTCCAAGTCCCCTGGTCGTCGCCAAACCTTTCTCGACTTCGGTTTCCTCACCCCCTCGCTGTTCGAAAACTTCTTCCAGGCGAAGTTCGTCCGAGTTGATCGAGAGACCAAGGAGTACGTCTTCGATCTGACCTATGTGCCGACCCTGAACGATGATGTCCGCCATCGCGTTTGGATGGATCCCGAGATGAAGGTGCAGACAAAGCGCGAGTGGTACGACCAGAAGGGAAGGTTGAAGGCCACCTTCTTCTATGAAAAGCACAAACTTGTGAACGGCATCTATGTACCGACGTCGATGTCGGTCCGCAACGCGGAAGACAAGTTTGCGGCGAGAACCGTTTATGGGGAGCCCAAGGTGAACACTGGACTCAACGAGTCCATTTTCGCCGTCGAATGATTCGATTAGCCGAAGAACTTGGTGAGGCTCTCGCTAAGAACTTCGGCTGTAAAGTTCACCAGCGGAATGCTCTTGTCGTAGGCCATCCGAGTAGGGCCCACCAGGGCGATCACCCCCGCTTCGTTGTTTCCCACGAAGTAAGTGCTTCGTACGACTGAAAACTTCTGAAGCTCGCTTTGCGTGTTCTCTTTGCCGATCGTGACTGTTCCCGTCCCAGAGATCGGAGCAGGCTGGGAGGAGGCGGAAGGATAAAGTGCACGATAGAGCGCATCTCCATCGTAAAGCTGGCGGAGTAACTCGGCAAACGCCCCCGGATCGCGCCTGAACTCTGGTTGACCAAGGAGAAACTCTTCGCCTTCGGTAAAGACTTTTCCTCGCGAGAGCTCTTGACCGATGGCGATCAGTTGGTTCCAAACCGTCAGGGCGAGAAGTTCGCGCGGAGAACCAACTTCCGAAATGGGGAGTTTGAGACGGGAGAGTTGAGAAACATCCTGTCCGATGACCTCACGTTGAAGGGTTTCGTTCAGTCGTCCAACGTCTTCGAGCGAAAGGTTGGTGGGACACTCGATCATTCGGTTCTCAACGTGTCCATTGCCAAAGGCAACCACCAGTAAGGCTCGCGCAGGCCCAAGGGCACTCACAATAGCTGTCCGAACTTGGATGGAGGTGTCGCGCGCTGTGGTAGCCACGCCCAAAAGATGAGTCATTCTAGAGAGGCTGCGAATTGTCTCCCGCAAGAGTTCCTGCAGCGCTTCGCCTTCGTCCGATGCATCATCGATCGCGCTCTTAGAAGCTGAATCTGGTTCACGGACTTCCACCAGGCGATCCACATAGAACCGGTACCCCAGGTCGCTGGGGACGCGCCCGGCAGAAGTGTGCGGTTGCTCGAGCATCCCCAACTCGGAAAGCTCAGCCATCTCATTGCGGACCGTTGCAGAGCGAACACCCAGGTCGTACTTCTGAACAAGTGCTTCGCTGGCAATCGGCTCCGCTTGGGAGACGTACTCAACGACGATTGCTCGGAGAATGGCCTGCTTTCTGGGATCTAGTTCAGACATCGTTCTTTGGGTTACCGGGTGTCAAGCAATGAGAGAACAACCTTTACGTTCATTCTAACTTACGAACATATGGGAGCGATCATGCGGAGTGACATACGAATCGGGTGGATTGGCGCAATCCATTAGCCTTGTTCGAACGTCTAAACTGGCGTAATGATCGGGATGAGTCGGGTAAAGCGCATGGCGATGACGGCAGGAATAACGGCACTCTATGCCCTTTCTGCAGCAACGGCAGGTCAGTCGGTTAGCTTAACTCGGACCTACGAGGCGGATAAGATTTCCACCTATCAACTCACCGGGGCCATTGATACCAGTCTCGGACGCATTCTCGTTGAGGGCGTGCTCAAGCAGAAAGTGACCAGCGTCGAAAGTGATGGCACCGCTATTGTTGAGAACGAACTGTCCCAGATGATGATGACGGATGGCAAGAACAAGTCCCCGCTGCCCTCGCAACCTGCGGCGCAGTTCCTGATGGACGGAAAGGGGCAGATCATTAAAGACCTGGCTGCCAAAGAAGCCGATTCGGGTTTTGTCAGCCTTGCGATTCTCCGGTATGTGAGTGTTCTGGCTCCCAAGTTAGAGGTCGGCAAGGACGCCAAGGGTTTCCAGGTGACCACTCCGGATCTC
>CAYYJX010000082.1:0-13636 GCA_964471545.1 uncultured Fimbriimonas sp. | reverse complement strand
CTAGCCTCGGAGGGCAAGTTCACTCATCAGCGCCATCCCTACGGGAATGGCGTCGTCATTGAAGTTGAACTTAGGCGTGTGGACCTGCGGATAAGATTCCATGCCTTCTGGAATCACTCCGAGCCAATAGAAACACGCCGGAACGTGGTGGCCATAGAAGCTGAAGTCTTCTCCACCCATCACCGGGGGATATTCACCCCAGTTGTCGCCGATGACGTTTTCGGCGACCTTAGAAAGTCGCTCGTAAGCCTCAGGTGCGTTTTCCGTGACGGGATAGCCTTCTTTGTGCTTAAACGTGACGCTTGCGCCGAAGGCACCCGCGACGCCTTCTGCAATCTCGCGAACGCGTCGAACGGCGAAGTCTCGTGTGGAGGCTCGAAGTGTTCGAATGGTTCCCACCAGGGTCGCATCCATGGGAATGACGTTGGAAGCGGTACCCGCCTGGATCTTCCCGACCGTGACGACCACGGAATCCAGAGGATCCACGCCGCGTGAGGCAACGGTTTGCAGCGCAGAGACGATTTGAGCGGCCACCACAATGGGGTCGATGGTGTAGTGGGGGCTTGCGGCGTGACCACCCTGCCCATTCACGACGATGGTGAACTCGTCGGTAGAGGCCATCATTGGACCGACCCGAGTCGCCGCAGTACCGAGAGGCAACATCGGCGCACAGTGGAGACCAAAGATGATGTCTGCTTTGGGACCCAAAACTTCCCCGCTCAGCACACCGTCATCGCACATCTTTTTGCCACCCGCGCCGCCTTCTTCTGCAGGTTGAAAGACGAACAACACATTTCGAGGTCGCTCCACTTGAGCCAGGTAGGTGGCAGTGCCCACCAGAATAGCGGTGTGACCATCGTGACCACAGGCGTGCATCACTCCCGGCGTTTGGCTGGCATACTCCACTCCGGTCTCTTCCAGGATCGGAAGCGCATCCATATCGGCTCGGAGGGCGATGGTTTCTGCAGCCTTTGGATCGCCTACGTTTGCGGGAAGAAAACCCAGAACTCCGGTTCCACCCGCTAGACCTGCCTTGTGCTCGACTCCCGCCTTTGCCAGATGCTCCGAAACGACCTTTGCAGTGCGATGCTCTTGATACATCAACTCCGGGTGTCGATGAAGGTCGTGCCGGAGGGCTTCGGCAACTTTTACCGAGGATTGGAACGCGGGCGACTGGGTAACGGCGTCATTGGCGAGTCGAACGTTGGACACAATTGCGATTGTAAACCCAATTGCAGGGCCTACGCTTGCTCTACAGACTCATTTTCCTAAGTTCCTTCATTCCTTTTGCTGCCAACACCGCCCCATAACGCAGGCTCCCCAATGAGGAAAAAAGACCCAATCAACAAAACTTGTTCCCTTTCCGAACGTTCGATGAAAGGTGGGCGGTCCCGCACCGGCAACGGGTCTTCAAATGAGAAGCCAGACGGCATGCAGAAAAGGGCACAAAATTGGAAAGGAGAGCCTGACCGTCCCACCGATTTCAAATTCGAGCGCACAACGAAGTCCTAAGAGACCGAGTCGACTGGGCCTCTTAAGCCTGAGCCGCCTATGTATACGAGACTAGTATGAGTACACACAACTCAGACTAGGGCGTCATGAGGTGCGTCCGTGCCTCAAGGTATCGGAGCGAAGATTCCAGCGCTTCGAACGGATCCCGTCCGAAGGTGTCGTCTTGCTCGACAATAAAGTCCGTCGTTCCCGCGGCTGCAAGAGCAGGCAGGATGATCTCCCATTCGATATTCCCTTCTCCGACTGCCCCGAACCGAACTTCCCAGTTCACCGACTCTTTATCCTTCAGATGGACCATGTCCAAGCGACCCTTTAAGCGTTCGATTAGAGGCAGAATTTGTGCTCCCGCGTGGATTGCCCAGTAGGTATCGAGCTCAATTTGCATCGCATGCGGTGTCTCGTCGATGAGCACGTCGATTCCGCGCTTGCCGTCGTACTTCTGCCATTCAAAGGCATGGTTGTGGTAGGCAAATCGAATGCCGGCCGCACCGAGCGTTTCGACCACCGCATGGCTCTCTTTGGCAAGCGCTTGGTAGCCGGCAAGTCCCATCTGCCGATGCTCGTGACTAGGGACCGCGATCGCGGTGTAAGAGCACCCCAACGCTTGATGGTAGGCGATCTCACGGTCGATATCGCCGATGAACGACTCCCACGGTCGGTGGGTGGCGTTGGCAACAATGCCGTACTTGTCCAGCAGATCTCTGGCGCGTTTGCCGTTCTCAACCAGATCTCCTTGGTCCACGCAAGCAACGGCCGATAACTGCACAGCCTTGTAACCGATGTTTTTGAGTTTCCCGAGGGTGGCCTCAAAGTCTTCGAACGTTTTGCAGTACTCGCGAAGCGTAAAGAGTTGAGCAGAGATCGTCATATTCAGTTGGTTCCTAGTTGTTCAAGCAACCGGTAAAGTGCTTCAGTTGCGGTTTTGAAGTGGTCCTTGCCGCTGAATCCGTGATTTGCGGCAGCAAGCTGCAAGTGCGGCTCAAGAGTGAGAGGTCCTGACCACCCCTGCGCAAGGAGCCATTGGAAGGTCTCCAGCATCTGACCATCTCCTGAACCGGCAGGTACGACTCGGTGCTCGGCTTCAATCGCGTCCTTGATGTGAAGGGTGTGAAGATGGGGCAGCAGCCAAGGAAACCAGTCGTTCATGGGCCTAAAGCCTATGTGAACGGTATTCGCAAAGTCGAAAGCGGCTCGAAAATGGGGTCCTCCCAGTTTGTCGAAAAGGATCTTTGCCTTTTCGGGGAAGGCCCCGTAGTACCGAGCGTCGTTCTCGTGAAGCAGGATCATCCCTTCCTTTTCGGCAAGCGATACCATCGGTGCCATCCAATCGTAGGCAATCTGGTCATCGTCTGTTTCGGGTGAAAAAAGCCTGATCTTGTCTGTCCCGATCCGCTTACCAATCTCAATGGCGCGAACGAGCTTTGCCAGTTCATCGGCAGCTTTCGTTTCCGAGGCAACCACCTTGTTGATCGGGCTACCCACACACTGGAAGTGGACTCCGGCAGCTGAAGCCTTTGCCGCCAGAAGGTCTAGTTCGTCATCGGTGAGCGCCATCACGTTTTTGCCGAACGCTGTGCGCAAGTCGAGGCCCGTGACTCCGTAAAGATTGAGTTCTGCGAGTTGCTCATCGAAATCCGTGCTGATCTCATCGGCAAAAGCGCTGATCGGACCAAAGGGCAGGTTGGGCAGGATGGTTTGGAAGTGCACGCTCATGATGTTGTTATCCGTTCACCGTCTCTAGAATCAAACCTTCTTGCACCAAAGGCTTCATGAATCGAGTGTAACCCTTTGTACGGGCATAGCTTTCAAGAGCCTCAAGATCGTCATGAAAAGCAATGACGGTTCCCCCCATTCCCGCGCCCGCCAGTTTGGCGGCCTTTGCCCCGCCCTCCAGACAAACATCGACCAGCGCATCGATCGCATCACCTGAACCGCCCATCGCTTTGATATCCACGTAGTTCCAGGTCATCGCCTCGGCGATAAGTTCGTCGGTCAACTCACCGGCTTGAAGAGCGTGAAAGACGGCATGCGCCTGAGTAGCCGCTCGCAATACGCGTAGCCGCACATCCTCATCTCCGTTCAACCAACGCTCGGCGATGGGTCCATGAACGCTGCCACTCAAGCGTTGGACCCCGGTGGTGATCAAGAGGAATCGATCGCCTAACGAGGCATCCGTGACCTTCCCGACCGGACCAGGTTCCACCGGGTGCTTCCCGGCGAAGTCGAGAAAACGAGCCCCACCGTGCACCACCATGTACGCATCTTGGAATCCACAGACGATCCCGGCCTCGTTGCGCTCGATGTCTCGAACCAGTTCGGAGATCGCAACCAAATCGCTTAACCGGCTTTGTTCCCCTCGCAGTACCAACAGGCATGCCACGATGGCGGCAAGCAAGGCGGTCGAACCCGCAAGCCCGCTCGACCGGGGCACGTCGGTCTCGTAACTCACTTCAAAGCATCCTTCTACTGGAAGTCTGTTGAACGCGGCCTGTAATAGTCGAAGATCGTCTGGAAGCGCCCATCCGTTGAATCGAGCGTCCTCACAAATGCTCCCGTTAGACTCGATTCGTCGCATCGTGCAGCGATTGCGAGCAGACACCGAACAAGAGATCACCGCTCCCCCGTAGATGTCGCTTGGGTTGCCGATGATTCCGCAACGTCCGGGTGCGGATGCCACTACTTCTTTCACGCTCAATTTGCCACCTCTCCTTCAAACACTTCTTTCGCTTGTCGATATCCTTCCGGATTCCCGCAATCAAATCGACGGGT
Organism: uncultured Fimbriimonas sp.; assembly: GCA_964471545.1. Lineage (GTDB taxonomy): Bacteria > Armatimonadota > Fimbriimonadia > Fimbriimonadales > Fimbriimonadaceae > Fimbriimonas. Next base: position 9,355 of record CAYYJX010000082.1, on the reverse strand, counting down.
CTTCTCGCCAAGCCTCACCCCTTTTGCCGACATGCCTCTGTCGATTGCCGATTGGATGAATCCTGTAATGGGCAGCTCGCCGGCTTGCGATGGAGCCAGCCGTAGTTGTTCACACAAATATTCCATGAACTGCTTTGAGAAGATGTAACGAGCGCTGACCGCCCAGTTGCTCGGAGCTTCCTCTACCGCCGGCTTTTCAATTATTCGCAGGATGCGATCCCCGTCGAGTTCGACAATTCCGTAGCTGGTGACTCGCTCGGGAGCAACCTGCTCAAGGGCGATAACGATGTCTGCCTCTAGCCGTGCCATCTCCGACAACGGATCCTCTGGGAAGAAAACAGTGTCTGGTAACAAAACGGCCGTACGATCGGCAGGAACGGGCGAAGCGCCCAAATAAGGGCTTGCAATCGCCGGGGCGAGCCCCTCCATTTCCACCTGTGGAAGCCAGGAATACCCGCCGGGAACCGGACCCTTGGACTCCCGCCAAACCACCAGAACCGAATCCACGAGAGGCTCGGCGGCGTGGATGACGTGCTCCAAAACGCTCACTCCCCGAAGAGTAAGCGCCTCTTTGGGCGAGCCTCCCGTCACGCTTTGCATGCGAGTCCCTCGTCCGGCGGCGGGAAGAACGGCGATCATTCGCCTATCACCTTAGCACCTGAGATTCAATTCGTGATGCTTCGATGCATCTAATCGCCTTTCTTTAACGGAACCGACTTTTGAATCGCCTTGACCAAGGCTTCAACGTACAGGTCTTGCCCGCTTTTGGAAGCAATGAACTCATCATCTTTCGGATTGGTGAGGTCGACCATCTCCACAAGAAGAACAGGGACTTCGCTGAAAATCGAGCCCGTAAGTGCCCCTTGTCGAGATCCGACCAGAGTCTTGTCATCGCCTTTCAGCCCGTTGTCCCTTAACTTGCCTTTCAAGGCAAGGCCAAGTTCCTTGTGAAAGATGGGAGCGATTTTCGCGGTGCGTTCGATCACTTCAAAACTCGGCCCCGTGCGACCTTGAGCCGTGCCTTGTTTGCTCGGCCAGTAAACAGCGAAACCGGTGGAGCCTGCCCCATCGCAGTGCAAACGAACCATCAGGTCCGCCTTGGCATCGTTCGCAATCTCGGCGCGACGTCGATTTTTGACGAGTTCTTCTTGCTTGGATTTGGTGACGACCACCTTGTATCCCAAATCTTCCAGTCGCTTGGCGACCCTGGAGCCGATGAGCCAGACCGCCTCCAACTCGGTGATCTTCTTACCGGAAGCGCCGCGCCCGACTTCCGATGGATGACCGGGATCGATACAAATGGTTTGTCCGAGCGCGAAGGTGGGCAGGAGAGCGAGAAGAGCCAAGACGGCTTTAGTGCTCAAACTCAGTCTCCAAAACCAGACCTTGAAGAACCGGCCAGACACTCTGAAGGTCCGAGATAAGCGGCGACTGAGCTCTTGCGATCTGAACCTGATCCATATCGCACTCAACAATCAGCATCGCCTCTTTACCAATTGGGGCTCGACCAAGGACTCGTCCGAACGGATCGGTCACCATGGAGCCGCCGACGAATCCCTTGCCGCCTTCAAACCCTACGAGTTGAGTGAGGACGCAGAAAATGCCGTGCTCCTCGGAGATTGCTCGCACCAGTCGTTCGTAACGATCCGCATTGTCCACCGTTTCTCCTCGGAATCCTCGAGCGGGGGACGCCGATGGAACCAGCGCAATCAGCGCACCGCTCACCGCAATCAGGGTTGGCAATACGCTATGCCAGACGTCTTCACAAATGAGCATTCCTGCTTTTCCGAACGGAGTCTCGACAAGCCCAAGACGATTGCCTCGCGAGACAAATCGCTCTTCATCGAAAACGCCGTAGGTCGGAAGGAAGAACTTTCGGTAGTTCGAGATCAGAGACGCCTTCCCACCACTAATGGCGATGTACGCGCAGGAGTTGTACAAGTTGCCGTGCGCAGCTTCGTAGTATCCAATCGAAACCTGACATTCGATGGATTTCCCGGCAAGCCGCGATTCCAATTCCTGCGCAAGCTGAGTGCCGCTGAGTGCGAGTTCCACCACGCCGCCCTCTAGGAAGTAGCCCGTAGGCGCAGTCTCGGGGAAGGTGACCAGTTGAGCCCCTTGTTGGCATGCCTGGTCAATCGCCTCCGCGATACGATCCAGGTTGGTCGCAAGTTGTCCCTTACTCGGGGCAAATTGCACAACAGCGACCTTGAACTTCACATCCAAAGTCTACTCATCCCCGCGTCGCTTGGTTCACCCGGTTAAGCCCTATTCAGCAGAGTCTTCTTCGTCATCAGCTCCGGTCGCGGAGGTCATTAAGGGTCCAACCTTGGTAAGGCGCCCCCTGTCTGAGGGCGGAATGATCGACCAGAAGCCATCCTTCGCTTTCCCGTGATAACCGAGCGCCAGCAACTTTTTGGCGCGTGTAGCGGCTACGTACATCACACGATCGATCTCTTGTTGGTCTCGTTCCTTGTAGACCTTCGTGACGAAGGCGTGCCAGATATTCGGGGATCCGCTCTTGTAAGCGACCAGTCCCTTGGTGGCAAGCACGGCTAAGTTCTGGGCTTTCTTCGGCTTGTACTGATCCGCATCGGGAAGGATCACCACATCCCACTCCAAACCCTTTGCCTTGTGGAGGGTGGAAATGGTCACCAACTCGCCCGTTTCATCCTCGAAGGCGGCCTCCCCTTCGGCGTGGCGCAACTCTTGGATTTCACGAATCATCTGCGCGAAATCGGTGGTTGGGAGCTCGGGTCGGGCGGCCGCAATGCTCAAGAGCTTGCGAGCATTGGCAATTCGGGGTTCGAAATCTCGGCGCTTGGCTAGGGTGACGAGGAAGGGCGACCGAGCGAAAACTTCGCCGAGGATCTCGTACGCGGGCATGCGATCCGCAACCTCGCTTAGCTCGGTGAACCAATCCAAAGCGGATTGGAGTTTCACCCGGTCTCCCTCCGTTTCCAGTTCGATGGTTGGAAGGAGTTCGCGAACCGTCTTCGGGATAAATCCTTCTTCAGATGACTCCGATTTCCGGGAAGAGGCGATCTGAACGATCGCGTCCAGAGAAAGTCCGACTACCGGACTTCTCAGCATCGCCAAGTGCGCGTAATCGTTTTCGGGCTGAACCAACGCCTCCAGAGTGTTCGCCAGGTCGTGAACCTCTAGCCGGGTGTAGAACTTTTCGGGTCCGCTGACCACGTGAACGCCAATGCCCAGCGCGCGCATGGAGTTCGCGGCCTTCTCCGCCTCTCGGTTGGTTCTCACCAAAACAGCCATCTTGCCTCTCGAGAAACCCAGTTGTTCCAGCCGCCGGATTTGGGCGACCACTTCGACCCAATCTGCTGGGCGGGCGAACTCCCACATCTCTACGCCCGGAAACTGACGAACACTTGTGTCCTCGAAATCAAGAGGCTTTTGCGGCGCCATCGGCCGGTATCGCTCACCAAAACGCGGGGCAAAGATAGCGTCGACAAACTCTAGAATGCCCTCTTGAGAACGGTGATTCTTGGTGAGAAAGAGCGAATTGTTGGCGCTTCGAGCGAGGAACTGATCCACGTCGGCGTGTCGGAAAGCATAGATCGACTGGCGATCGTCTCCCACCAGCATCATCGATTGCGGTCGAAGACAATCCAGCAGCTTGAACTGCACGGGATTGACGTCTTGCGCTTCGTCTACCATCACCAGCGGGTACTGCTTGGCAACTCGAGCTTGGACACGGGGATTCTGTTGCAAAAGCGTGACGGCATTTGCTTCAAGTCCTGTGAAATCGAACTTCTGCAACCTCCGAAGCTCTTCATCGAAGAGGCGCCAAGCTTCCAGAGCCAGCTGGACAAGTCCGGCGGTGACCGCTGCCGCACTCTGATCCACTTCCTCCGGCGAAGCGACGACCCACGCTTCTCTCTTGAGACCCAGTTTGTTCAACTTGTCTGCCAGCAAAACCGCTTCGGAAAAGTCCAATTCCGGATGTTCTTGCACCTCGGCACGAACCACGTCTCCGAAGTGTCGAAGCATCTCTTCTCGCTGCCATCTGATCAGTTCGCTCGCTGAGCCGTACCGTTGATAGAAGAAATTCCGATCAAAGCCGCTCGATCGAATTGCGTTCAGAATCTCGCGAACCGCCTTTTCAACCGGACCGTACGCCGAGGTGACTCCGTAACCCTCCTCACCCGCAAGGACGCGAATGGCATAGAACGCATCGGGGGCCTGGGTGCGATCGACCAAGAGCGCTTTGCGGATGCAAGTCTGTAAAAGAGCCGAAGACTCTGCTCCGTCGAGCAACTCGAATTCTGGGTCGAGACCGGCTTCCAGCGAGTTCTCCTTCAGCACACGTTCGCAGAACGAGTGAATGGTTTGGATGGGACCCGTTTCGGCTTCTTGCGCTTCGTCGAAGAGCTCCATCGAGCGCAATCGATCCACGATTCGACGCTTCATTTCCGCGGCGGCTTTCTTTGTGAACGTAATGGTGAGGATTTGCGAGGGTCGGAATCCGTGCTCTTTCACTAGCGAACAGTAGCGTTCGGTAAGCACGAACGTTTTGCCCGATCCGGCGGCGGCGAGCACCGAAAAACTGTCTTGCACCCGAGTAATGGCAAGCTTCTGCTCGGCGGTAGGTTCCCGTAAAGGGGCTTTCACAATCCACCTCCCGTTTTCTTAATGCTTCCGACAAGTTCGAAGGGATCGGCTTGCTCCCCGAACGTTTGCGATCTTCGGCAGAGATCGCCAAGGCTGCAGAACTCGCAGTGATCACCAGGGCGAGCCTCCATTTTTCCAGATGCCGCGACCGCCTTTGCTTGGTTGATATGGTCTTTGACCATTTCTGCAAACTTGTTTCGGCTCAGGTTCTCGAAGTTCAGGATGTTGACCGATTCCACTTTGAGGTTGGTATCCACTCGGTTCGGCGCATCGATCGGCTTCTCGAATCTTAGAAGGGTTCGACGGTTGTTCAACCCGTCCACCTCGATGCGGGTCTCCGTACCCGTGGTGTGAGCGGCGCAGAACAATGGCCCGTACGTCTCCACCATCTTTTGATAGTCCTCTGGCTTCTTGAGGTCGGCTTTTATGGCCCTTGGTTTGTAGAGGTGCATCGTGCGGCCGTAGGCACCCTCATGAACCGCGGGAACAGTTTCGTCTAGTTCGATTCCAAGACGGTTGATCACCTTTTGCTCGCCGACATAGGAAACACCGAATCGGAACTGTCCCGGTTGAGTCCGCCACAGTTCTCTTGCCTTGAATTCCCTCTCAATCCAGCTTTCGATGAGGCGTTCTGCCGCAGACTTGATGATTCCAACTTCCCATTCCGGTATCTCGAACCGCTTCTCCTCCAACCAGTTCGCGAGCGACTCTTGCAGGCGGTCTTTTGCGACCTCCGCCGATTCTGCCGTCATGAGTAGGGCTCGGGTGGGAAGGTTTCGAAGCGCTTGGTACCACTCTCTCGATTGGTTGGGCTTGAGCTGGAGGCGCGATTCGACAAAGAACTTGAACGGACACCTGTTGAGGTCTCGCAGTTGTGAGATCGAGAACTTGATGCCGTCGTATTTAATTTGTTCGGTTGTCGAACTTAATAGAAGTTCGTTGTCTAAAGGCTCTTCTCTTGGCCCGGCGAGTCCTTGCGCTAGTTCCGAATCTGAGAGATTCAATTCTTCGGGATCGACCAAAACGTTTCGCGGATAAACTCGTTCGGTCACCGAATTTCCAAGAACACGTCGAACCTCCTCCAAATAGAAAGCTGGAACGTTATCGCTATCTCCCTCCGTCAGCGGATAGCTCAGCAAAAGTTCTTTCTCAGCAAGGGCGCAGACTCGGTAAAAGACGTCTCGTTCCGCCCGGGCGCGATCGTGACTAGTGGCCAGGGGTGCGGGTAACTCGAATGCTTTCGAAAGGGCCTCTCGATCGAAATCACTGAGGATTGGGTCTTCTTTCCGGCGCTGGGGAAACTCTCCTTCGAGCATTCCAAGGGCGATGACGAGATCTGCCCCTTCCGCATCTTCCGCTCGCCCCGTGACCCGAATGCGAGACTCGGGAGTGGGCAAGCTTACGTCGGCATCCGAACAAACTTCTTCAACGAACGTCAAGAACTCCTTAAAGCCGATTTCTCGTTTCTCGCTGACCGTTCTTACCGCCGCTTGCCTGTGGATCGCTCCGCAGAAGGCGGTGAAAGCCCGCTGATCGCGATCGGAATTGACCAGAACGGTAGCTCGTGGAAAAAACTCGCTGGAGAGCGCCGCTCCCTGAAACCATCGGGCTTGCTCTAGAAAGCCCTGTTCCCCACCGTGTCCTTTCAGAAGTCGATACCAATCGTTGGGCGTTTTGGAGACGCCGAGATGCTCGGTACGCCACCTCGTCAACTCCACAAGCCATTCAATGTCGTCTCGGAGAGGGGCATCAACCGGCGGCGATGTTGCGACTTCCGGCTCTTCTAAGCCCAAGCTCGACCGCACCTTCAAACTCAGTGACCGCCACGCATGGTCCACGGTCAGCTTTTCCTCTGCATAGGCTTCGCGCACCCATCGACCGATCAGCTCTTTAGCGGGCGCCGATAGCTGGAGATAGCTACTGTTGAGAAGGTTTCCGAAGGCTCGAATGTCGTCCTCCGAGATTGCCTTGAGCATCGAAAGCGTGAACCTGACGAAACCGTTTGAGGTCAGCGGGGCTCGGCGGGAGGATTGAAGGGTCACGCCGAATCGCTTTGCGGCGATCTCCAGCAGCGGCGCATACCTTTCGACATTCCGAGTAAAGATCAGAACAGACTCGTACTGTCGCCGCTTCATGGCGTGTCGCAACGCCCATTCGCACTCGCTGAGCGGGTCGGACGCGGCTTGGATGGTGACTCCTCCCTCTAGGGCAAGGCCCTCTGGAACCACGCTTGCGAAGAGGCCTTCGAGCAACTTATTCGGGCTCCCGATTGACGTGGGTTCGACTCCCAGCGCATCAACAATCCGCTTGCCCGCCTCAAATACTCCGGATGTGTCTCCGCGCTGCATCGCCGGATGCGAATCAACGACAACCGTGACCTGACAACCCGCGTGGGCCAACCAACGGAGCCATTTGAGGGCAACATGTTTATACGTTGCATGCGCAAATACGAGAACTCGCCGGTACTCGCCGTCCACCGTTGTGAACTCCTCCATGGATCGATGGATCATCTCGGAAAGCGAGGTGGTCCCAATCTCCGCCAAGATGGCATCGCTACGATCATTGAGTCCGGCAAGATCTTTAACCTTCTTGGAAAGATCGGCCGAGAGCTTTCTCTCTTCCGGCAGTGGATCACCCATCCCGTCCAGGCCGCTTGCCAACAGGCGCAGGGAATCGGAATCGATCCCGTACTCGTGCAATTCTCGGAGGGTTTTCACCGCTGCACGGGCAAAACCTGCAAACTCGGCAACCTGGTCGAAGGCGGCAGGATCTCCTATCGAGTTTGCGATCGCTGCTTGTTGCGGGGCCGCCTGCTGCATCGCCGCGATCTGTTGCGCCCCAGGTGCCACGCGTTTTGTTTCTAACCCGGCGAGAAAGTGAAGGTGGCGGACGATGTCTGCAAACGATCGCACCGAGATGGGAGACGTTTCAGAAAGAATGCGCCGACAGCTGGGCAAGAAAGAGTCTTCAAAAGACGTGATCACCCCTTCGTCGGCAAGCTCCCCTTTGCGACCGTGGAGCCGATCCGATTCAAAGGCTTTGACCAACGAGCGAACGGTTCCGGGGCCTGGGGCGCATCGAATCACATGCAGCGAACCACCCTGTTCGAACACCTCCCCAGAGATCAACTCCTTCTGCATGACTTTGGTGAGTGTATTATGCCGGTTGGCAGGGCGGATGGATGTCGGGATTGGTTTGGCATAAAAAGCGCAAGTGGATGGGCAACGTGATTCCCGCAATCCCCTTTGGCGCGCTGTACGCCCTTGGATTATTCTTCGCTGTGTTCGCCCCCAAGAGTCTCCAATGGATTGCGTTTCCATCAATACTCTTGGCACTGATCGGAGGCTGGAAAGGGATTGATCTCTACGGATTCTGGGAAACCCAAAAGATGCGGGCGGAACTGGAAGAATCCTTTAGAAATCAGGGAATCACCATCGAGCCTACGGACCGATGGGTGGGCATTTCCTGGAAAGGTGGCACCTCCGCATTGGATGCCCATCTGGATGTCGGCTTTCTGAGGATCACACCAACGGGCGTGAAGGTCTTTGGAGAGCTAGACACCTACGAGGTCTCGTGGAAGGCGATCACGCATTTTGGCTGGACCCCCGGAATGCACACCATCATGGGCCTTGGAGGCTGGTGCACCTTGAAGTACAACACCGAATCGGGCAGCAAGATTCTCAAGTTCGAGGTTCGTGAGAAGCCCACCATGCTCGAGAACAAGCCGCTCACCAAAGAATTAGTCGAACTGCTTTGGGATGCTCGCGAAAAGGCAATGAAACAGAAAGACCCGGCGGGAGCGAACTCCCACCGGGCCGAATAGTTGCCGATTCTCCCAGTAATCCTCGAAAGGATTATCGGAGGAGCGAAAGAACCGCCTGAGGAGCGGAGTTCGCTTGAGCCAACACCGAAAGACCGGCCTGTTGGAGAATCTGCGACTTCGTGTAGCTGGTCATTTCCGCGGCAACGTCGGTGTCTCGGATCGAGCTCTCGGTTGCAGCGAGGTTCTCTCGTGCAGTTCCAAGGGATCGAATGTTCGACTCCAGAACGTTTCGTTGGAAGTTACCGATTGCGCCTCGAGCTTTACTGACGTCTTCGATCGCTTGGTCGATGACCTTCAGAGCATCGGATGCACCGGAAGCCGACGTCAGGTCGAGGTTGCTCAGGTTCTTGCCCGAGACCACGCCTTGGCCAATTTGGCTAGCGGCAAAGTTGCCGATGGACAGAGAAGCAGTTTGGTTGGCGTTAGCACCGATTTGGAACTGTGCCGAACCAACTGACACCTGACCGACAGCAGCAGCCGTCGCAGTGGTTGCGTTACCCGCATCGGTGAGCTTGAGCGTGTTGCCGTTAGCGTCTCGAAGGGTAAGACCGTCCGATCCGTTAAGACCACCCGTAAAGAGCACCGCACCGGAGCCTCCAACTTCAACCGTCGCCGTAGCGTTGGTACCCGTCTGAGCAGCCGTCGTACCTGCCGATGCCGAGATAACTCCCTGGGCGTCGACGAAGTCGATGCGAGCGTTCGTACCGACCTTGGTGGAGGTGAACTCCAGTCGGTTAGAAGCATTGAGGACCGCTGTCACACCCGTTTGGGCAGAAGCCGCGTTGATCGCGCTGACCACTTCGTTTCCGGTTTGACCGGCGGCGAAGGTGAAGGTCGTACCGTTGAGCGAGAAGCTACCTGCAGCCAGAACGTTTCCACCCGTAAGAGTAGCGGACGTAT
>CAYYJX010000081.1:0-14047 GCA_964471545.1 uncultured Fimbriimonas sp. | reverse complement strand
AGTTGGAAGCGCGGCAGGGAAGCGGTGGAGCGATTGAAGCGAAGCAACTCGGTGGTCTGCGTGGTTTCAATGGCGAGTTTCTCACCTGCCACCAACGAGAACATCTCGGGCAGCATTGCCCGGTACACGCAGGCGACGGTCTTTCCGGGCGCGTCCAGAAGATCGCACAACTTGGCGTGAATCTCGTCTGCAACCTTGCGTGCCGCTTCTCTCGATTGTCCTGCGGTGAGTTCAATGGAGCTATCGAGAGCCCAATTGAGGGTTTTGCAAAGTTCTTTGGCGAGCGCCTGAGCGGGGATCTCGGCAGTGACCGGCGGGCGTTCATCGAGCGATACGATGCCTCGCCAGCCCCAAGCTTCCGTGGCTTCATCCAGAAAGTTGGGGTCGGCCTGTTCCAGACGATCGATTTTAAGCCCGGCTTGCTTGAGGATTTCTCGAGTGACGACCGTTTCAGAGCCGAAAAGAGCCGAGAATTCGCCCGCCGCGCTCCACAATCCGCGCGTGCTGCCGTCGTTATGGGGCAAGGCGGTGAAGAGTCCTTTTCGGTGCTCGCCGCTCGGAATCTTCGCGAAGTAGTCGGTGTCGTGAATGCCGGCAACGAATCGGCGACCACGTTCCAGCGCAAACTTCGCCAAGCCCGCCTTCATGGGCTCGTCCCAAAAAATGGTTTGCCCTAAAGCAAGAAGAGGAACACCCGGTGCGATTCGATCAAGTTCATCGAGCGCCCACTGAAGTCCGTGGTAGTCGGTTTTCTTGGAGGCCGAACAACAATCAGGCTCGCCCGCAGTTGCAGGCGCATCCGATGTAGCGATCGTACAGTTCGCGACGCTCTCCATGAATTCTTCAGTCTTTAGTCGTTGCCCAGGCGATTAAATCGCGGACAGAAAACGACAGATGTTTTTCATTGTGGCAAAGATGCTCGGAACTTCCAATGCATCCATACCCTGAAAGGTTCCTATGCCGAATGAAAGCGATTCGTTTCATCGGCATGCTTGAAAGCCTTACTCCACCGTTTCAAACTGCGAGGGGTCGCGTTCCAGCATCTCGCGAACCGGACCGGGAATCGTGATGGCCCTGAACTCCGAACCCACCAGCACGTGCCAGGTATAGCCTTCGGTGACAGTTGCCCCGGTGGTGGTGTTCACCACGCTGTAATCGAATCGCATGGCGGCGCGCTTGATCTCGGTGAGCGAGATGTGGATTTCCAGCAGATCGTCGTACTTCGCCTCGCCTTTGTAGCGCAGGTGAGCTTCCACCACCGGGAGTTTGTATCCGGCCTCTTCGAGTGATTTGTAAGTGAATCCCCGATCTCGGCACCACGCTCCCCGAGCCTGCTCGAACCAGAAGAGGTAATTGGCGTAGTAAGCGTGCCCCATCATGTCGGTCTCGCCGTACCGAACGCGAATCCGCTCGATGGTGGTTCGGTGGGCGGGAATCTCGGCTGGGGCGTCGTGCTTGCTCACAAGGTTGATTATGAATTCACCAGGGAGGTTTCCAGTCAATTTGAATCGGGCTCCCCGGGACGAATAAAGCGACCAGCCAAATGAGGAAGGCCTGAATGAAAAAGCTCGCCGGGCCAATAAAAGCCCACATTAATGCCCGTCTGACGTCTCGACGGGAAGCCTTTGCGATGGCAGCGGCGACACATAGCCCCATGGCTGCCAACCAACTAAGGCTAAAAACCCAGTTGAACGCGTAGGAGATAAGGTTCAGGTAGCCCATCGCATTTTCGATGAATGAGGTAGCAAGACCAAGGGGCAAAAGGAACGAAGCCGCAAAACAGATCTTTCCGGCAAAGACGGAATTATGCGAAAGGGTATTACCTTTTTCGTTCACTTCCATAGACTACAGTAAGGCGAGACAGGTGAATCTTGGATAGAGAGAGGATGGGGCTATTGTCCCTGCAAAGCCATTCTGCCCTTTTGGACGCGATTCCAATGACACCGTTCGCGCCGATCACCGAATAGATTAGAGACTGGCGAAGAATTCCCGTTAATCAAGTCGTGTTGTGGTCGAATTCGCTCGGCTATAACGTCTTCAAACAGGGAGCGGCAAAGGAGCAAATATGAAAGCGGTTGTAATGGCAGGAGGAGAGGGGTCTCGATTAAGACCGCTGACGTCAAATCGACCCAAACCGCTCGTGCCTGTAGCCACGGTGCCCATCATGGAGCACATTGTTCGGCACCTCGCTCACCAAGGCTTCACCGAACAGCTTTCGACTTTGTTCTACTTGGGCGATGAGATCCAAAGCTATTTCGGATCAGGGGCCGATTTCGGCGTTTCGATGGAATACAGCGTCGAACCTGTGCCGCTAGGAACCGCCGGAAGCATCAAAAAGGCGGAGGAGGCGCTCAAGGACGGCACGTTCCTCATCGTCTCTGGCGACGCTCTCACCGACTGCGACTTCAAAAAGGCTGTCGAGTTCCATAAGGAGAAGGGTGCAGTCGCCACGCTTATCCTCTACCGCGTTCCTAACCCTCTTGAATTCGGTCTGGTCATTACGGACGAGTCGGGCAAGGTTGTTCGGTTCCTAGAGAAGCCCAGTTGGTCGGAGGTCTTCACCGACACGGTCAACACGGGCATGTACATCTTGGAGCCAAGCGTCTTTGAGCTCATGGAGCCGAATCGCTCTTACGACTGGAGCCAAGACATCTTTCCGAAGTTGCTCGAGATGGGGGCACCCATCTACGGCTACGTCATGGATGGTTTTTGGTCCGATGTGGGATCGCTGCAACAGTACCGAGAGGCGCAAGAACAGGTGCTGCGCCACGAGGTTCAGCTACCCATCCCGGGTTCGGCAACCGATAGTGGCGTCTTCCTAGGAAGCAATCTTTCGATCGATCAAGATGTGGTGCTCCGACCTCCGGTCGTAATTGGCAGAAACGTAAAGGTGAAATCGGGGGCCGTGATCGGACCCTACGCGTCCATCGGCGACAACTGCATCATCGAAGAGGGCGCCCAGATCGAGCGATCTGTGATCTGGGAACGGTCCTACATCGGTCCGCATGTCAGCGTGAAGTCGGCGATCGTTTGCTCCAGAGCAACGATCAAGCGCGAGTGCCAACTGATGGAAGACTCTGTGGTGGGCGACCGCTGTTTGGTAGACGTCGGAACCCACATTCGACCTCGAGTCAAGCTGTGGCCGGACAAGATCGTTGAGCGAGGCTCCATCGTCAACATGTCGTTGGTTTGGGGCAACAAGTGGCGGGGCAACTTGTTCCGAGACCTCGGTGTCGCGGGTCTCAGCAACATCGAAATGACCCCGGACTTCGCGTGTCGACTCGGTTCAGCCTTTGGATCGCTCTTCCCAACAGGTGCGACCGTCGTTACGGGAAGAGACAGTTCGCGCTCGTCGCGAATGTTGAAGCGCGCCCTCATCTCTTCTTTGCTCAGTGTGGGTTGCAACGTGCTCGACCTCCGGTCGGCTCCGGTACCCATCGCTCGGCACTTCATCCGAAACAGCGGTGCCGAAGGTGCACTTACGGTTCGAAAGCTTCCCGGCAACAGCCGAGTCTCGCTGATCGAGATGTTCGGTCCGGATGGCACCTACCTCTCTAAGAACCTGGAGCGAAAGGTAGAAACCCTCTTCTTCCGAGAGGACTACAAGAGAACCGACCCTGACGATGTGGGCGTCATCGAGTTCAGTAGTCGGGCGGTGGAAGAGTATCAGTCGGACTTCTTTAAGCTCCTGGGTCCCCACGAAGACACCCGCACCCTGCGAGTGGTCTGCGACTACGGCTATTCTGCGCTTGCGTCCATTTATCCGGCGATGCTCGGTCAAATGGGAATCGAGTCGATCTCGCTCAACGCCTTTAACGATTCTCGTCGGGCGCCTCGAACCCAAGATGAGATTGGCGCGCACTTGCACGACCTTTCGAAGATCGTGGGCACGCTCAACTATGATCTCGGAGTGCTCTTCCTAGACGAAGGCGAGCGTCTGGTGTTGGTGGACTCGTCCGGCCGGGAGATTTCCGGAAACCGCCTCTTTGCGGTTCTCTGTTCTTTGGTCATCCACACCCAACCCAAAGCAAGAATCGCGATGAGCGTTGCGGCGCCCAGACTCTTGGAAGAATCGCTGAGGCGACTTGGAGCGGAAGTGATTCGCACCAAGGCAGACGTACGCTCGCTGGTTCAAAGCGCGCAGTCCGACCAAGTCGACTTCGCGGGCGATGATCGGGGCGGATTCATCTTCCCAACCCTCCATCCGGGATTTGACGCGCCTTTCTCCTTTGCCCAAGTCGCAGCAATGCTGCAGCAAACGGCTTCAACGATTGGGGAACTCGCTGACGGCTTGCCCGATTTTCACAGCGCCAAACAGTCCGTTCGAGTGCCGTGGGAAGCGAAGGGAACCGTGATGCGAATCCTTAACGATTCCAGCTTCCCCGATGCAACTGTTTCGTCGCTCGACGGGATCAAGATTCAGTGGCGAGACGAGTCGGTACTGGTCCTCCCGGACTCGTTTGAGCCCGTGTTTCATGTGGTCGCCGAAGGCGCTAACGATGCCGATGCTCGTCGTCTTGCCGATGAATTCAGTCAGCGAATCGAGAGCCTTGTCCCGGAAGCGGGGCTCGACCCGATATCCTAAGCGGAAGATAAAGCCATGACCCTACGCGTCCCCTACAAAGGCTTCCCTGAAGCGGTCCGAAGAACGCTCGGTATTACCGAGTGCTACCTGTTGCCCGTGGGTGGGGCGCTCGTCCTCACTGCCGGTCATGCCGAGAAGGCCACCGTGATCGTTTGCAATGTCATGGGGCGCCAGGAAACGGTCACCAAAGAGCTACACACCGCGGGAATGCACGTCTACGAGGGCATCTGGTCGGTCGATGACGATCAGGAAATCCTTCAGCTTCCGCATGTGGCAGCCGTGGCGTACAAGTCGGCAGGTGAAAAACCAGGTGTTTGGATCGACGCTTTTCCCCATGCCCCCACCGAGGTGCAGGTTCTGGAAGCCATGTACGAGGACCTGAAGACAACGGGCGAACTGGAATCTGTCACCGTGGAAGAGTTCTTGAAACACACCGTCGCGAACGTGGGGATAGTTTCGCCGGAAGAACTTCGCGAGTACATCATCTCTAAGTCGCCGCTCCTATGAGCAGACGGGCTGTGGAGGTGTTGCCCAAGCGTTCTCTTGGTGTCACCGCCCATCTTCCGGTTCGAGGGTCGGATTCCGACTGGCTACGCGTTCGAAAGACGCTCGCCAAACTGCCAAAGTGCTGTATTCGCGAGGATCTGCTTTTCTGGGAGGTTTCATGGGTTCCAGGGGTTCTCGATACACGAGATCTAGAAAAGCGGATGGGAGCGATCGCCCAATCGGGTCACAAACTCCTCCTGAACGTGGTTCCTCATCCCCACCCAAACTCAAAAGCTTGGCAGACAATCCTCGCCAAGTATCCCAAGCGCGTCCCCTGGGCAACCTGGCACCGTCCGCCTTATCCCCTTTGGGAGCCTATTCAAGCAACTCTGCAAATGCAGATCGACTGGGTCGCAGATTTCTGGAGGAAACAGGGGCGCGCACGCGAAGAACTCACGTTCGAGTGGATCAACGAACCTGCCACCGGATTTGTTTCAGGGGGGCCTAAATCCGAACCGGAAGGTCTTTGGAGTCAAGCTTTTCACGCGTTCTGCAACCACCTCCTGCTTCAAGACGGAGGCATCGACTTTAGAGGACACGCCTTGGTGGGCCCCACGCTCTCCTTCTGGGACAAACCTGGCCAAGAAATAGTCGGTATGGGGAGCGTGGAAGGTGGTTCGGGAGCAAAGTGGTGGCGAGTCATCGACCGTTTGTCGCTGAACTCGGCGGTTTATCTTCCGTTCGATGCTCCGAAGGAGCCTCGTTTGGTTGCCGAACAAACGTTCCGTGAGATCGACCGTCGGATCCAGCGGATGAAGCAGCTAGATCTGCCGGCGGCAACTGCTCCATTCGGACTCCACGAATGGTACGTCACCAAGGAAACGCTTGGGGTGACGGGTCCGCTCGACCCGCAACTCCGAGCCGAATGCATCGAGGCCCTTGGGGCGAGACTCAAATCTCATCCAGATCTTTGTGGCGTCTTTTTCTATTGCCTCTTCAACACGAAACCCACGCCTCGGTCTCTTGCCGAGTCCATCGGCTTTCGAAGGTACGAACACTCCTGCGAGTCCGGTCCTGCCTTTAGGGCGCTCACCAGGTTTCTTTCACCCTAGTCCGTTTCGGGCGCGGGGTGTTGGCGTCTGGAGATTCGGCGACCATACTAGAACCCAAACATGAACATCTCTGTTCCCGTCATCGTTGGCGAGGGTGCGCAACTGCCCGCGTATCAAACCGAAGGTTCGGCTGGGATGGATTTGCGCTCCACTGAGTCTTTCGACCTAGCCCCAATGGAACGAAAGCTTGTACGCACCGGTCTTAAAATTGCGGTGCCGCAGGGTTTCGAGGCCCAGGTGCGTCCCCGATCCGGTTTGGCGTTGAAGCATGGAATCTCCATGGTCAACAGCCCAGGAACCATCGATTCGGATTATCGAGGCGAGGTTGGAGTGCTCTTGATCAACCTTGGCTCAGAGACGGTCCATTTCGAGATCGGCGAACGCATTGGTCAAATGGTTTTCTGCCCGGTTGCACACGCCACGTGGGACGTCGTCACGGATCTGCCGTCGACGGACCGAGGCGAGGGTGGCTTTGGTAGCACAGGTATTTAGCAAGGTGAAGCCGTACTGTTCTAACTGCAACGCTTCTTTTGACGAAGGAACGTTTCGGTGTCCGGATTGCGGAGCCGTCTTGATCGACGGGGTCCCGATGAAAGAGGACGAGTCCGTACACCTTGACCTCGCGAAGGCGAATCTTGCCCGCATGCGTGGGAGCTTTGACGAAGCGCAAGACGTCCTCCTTGGCACCCTCCGTCGGTTTCCCTCCAACTTGGCCGCTCATCAAATGCTCGGTGAGATTTCCTACGAAGCGGGGCGGTTCTCGCAAGCCGTCGAGTGGTTCGAACTCGCGCTGGACCTCGACCCTCGCAACGAGTCTGTGAAGCGGCGCCTCGACGACTCTCGAATCCGTGTGGCTACGGCGAATGATCGCGAGACCCCCAAAGCCCCGGTGAATACCGTCTCGGCGAGAAAGTGGCTCGGAACAGGAACCATTGTTCTGATCTGCATCGTTGCCGCGTTGGCGTTTTTCGCGGGTCGCCAAACGGATGGTAAGGGGATCAAAAACCTCCAGAAGATGTTCATCGCCGATAAGTTGGAGGCGCCCACCAAGGCGTCTACAAGCGAGGTGGAACCGCTTCCCACCGAGACTGTGGAACCCAAACCCACCCCTGCTCAGCCGGATGTGGCCCCCCAGCAAGTTACGGTTCGCCGGGTAGGCGCGCAAGAGGATGAAACCCTCACCCAGATCGTCGGTCAACGATCTTCCCGCGGCACCAACCTGGTCAGCTGCCTTTTCGATCACCGAAGCCACTCGATCACACTCACGTTTGCCGTGAATGCAACCGAACCCGGGCGTCGCATCGGAGCCGAACTGGCGCGGGCGGCCCTTGAATACTCCCAAGAGTGTCAGTTGGTGGTCCTGCGAGGCATCCGGAATGGTTCGCTTTCTTGGATTGCCGATGCACCCCGCACCAACTTTGAAACGCTGACTCGAGACGGTTGGCCGGGTGGCGAGAGCGGCGATGAATGGGTCAACACCCTCCTCACGAACGAGTGGTTCAAAAACAAGCCTGCTTCCAGCACCGAGCCCGCGTTCGGCGGGTCTGCCCAATAATGGGAATTTAGGACAAATCGCGTCTCATCCCCGATTCATAATCGGGGGTGATGAAACTCACGGTGCAACTCTACACGGTGCGAGACGCGCTCGCGAAAGATATTCCCGGAACGCTCAAGGCGATCGCCGATGCGGGTCTTAAGAATGTGGAGCCCGCCGGTGTGGGTTCCGACCAAGTGGAGGCTTACGTCTCGGCGCTCAAAGAGAACGGCCTGACCGCCAGCGGCGCGCACTTCGGTATCGAAATGATCGAAAACGATTTCGATGGTTTCGTGGCGGCGGCGAAGGCTCTTGGCCTCAGCACGGTCATTTGCCCCTGGATCAGCCCTGACAATTTCGAGACGGTGGAAGCCACCGAAGCGTTCGCGGTTCGACTCACCGCAGCGGCAGAGAAAGTGAAGTCTGCGGGCTTTCAGTACCTGTATCACAACCACGACTTCGAGATGAAGGTGATCGATGGCAAGACCGGTTTGGAGCGGATTCTGGAACTGATCCCAGCAAGTCTGATCAACCTTGAAGTCGACCTCGCCTGGGTGCAGATCGGAGGCGGCGATCCCGTCGAGTTCTTGAAGAAGCATGCCGACCGAATCAAGATGGTCCACCTCAAGGACTTCGATCCAACGAAGACCCCTCGCTGGACGGTTGCGGGTGAGGGCGTTGTGGATTACCCCTCGGTGATCGCAGTCTGCAAAGAACTTGGTATCGCTTACGGTGCTGTGGAACTGGACGAGTCGCCGATCGATGCCGTGGAAGCGGTTGTTCAGAGTGCGAAGTACTTCTTCGCGAATGGCGTCGAGGCTTAAACCCCTCCGCTACCAAAATCGAAGCCCTCGGGATCAACCGAGGGCTTTTTCATGCCCGAAGGTACACGCGGAATCGAGCGAAGAGGGCGCAAACGCAGGCGATAAAGAGGGTTTTCACCCCGCCCCAAGCCACAACCACCCACGGATTGCCTCCAAACTTCTCGAACCGGAGCGAGCCCACCCAGCTTTCAAGTCCGGCAAGTCCAGCGATGGCGGGCACCAGAGCGGTGATGCAAGCGTAAGCCAGAATCGGGTTTTCGCCCGTTCGTCTCACGAGACTCAACAGAACATCAAACGCTTTACTCGCATGAGCGGCCGTTAAGCCAACGACGAACCAGGTTCCCAGTCCTGCGGTGACAAAGTAGTAGCTAAGGGTGGGGTAGTCCTTGCGAATCCCCCCGTCCACGGGTTCCACCATCAGACCGATGGCAAGCAGTGCAATGCCCCAGCCCACCAGATCTCGAAGCATCTTCTCCTGAGCGGAAAGGGGCTTATAGGTCGCCAGCAAGAGGGTCACGGCTACCGAACCGAGGATGCCGAGGGTCGCCGGAATATCTCTTCCCAGCAGCCCGACACAGGCCCCGACCATCGCAACGACGCTGAGGAACAGAAGCCCAGCGAACCAGTGAGCCGGCCATCGACCGGGACCATCTCCTTCAACCGATTCTTCCTGCTTGGCGCGCAGGATGCGATCGCCGATGAAGGTGCCCGGAAGCACGATCAGAAGATACTTGTGATAGCTCGGCTGCAAGAAGTAACCGATCGGATTAGGGTGCCAATCCCAAATGGCTTTGGCGATACCTCCCATAGGCGCGCAAATCACAAAGCCCGCGACAACACCCAGCACGGCCATCCGAGCCATCGGGTTAAGGCGAGTTAGCCACCAAACCAGTCCGCCCGAAACCGCGACGTTGGCAAGGACGACCAAAATGATGTCGGACCGATCCCATCGAAAAGGCGTCCCATCGGGAAAAGTCCGGTTCCAAAGAAGTGCGGCCGCAGCTAAGAATCCGACCGCGTTCAAAAGGTAGCCCGACCAAGCGGGTTCTCGCTTTGGCGGCCTGAGCCACGCGAAAACCATGGCAAAGAACCCGCCGAGCACCCAAAGGAAGGTGTTTTGGTCTGGCTTCGTGGTGATCACCGTCGGACGGAAATGCTGGCAGAGAACCGCAAACAAGAAGAGGAGGGTTCCACGCTGCAAAAGACGCCCAACCAGTCGCCCGATGGAAAGGCCAGATTCAGCGGCCTTCGTGAGCGCAAACGGAATCGCCATCCCCATGCTCAAGAGAAAGAACGGGAATACCAGATCCACCCAGGTGATGCCATAGACCGTGGGGTTGAACTCCCGACTCGGCGGTGGGGATTGGGCGTGATACATCCAAGCGGGCAGTTCATTCCACGCAACCATGCCTGAGAGGCTCATGCCAAGAATCGCGAAACCGCGCAGCGTATCCACCGGTCGAAAGCGAACGGTAGGGGTTGCGAGCTTTGCGGGTTCGGAGTTTGGCGGTTCAGCGGAAGAATCGTTCATCGCGCACCATCGAGCGAATGGCATGGGACCTTTGGGCACAGTTACAGCAAAGGCGAAGTGCCTAGGTTTAGTAATCGTTCTACACTATGGGAAAGGGTGGAGCGAGGGGTGAGGGCCCCTATTGCCAACCCGGGAGAGGAAAACCGGTATGAGGGGAGCACGAAATTTTTGGAAAGCCGGCGTCACCGCTGCTTTGATTGGACTACTCGCCGCGCAGTCTCTGGCGGCAAAGCAAAACGAGGAGAAGGTGCGGATTGCCGTTCCGACTTTCATCATTTCAGGGCAGGTTTCCGGCACACAATCGGCTTCTGCCGATGAAGCTCGCATCCGAGAGGCAATCACGGCAAAGTTCATCGAGCAGTTCGGCAATGCCATGGCAAACGTGGACATTGTTGAAAGGGGCCAACTCAAGTCGGTCCTAGACGAACAAAAGCTACAAGACGTTGGCTTAACCGATTCCGAACTGTCCACCGCTGGAAAGAAGGTGAGCGCGCGATTCATTCTCGTTGGTCAGATCAGTGCGATGGATGTGGTGCCTCCTTCCGGTGCCTTCGACATCAACCCGAAGATCAAGGTCGCGATCGACGCACGCATCCTCGATGTGAACACGGGATTGGTCGTCACCAGCCGCAGCGCCGAGTCTATGCGAGACCTGAAGCCACAAGTGCTCACTGCGTATCAGCAGGGCAACTATCAAGCGGCTATGGCGGGAGTTTTGCAGGGAGGCATCGATGCCTCAACCGATATCGCGAAGCGATTTGCCAAGGCTTTTGCCTGGCTCGCCACCTCCGAAGCGGTCGCGAAGTGGGTCAATCCCAAAGAAAGCACCGACGTCTGCATCTTCCGGGGCTCGCTGCAAGATGTGAACCTCGACGACGAGTGGAAGATCGAGGCCGTCACGGGCAAAACCGGCGACTTCGTTTCGAAAACCGAACTTGGCACGGTCAAAGTCACCGATGTTCAAGCCGACTCCGTTCGCGCCGTCTTTCAAGGGGGAGCGAAACCGGACACGAAGAAGTACGCCAAAGGCTTAGTTGCAACGCTCGTGAAGCGATCAGACGCACCTGCGAGGAAGTCGATCGTATTGGCGATTCCAGTAGTCACGCTTCCGGGACAAGTCAGCGGTGCAGCGAGTAACAGCTACGTTGCCGCCCAACTTCGAGAGACCGTCACCAACCGTCTGATCACCAGTTTCTCCACCACGCTCGATAACGTGGACGTTGTGGAGCGGGGCCAACTGAAGGCGATCCTTTCCGAGATGAAGCTTCAGGAGATCGGAATGACCGAAGAGAATGCGGCTGCCCTTGGAACGAAGGTCGGTGCCGAGTACATGGTCCTTGGCGCCGTCACCTTTGCGGAGGTGGCACCCACCAAAGAGCTTGGAAAGTTCTCTGCCTACTCGCTCTATCTAACGGTCGATGTTAAGCTGGTCAGCGTAGCCACCGGAGCTGTACTGGACACCGTATCGATCACGAAATCGCGAGAAGTCGGTGCCCAACCTCCCGTCTCCCTCAGCTCTCACATTGCCAGTGCGGCTCGCGACGCGGGTGTCGAGGCGGCTCGGAAGTTACGATGGGTTTGCGCCCAGGATTACACCGCTCAGGCTCTCAACGAAAAAACGAGCACCGACCTCATTCTTGCCTTCGGCAGCAAGCAGGGAGCGGCAAAGGGCATGAAGTTCGAGGTGTACGGAATCGCCGATAAGTTCGATATCGATGATAAGGACTTGGCGAAGGACATGAAAGAGTTCGAGGCGCGAACCTACCTGGGAACGGTCACGGTTCAAGAAGTCCAGCCGGGGGCGAGCAGGGCGACCTTTGATGCCGCGCCAACCGCGGAACTCAAGAAGTTCGGCAAGCACAAATTCCGAGTCATTCGAAAGGTGGAGGTGAACTGATGATCCTTTCAACGATTGCTGCAACTTTTGCATTCAGCCCCGTCATGGCCGCCCCGGTGAATTTCTCCCAGGGTTCGCAAACGATCGAAAAGCTTGCTGAGGTTGTTCGGATGAGCAAGCGGTATGGCGTCGTCTGCGGAGTGATCTTGCCTCAGCCAATCAACGACCCGCTGAAATACACCCTTAGCGATGCTCAGGTGATGAAGGACGGGATCGGTGCGGATGGTGGCGAGGTTTCTTTGCTCACCTCGGCCTCGCCCGATGACCAAAAGCCGACGAAGGCAAAGATCCTGGCTGAAGTCGATCGACTTTCGGCCATGGCCACTCCGCGAGACACTTTCTGGTTCTATTTCTCCGGTCACGGAACTCAGTGGAACGACGACGGGAAATCTTATGTTCTCCCGTACGACTTTAAGCCCGGCGTTAAGGAGTCTCTGATCTCGATCAGTGATATCCGAGCTAGGCTGAAACAAAACTGCAAAGCGCGTGCTGTCGTGGTTGTCCTCGACTCTTGCCATTCGGGAAGTGACAAATCGGTTCCGACGAGCGGCGGACTCGAGAACGCGTTCGGAGCGCTCAAGGGCGTTAACACGGTGGCCTCGTCGCGGGTCGACCAAGTTTCAACCGAGCTACCGCTGCTTAAGCACGGAACATTCACCTTCTTCTTCGTGAGAGGAATGGCGGGTGATGCAAAGGGTCAAGGCAACGTCGTCACCCTGGCATCGCTGAAGGATTACGTCATCAAGAACACGAAGGAAATGACGAAGGGTCACCCTCGCATGCCGGATGGACAAGAGCCCGTGTTCATGATCGACGGCGACGGAGGGAACGTCGGAGTTTCGCTTCCCAACGAAGCCGTGCTCAACCAACTTCCTCAGCCTCCTGCACCAGGGGCGGCGACGTCCATGCAGGCCCTTGCCCCGGGAGTCATCGTCTTGAACTGCGATGCATTCATTCACAAGTTGTACGGTTTTCATATCAACGGGTTCGTACTCAACCTGCTGACGACCCCCGGAGGCATCGATTCCCTCGGTGGAGGGGTACAGACGTCCATCTCCTTTGCGATAAGAACCTTTCTTTTCTTTGCCGGCCAGACCCTGTTGTTCATTCTCTGCCGGACCTATGCGGCGCGTTTGCACACCGCCCTGGCACATCCGCTGCTCTCGACGCGAAGCCTGGTGATAGCTTTCATCGCCCTCACTGTCGCGGAACGCCTGGGTTACGGATTCGCCACTGCAATGTCCCATGCCCCCATCCGCACCAGCGCGAATGCCTACCCGCTTTACCAGCCGGTCACATTTTCCGGGGCGCTGCGGGCGGCCGGGTTCACCATTCAGCGAACGGTATCTGTCTCCGACAAAAGCCAGGGCCTGGCCATTCATTATCCCAAGGCTGCGATCCAACTCGCCCCACCCGCCAAACCGCATAACATCGTCTGGCTGGTATCCGAATCCTGGCGCTGGGACATGCTCGATCCCGAGATCATGCCCCGCACCTGGGCCTTCGCACAGCGCGCCAACCGCTTCGAGAATCACTACAGTGGTGGCAATGGAACACGTATGGGCCTGTTCTCCATGTTCTACGGAATGCATGGCAGCTACTGGTTCTCGATGCTCAATGAGCAGCGACCACCCGTACTCATGGATACCCTCAAAACACTTGGATACCAGTGGAGTTTCTATACCAGTGCAGCCTTCACTTATCCCGAGTTCGATCGCACGATTTTTGCCAACGTACCGAAAGAACACCTGCATGACGACAACAAGGGCGTTGGTCGCTCCTGGCAGATGGATCGTCGCAATGTAGGTCGCCTGATCGACTTCATCGATCAGCGTGATACCTCTCGACCGTTCATGACATTCATGTTCTTCGAGTCACCGCATGCGAACTACTACTTCCCCGATGACACCATCCTTCGCGAAGACTATCTTCCCGAACTCAATTATGCGGACATGGACCTTGAGCGGGACATTACACGCATCAAGAACCGCTACATCAACGCCTGTCATCACCTGGATCAACAGTTCGGTCGTGTCATCGATTACCTCGAGAGAAATGATCTGCTGAAGGATACGATC
>CAYYJX010000080.1:10212-14086 GCA_964471545.1 uncultured Fimbriimonas sp. | reverse complement strand
ATGAACACCGTTTCGCTTTCTGAATCCCCGCTTGATCACGTTGGAGAATCGCCTTTGAGCCCTCAAACCTCCTCTAACGCCGATCGATTAGGGCCGGTAACGGTCACCCGCGAATTCCGCGTGAAGCCGGGGCATGAAACCCAGTTTGAGGCCGCGATTCAACGCCTGGTCGACGTCTCCATTCAGCAACCCGGGCACCTGGGCGTCACCGTGATTCGACCCGCCGCCGGAGCCACCGCCTACCGATTCGTCTATCGCTACGACACGCAAGACAACCTGCGCGCCTGGCACGAATCGGACCTGCGCGCGGAGCTGATGGAAGACGTGAGCCCACACATCTCCGACGATCGGTTTGAAACCTCGGACGTGCTCTCCATGTGGCTCGATCCGGATATGCCCGGCTCCACCGGAACCCCACCCAAGTGGAAGGTTCTTGCGGTGAGCTGGCTGGCGATCTACCCCACCGTCACCGCGATCACCTACATCATGATCGCGCTCAAATTCGATCCGCCCGTGCCCCTGCGCACGCTGGTGCTGTCGGGTTTGGTCATCCCCATCTCGGCTTACTTCGTTCTCCCGCCCATCCAAAGGGCGATGAACAAGTGGCTGCACAATGCCTAAATCCTCTCAATCAGGCACGAATCCCGCTGAAACGGGACCGTTTAGCACCGTTTTATCGTGTTAAAGTGCCTGCATGGTTTCTTTGGCGGTGGTTGCCGCTTTGGCTCTCCAAACTTCGACATGGACGCTGGTGGAAAAGCCACCGCTCTCCCATTGGCCCGATCAGCTGACGGGCACGCTTCTTGAAGTCAAGGGCTTCAACGCCGAGTTCGCGGAGGCCGTTGCCATGATTCGCCTTGCCGACGGCCGGGTGCGAGGCATTCCGTACAAGGCGCTGGACGCAACCGGCAAGGCCCGAGTGGACGCCTGGCTCAACGCCAACCCCGCCCCCAAGCCCACCCGATCCAACACGCACGTGTTTAAACCAGGACCGTACGATCCCGCCAAAGACGCCGGATCGGTGAAGTTCAAACAAACCGACCACTTCTGCGTTCACTACGGCAACAAGCCCAACGCCGACATCAAGGCGCTGTTCGCCACCAACGACTTCATCGAGCGCAACGCTCGGTACCTAGAGACGGTGCGAGAGTTCTTCCGCAGAGACGGCGCGCCCATGCCGGGTTCGCAGTTCAATCCGCCCCAAAAGCTCAACGTTTACATCACCGGAACCGGGTTGAAAGACCACGCCGAAGGCTTTGCGTTCGGAGGGTGGGACATTGTGATGCACCCCGGCGCCATGGCACCCGGCTCCACCGTGGTTCCGCACGAATTCGGTCATTGCATTCAACTTGCCGCAGGCGGGTTCCGCAACAGCGACCTTGTGGGTTGGTTCTGGGAGTGCCACGCCAACTGGTGCAGCCAGCGCTATCTGCCCCACTATCAGCCCAATGCCGACGGTTACGCCGAGCGCGCCCACTACGAACTCAACTCCTCGCGCATGAACTACGGCTCTTGGCCGTTCCTAGAAGTGCTGGCAACCGACCCCAAACTGGGGCCGCAGTTCTGCTACGAAATCTGGACCAAGAACCGAAAAGACAGCGAGGATCGATCCATAGAAGACCCGCTGGAAACCATTGTTCGGGTGGCTAAAGAGAAGGGTGCCTTCCCAAGAGGCTGGGCCGACTTTGGCGATCGCATCGGCACGCTTGCCGCCCGCATGGCGGGGCTGGATTTTGAGCATCAGTTCTCTATGGAGCGAGCGATTCGGAGCATGGAAGAGCGCGCTCAGGGCATCTATCGATCCCGCACCGGAGTCGACTCCGTGCCGGATGCAGAGGGCAAGCCAACGGGTTGGTTCGCCCCCTGGTACAGCCAAGCCCCCAGGCAGTTCGGCTACAACCTGGTGGACCTAAACGCCCAGCCGAACGCGAAGGAGATCACGGTCGAGTTTCGACCCGAGACCGACATCCCCTCTGCCGATTGGCGAGTGACCCTGGTTGCCATCGATGCCACAGGCAAGAGTCGATACAGCGAAACGGTGCGCAGGGGCAAAGTCTCTCTGGATCGCAAGGCAGAGGACAAACGGTACGTGCTCGCGGTGGCGGCGACCCCCAGCACCTACGTTGCCGATAAGTTTCGACCCGGGTTTGGCAAAAAGCATCGGTACCCGTACGCCATTAAGCCCATCGGCGCAACGCCCGCCCCTCGCTTGCCCAAGCAGCCGCAAGGCGATTTCAAGCCGCACCCCAACGGTGGCGGCATGGTGGCGGTTTCCGCAAAAGTCGCCCCCACGGCGTATGTGGCACCCGGCGCAAGAGTTCTTGACGAAGCCCAGGTTTTGGACTCGGCGAGAATCTTGGATTCGGCGGTGGTCAGGGGTCGAGCCAAGGTCTCGGAGAAGGCCATCGTTGGTGGCAGCGCGGTGGTTACAGACGAGGCTCGCGTTTCTGGCGAGGCTCAAGTATTCGGTGGAGCCACCATTGCCAATAAAGCCCACGTCAAAGATCGGGCTCGAGTACGAGACGCCATTCACGTTATCGGCGACGGCGTGCTCCAGGGCGACGCGCTTGCCAAAGGTTGGGGAGAACTACACACTTCGCCCAAGTGCGCCGTGGGCGGAGTCGCGCTGGTCGGCGAAGACTCGGAGATCCATCTGGTTTCCTCTCCCATCGCCAAAATCGAAAGCGGACTGCTGTACGGCTTCTTAGCCAACGAGCTGTTCCAGAACGATCTCCCCGCGACGGACGGCATGATCGCCGATCTTGCGTTTGGAAAGACCATGACCGTTGCCGACCGCGTTGCCGACCATCACGGCGTGCGCCTAGAGGGTGAGGGAACAAGAGTCGACGGCAGCCTGCTAGACGCCGCTCGATGGAAGCTGGAACTCACGCTGGATCGCAGCGCCGCTCCCGCCCATTTGTTCACCCTGGTAGGCGGCGCGGGCAGTGTGAAGGTGTCGGTGGATAAAGACGGAATCGTTCGAGCCGGGGATCACAAGTTCACCAAACCGGTGCCCACGGGTCGCCAAACCATCACGCTGATGGGCGAGAACGACCGAATCTGGATCGGCGGATCGGCCACAAAAACGGCAATCGGCTCGCCGCGCTGGGTGCTGTTCGGCGACACCACGGTTCGCGCCCGAGTGTGGCGAGAATCCCCAAAAAAGACGCCCTAATCGCCTTCTTTGAACCTAAACAACCGTCCATGGACGGGATTGATAAACGCCTGATAATCATTCCCGTCCTGGTATTTGTAGTCGCATTGCATTAATAGAAAAGTGGAAACCACCGTTCGGGTAGGTGGTTTTGAATACCAAGGGGATTTTCTTCATCGCGTTTGCGGGTGCCGCTTTGTCGGCGCAGGCTACGCCAACCAGTCTCATCATGAAACCGATCGCCGACTTTTTGGCGCATCGGGAATACCAGCACAACGTCAGCGTGGCGGGCGGCGAGCATCATATTGCTCCGGTTCCCAGTTGGACCTACGGTGGCACGCTGGGTCTGTTCGACCTGGGCGAGTGCGGTTACGACAACAACTTCGGCGGCGCTTGGATCAACGATTTCAAGCTGAAGCTCTTTGAATCGCCCGGCGATCACAAGTTGCTCATCAGCGGCGGATTCATGAACGTGTCCACGCAGGCAAGAACGGTGGACAAGTACGTCATGGCTCGTTACGACGCGGGCAAGTTCCGAGTCCACGGCGGGTACTACTACGGCACGTTCGGTCAGGGCGTGTTCGGAGCGGACTTCGCCATCGCCGGAGCCTGGACGGGTGCCATCGAGCACTCCACGGGGCCGGGAGCGACCACGTGGTTCGCGGTTAATACGCCGCTCGGTTTCGATAACTTGCAACTCATGCTTGCGGCTGGGGTGCC
>CAYYJX010000080.1:0-10112 GCA_964471545.1 uncultured Fimbriimonas sp. | reverse complement strand
GCCTCTGCCGCCACGCGGCGAGAAAGGATGACCCCGAAGCTCACCGCGATCACCGCCGCGATTCCCCCTGCCACCAAATAAGGCAACGCGGGTTTCACATCGAACAAGATTCCCCCCAGCATCGGCGCGACCACAAACGAGATCGACTTCGCCGACTGAACCGCTCCGTACGCCGCCCCATGATGCTCCGGCGCGATCTTGGACGCGATGAGGTCGTTCATGGCGGGCGAAGAGAGGCCGGTGCCGAACGAGAAGACCGCCCCCAGCAAGAACAGCTCCGGCAAAGACCGCGCAAACGGCATCAACGCCAGCCCCAGCCCGGTAATGGCGAACGCCACCGGAAGCATTTTCTCAATCGGGAATCGCTTAGAAACCCGGGCGAACACCCACCCCTGAGTCACAAACGACACCACCGATTCCACGCCGAACACCAGTCCGAACTGCTCCGGTCCGTAGCCCAAAGTTGCCTTGATCAGCCGACCAAAGGTGCCTTCCAACAGCGCCAAGCCCATCCAAGAGACAATCGAGATCACCACAATGGGGCCCATCGCCGCGCTGCGCCAAGAGAACGGTTCTTTCGTTTCCGAATCCGGTGAAGCGGGCGCCTGAGACCCCAACGCCAAACCTAGGAAGATCCCCAATGCGGAGAGCACTCCTGCCGTGCAGCCCAACGCCATCGAACCCGCTCGATCCGCAATGATGCCGCCGATCGCCGAGCCGATGGAAAGACCCACAATGCTCGCTGCGCCCAGGGTGCCCATCACCTGCGACCGATCATCGTCGGTCGAGGTTCTACTCGCGATGGAGTAGGCAATCGCCACGTTCGCCGCGCCCAGCCCTGCCAGCATTCGACTCAGCAGCACCCAAGCCGGAGCCGAAGCGAAGGCGTAGCAAAACATACTCAGCGAGGAAAGAAGGGTGCAAAACGCCAGCACGTGCGCGGGTCGAGTGCGGTCGGCAAGCTTCCCCCAGAACTGCGAAGCGGGAATCTGCACCAGGAACATCGAAGAGAGGATGAGTCCCATCAGCCAGCCGGGGAGTCGGAAAGACTCCAGCTTGAACTGGATGTCTGCCACCACCATGCCGAACCCCGCCATGTCTAGGGCGACGATTCCGATCAGCAGATTCCTGCGCTGAAGATTGGGGCGAGAGGCGATGTTAATAATCGATTCTAGCCTTTAGAGATTCGGACCAGGAACCGGATTGGGATACGGTTCGGCGATAAGCTTGAACTCAATCCGAGTCTCATAAGCCCTCGGCCAGGGCAGAAACACCCGAACGCCTTCCACGTTGGTGAACCGGTACCGAGTGGGACCCGCAAAGAACGGCCGATCCTTGAACTGGGTGTAGTAAATCTCCAGCAATCGACCCGTGAGGTCGGTCTTCACAAACTCGTTGACGTTCTTAAACAGCTCGCCGTAAACCTCGTCTCGACCCTGTTTTGCCTCGTCGATCTTCTTATATGCGGCGGGGCGAGTGTATTTGTGATACGCGTAGTCATCCACCATGCGGTGAAGCAAAAACTCGCGCTTGGCAACCTCTCGCGGAAGCGGATCTTCCACAAATCGCCGAGCGTACAGATACACGTTGGCGGCGGGAATAGCGGTGCCCATCGTGTTGCCGGCGGTGTTCCAGCCCGCAAAGGTGAGCAGAGACATCGCCCGATCGTTCTGCATCAGAACGTCAAACAACTCGGGGTCGCTGGTGCCATCGGGGCCAAAGTTGATGTCGGCAACGGCGACGGGGAAGCCCTGATCCACCTCTTGCTTCAGCTGCTCCAAAAAGCCCTTGAAAGTGTCTGGGTTGCGCTTGGGGGTGTTGAGAAAGAGCGTGTAGTCGTACTCCTCCGCGCCTTCCGCCATCTTCGCTCCGCTGGCGGCAAGCTGATCGGCAAGACTCTCCGCAATCGTCTTCGATTCGTAGTTGGCAAACTTGAGCGGTCCTTCCGGATCGCTATAGACCACCCGAACCTTGGGTCGCCAGTCGCCTTGCTCCAGAATGGATCGGCTGACAAGGATGTTGGCGTGCTGATCGATGCCTTCGCAGAAGTACACGCGATCGTTCAGCCGAAGCGTATCCACCAGTTTGCGAAGTTTGATGTTCTCGCCGATGTGCGGCCCATCCGGCTTGGCATCGTCCTGGCCCATCACCAGGAAGTCGATTTTGTTGCTGAGCATCATGCGCAGCAGCCCAATTTGAACCTCGTGGTTGCGGGCGCGAATCTTGCGATACTCCGCCACCTTGGCAGGGGGGACAATCTTCTTGAGCCGCTCGATGGAGGGCAAGACCCCTCGTTCGCCTTCTCGGTGATACTTGTCGCGCAGTTCTTCCAACCGAGCCAGTTGCAAACGGTACGAAGCCGCTTCTTTCGTCGCGGTCGGCGTCAAACGCATCGTGGTGGCAAAGAGATACAGCTTCACGTGGTCGGGCAACTTCTCGTGAAACTGCATCAGCAACCGCAAGCGTCGCAAGGCGTCTTTGGCCTCGCACTTGTATTCGCGAGAGGCAATGAGACCGCCGTAGGCGATCATGTCCGCACTCACCACCATCGAGGCAACCTCGTCCATTGGTTGCTGATCCAGCCAATCGAGGATTTTGCGAACGTTGGCAGGCGTCGTGAACCTACCCAGCGCCTCGTACGGAGGCATTAAAACTTTGGCGCCCGCTTGGGCGGCAATCATCTGGGCAAACTGTCCCGCCGCAGGTCGAGAGTCCAGCGGGATCAGAAGAATCTTGTTGCGAACCTTAGGCGCAACCGGGGCTTGCGGACCGCTGCCCAGCACGTCTGGAACCGCATCTTGCAGCGCCTTAGAAGCCGCATGACCTTGAGTGGAAAGCGCGGCAAACGTCAGCGAGAGAAGCGCGGTGGAAACAAGAACCGCTCGCACGCGCGAGAACAAAGAAACCTGGATTCGGCTTCGACCCGCGTGAACGGAGACTTCACGAACCTCCCCAGAAACCCCCTCATTGGGGCACGAGGCAGATCGAAGCGACATGGGGGGAAGATACCTGGCAAACACCGAAAGAAACCGTCTTTGGTTCAGGCCGATTGAGAGGCGCGCCGTTGAACGTATTCGCAGCTCTTTTCGACCCATACCATAAAGGTTTCGGCGTTATCCAACACGGCTTTAGGGAGTTTTACGTACTCGCGCATCGGATCGGCATCCGGTTCGGGTCGCATCTCTGTGGCGCCGGGAATCTCCATCGCGGCTTCGTAGTCGCCAGGAGCCAGTTTAAGAGCGATCTCTTCTCCGATGAGAAAGGCGAACATGCGCTCACCCGTGTAAACACCCATGCCGCCAAACATGCGCCGGGCACGAACGTCATAGGCCTCGGCGGCCTTCATCATCTGTTCGTATCGTAAGGGCCGGTAAACCATTGCCGTGGTTGATAAAGGTACGACCGGAACGCGAACTCACCAGATCGGCGGATGCGCTTCCCTCGTGAATAAAGTCTACCGCACCGATAAAAATCGCGGGAGAGGGTTATTGTGCGGTTCTTGCACTATTCTGAATCCCGGCAATTCAACCGGGAATAGATTCACCGCTTCGGTTTTTTCGCTTATCCGCTAGATAAACAAAAACGGGCACCAGGGCAAGCGCAGGCAGATAATCGCCCGCAGAAAGCTTAACAATTTTTAACAGGCCCAGCCCAATGGCGATCATGAGAATGCCGCCCGTGCCCGTGAAGTCCGCCAACATCGATTCGTTCTCGCGAAGTCCTTTCAGCTGATTGGCAAGCGCCGAAACGATGCCTTGAAAGAGAAGCACCGCAAACGCGCTGATCAAGACACCCACCCCCAAGGTGGAGGCAAGAAAGATCGCCGCGAACCCGTCGAGCACGCTCTTTACGCGTAGCAACTCCGATTTTCCGGTGAGCCCGTCGTCGATGCACCCCAGCAGGGTCATGGGGCCCACGCAAAACAGCACCGTCGCCGTCACAAATCCCTCCGTAAAGGATCCACCGGAAACCGGAAGGCTCGCCTTGAGCAGGTCGCCAAGAGATTCCAGTCGAGCGGTGATGCCCAGCGCCGTTCCCAAGATGCCGCCGCCCGCAATGCCCAGCGCAATAAAGGCAATCTCCTTCCCGGCAAGAAACATCTTCACGCCCAAGGCAAGCGTCACCAGTCCCAGACCGGAAAGCGTGACCGCCATGTACTGATCCGGCAACGCTTTGCCCAGACCCAACCCCACCAAACTGCCAAGGACCACGGTGGCAAAGTTCAGCCACGTGCCTTTCATCCGTTGAAGAAAGAAGTTCACGCGCCTCCCTCCAACGCGCCGCCCTGCACTGCGGGGACCCGGCTAGAGGCTCCTTGCAGCGCCTTGGTGGAAAGGTGAACGATCAACAGGCTCCACGCCGCTTGGCAAAGCATGCTCATGAAGTACTGCAGGTTCGGTGGCAGCGCGAAGATGGCGATCACAATGATCGGCCAAAACATCCAACACATCGCCAAGGTGCTCACATAGCGCCTAAAGAATTCACCCGTCCGGAAGGACGCGCTCGTCTGCTTCCAAGAGAACCCTTTCTCCTGCCAAAGAAAAGCCACCGTGGCAATAGGCATGGAGATCCCCGCCGAAAAGACGGTTTGATCCAGGAGCACCTTCAGCAACAATCCGCTGAACGTGAGGTTCTCGCCGAACCAGCCGTTCACCAACCGATACCAAAACTCCAAGCAGATGCCAATGACTCCAAAGTAGAGCATCAGAAACGCCAAGTCTTTGCCAGAGAACGCTTGCTTCACGCCCGTAGCGGCTTTGGCTAAAGCGGGCACCACAATGCTCGCCACCCAAATGAGAACGATGTTGAACCAAAGCCCGGACTTGCCCTTAAAGTCGGCGGCAGACTGGGTGAGAGCGGGCACTCCGGGAACCAAGTAGTACGCGGCGGCAAGCCCCAGCGCAATCAGTTGCACCAGCGCCAACGGCTTCCACATCGCCAAAACCGACTGCACCGCCGGGGCAACGATCTCTTTAATCGTCAGTCCTCGGCCTTTGGATTCGATCGGGTTGGAAGGAGACTCTTGGCTATCTGGCATACGGCTGCGACCGAGAAGAGTATGGCTGAAGCGCCCCACCTCGCCAAATTCGCAGGCAGTTAGACGGGCTAAGGGCTCCGAAGATTGGGCGAACCTTCGTTATTTCAAAAAACTTAACATTCCCTTTACCGTCCCTAAATCAATCCTTAACAAGGGGTCTCGAAAATGATCGGAGTGGGGCAAGTGCCCTTGGGTTCTCATGAAAAAAGCATTTACGCTTATTGAACTGCTCGTCGTGATCGCAATCATCGCGATCCTGGCAGCTATCCTTTTCCCGGTTTTCGCTCAGGCAAAGCTTGCGGCAAAGAAGACCGCGTCGCTCTCCAACGTGAAGCAGCTGGGTACCGCGTTCCACGTGTACCTTTCTGACAACGACGACGTCACTCCTTCGATCTGGGGCACCAACGACCCCGCGAACTGCACCCCTCCGACCAACATTCAGGGCTGCAGCAACGAGTGGTGGATGCCGATCTTCCCCTACTTCAAGTCCATCGACCTGATCTACAGCTCCGAGCGAAACGATGCGGATAACAACGCGGTTCGACGAGGCGTCTACGGTGCAACCCGGCTCAGCGCTTACGGTTACAACTGGGGCCCGTTCGGATGGCGCGGAGGCGGACTGCTCGACCGACAGGTCGCCATTCCTCGCCCGGGCGGCGGATTCGGCAACGTGAACCGAGGTCGATCGGCAACGGGTGTTGAGACCCCGGCGCAAACGGTTGCTTTCGGCGACACCTACGACACCCCTCGCGCAACGGTTGGACACGGCTTCGCCGGCGACACCTTCCGAGGCTTCAGCAACGCCAGCCTTCGCTACGGCGGAACCTTCAACTATGCGTTCGTAGACGGTCACGCTAAGGCAACGGCTGTCCGAGCGGGCATCCTCCCCGGCGCATTCGGCAACCGATTCATCGTCTTCCGAAACATCGAAGTGAACACGTTGTGCTACAACCCCACCGAGATGATCGTGGACGAGGATGGAACGACCTCGCAGCTGAACACCACGCCGGAACCGCCCAGCATGATGTGCGGTCAAATCGCGGCTTGGTTCCAAACCGCGATCAACACTCCGTGCGGAGCCAACCCGACCTCGGCTTGCTTCTTCGCGAACTAACGCCTAGAGATGCTTAAAAACCTTCTTAGGCTGAGCGTTCTCGCGACGGTGATCGGATCGGCGCTGCTTGGTTGCGGCGATCCGGCTCCCACCAACGAGTGGAAAGAAGCAGAAAAGAATCGTCCCGCCGGTGTCATCACCGAAGAAGACGGTTCCAAGTAAGGAAGAAAAAGAAAAGCCCCGACCCAAGCGGTCGGGGCTTTTTTGTGCCGAAAGGTTAGTCTCGAACTTCGGTGGCGCGAACCGTGTTCACGTTCCGACCAACGCGCACCAGAGTCACCGGGGCGGATCGCTGTCCACTTCCGGAGACTCCGCCGGAGATCCGATAGCCCAACTTCAGCGCGCCATCCAGAGTGCGATAAGCGTACAACACTTCCACGTTGGCGCCTGTAGAGGCTTGGCCCGCATAAAGCACCACCAACCGCTCCTGTCGCCAGTCGATCTGGTTCAACGGGCTTGGAGCCACCTGACCTGCACCTTGGTTGGGTCGACCGCGATCGATCCCCGAACCGGAGAGCGGCGCCGGATCGGAAAGCCCCGCCGACTGGAGCCAGGTGCGCAGTTCCAGCTCGGAGTTCAACAACTCCACGCCGAATCGGGGTCGATTGCATACGCTCCAGCGCGCAAATGCGCAGAAACCTCCAACGAGAGGGGGGAGTCCGTTCTGGTTGCCCCACCCACCGCCGGGTTGCCCAAAGCCAAAGCCCATGCCCTGCTGCTGCGTGATCTTGACGTTGATGGTGGAAACCTGACGATCGACCGCGATGACCGTGTAAGGCGTCGTGATCGCCTGCGTGGTCATCATGTTCGGCGAAGGCGTGCTTTCCACCGCGAGAATATCGAACGTGCCGTTGGTTTGCGGTCGAATGTCGGTCACCGTCACCGAGTAACCACCGGTGTTCCGCTTGCCAAGCGCAATCACCACCAACCGCTCTTTAAAGAAGTCGATTTGCGGCATCGACTCCGTAAAGCCGTCCAAACGACAAAAATTGGCCCAATCCGCCTGATTGGAAATGAGCTTTGCCGTAAACTTTTGCACGCCGCCCGAGGTTCCTGAAGCTACTGCCCGCCATGGAACCGTCTTTTGATTGAGCCCAAACTGCGCCGATGCGGAAGCGGAGATCAAAAGGGTTGTCATTGCCAACGCACCCGTTACCGCTGCTGCTTTGAATCGTCCACTCATCATTGCTTCGACCACCTTAGGGATAACGCCTTGAAAGTTCGATTTTCGACCATTACTGAAAGGATAAACGCCCCGGCGGTCGGGAGGTTACGGTTGGGCGCTTCTGCAAGAGATTGGGTACGGGCGGGTTTTGGCAAACCATCGGGCGCCACCGACTCTAAACTGGCCTTCATCGAGGGCATGCGCGGGCTCGCCGCGCTGTACGTGGTGCTCACCCACTTCTGCTCCATGGCGGCCCCGCAGTTGGCAAAGGGGAAATCGGAAGACTGGGTGCGATGGCTGATGGCGCCGTTTGCCTATGGACACCTTGCCGTCGCCGCCTTCATTGTCATCTCCGGCTACTGCTTGCAGTACTCGCTGTATCGCGCCGGAGACGGCAGGCTGATGCAGCCCAAGAAGTTCTTTAAGCGGCGAGCGCTGCGCATATTGCCCGCCTACTACGCGTGCCTTCTGCTCTCCATTGCCACCTGCGTTTGGGTGACCTCGCGGTTTGAAGGTCAGAAGCCGTTCGATCAATATCTGCCGCTCACTCCCGCAAACGTGGCGAGCCACTTCTTGATGATCCACAACCTCTCTCCCACGTGGATGTACAAGATCAACGGCGTGCTTTGGAGCATCGCCATCGAGGCTCAGCTTTACGTGGTCTTCCCGCTGATCGTGATGGGGCTGTTCCGATTCGGTCGGTTGCAGACCCTGGCGATTGTTGGCGCGGCGGCGTGGGCCATTGCCGCGGTGTTCCCCGGTGGAATGAAGCTGTACCCCTGGTTCGGCTTTCTCTTTGTGGTCGGCATGGTCACCGCCTCGCTTGCGTTCCGACCCCATTTGCGCGCGGGTGTGATTCCTAAAGGCATGACCGGCTTTGCCACCGTGGCGCTGTTTGCCACCTACCTGCTGCTGAACCTGCGCACCGCCAACGTTTGGCCCGACCTTTCTTTTGGCCTTGCCGTGGCCGCGCTGATTTACGTGATGACCGTGGAACCGGGCGGCGCGCTCGACCGATTTTTGAGCTGGCGACCCCTGGTGCAGCTGGGACTCTTTAGCTACAGCCTGTACCTGATGCACCACCCCATCCAGCAAATGCTGTTCTTGTGGCGACCCGCCTTTGTGCAATCCGCTCCGGCGATTCTTGCTTACTTCATCGTGGTCGGTCTTCCCGTGATCCTGCTTGGCACGTACGGCTTCTATCGCTTGTTCGAGCAACCGTTCATTAAGTCGGGTGCGGCGAAGAACCGATCGGTGGATCGTGTGGTGCCGCTGGCGCTTCCGCTACGCGCGGCGAAGGTGGCTCATCGAACCTCGACCGCCGAGTAAGCGAACCCGGTAGGATCGCCCTATTCATGGAACCGCTGCACGCCCTGGGCTACCTGCTAGCCGCCCTGATTGGGGTGAGCATCGGTCTCATTGGCGGCGGGGGATCCATTCTTACCGTGCCCGTACTGGTGTATCTGTTTGGGGTGAAAGGCGGAGACGCCACCGCGTTTTCGCTCTTCATCGTGGGCAGCACCGCCGCCATTAACGCGGTGGATTACGCTCGTCGGGGCGAAATTGAGTTCCAAAAGGTGCTTTGGTTCGCGCTTCCTTCTTTGCTGGCGGTGTACTTGATGCGCCGGGTGATGATTCCGGCCCTGCCCGAAACGCTGGTGACGGTGGGTTCCTTCACGCTCTCTAAAGACCAGGCGATCCTGTTTCTGTTTTCCGGCATGATGCTAGCGGCAAGCACCGCGATGATTCGCAGCAAAACCGAAGCCGCCGAAGGCGAACCCGCGCACCCGGTTCGGCTTGGAGCGCAGGGGTTTGCCACGGGTCTGGTGACGGGTTCGGTGGGAGCGGGGGGCGGTTTTCTGATTGTGCCCGCGCTTGCCCTGGTGGCGAAGATGCCGATGAAACGCGCGGTCGCTGGGTCTTTGCCGGTGATCGCGATCAACTCGCTGATCGGGTTTTCGGGGGATGTGCAGTCGGGTCGCGTGATCGACTGGCCGCTGGTACTGACGGTGGCGGGGATCTCGATCGCGGGTTCGTTCTTGGGGTCGTATTTGGGCCGGTTCGTCTCGGGTGCGAAGTTGAAGAAGGGCTTTGGCTACTTTGTGCTGGCGATGGGGGTCTTTGTGCTGGTCGGCGAGATGGTGAAGGCTCGGGGTTAGGGCCGCTCGGCGCCCACCGAATCGAGATCGGGGGGCTCAACCCAATTGCCTCTTGGGAGGGGTGGTCTCCGGCTCCCTCGCCCCTCCGGGGGAGAGGGTGGCCCGAAGGGTCGGGTGAGGGGTCCGACAGACTTTGAGTGAGCGGAATCAGTAGGAAAACCGGCTCGCTCAATTCCCCTCTAGGGAGGGGTGGCGCGAAGCGACGGGGTGGTCTCCGGAAATCCCTCGCCCCTCTGGGGGAGAGGGTGGCCCGTAGGGCCGGGTGAGGGGTCCTTTTGAACCCCGGTTTACGTGTTGGTTGGAAGGGTCGACCACCCCGTCTCCTTGTTCCCTCCTGCCGGAGCGAACTTCGGATCCACCCCTCCGTAGAGGGGAATACCGGACGATCTCCGCAATTCCCTCGCCCCTCTGGGGGAGAGCATGGCCCGTAGGGCCGTGGTGGTCTCCGGAATTCGTTTCTTTGGGCTAAAGAGTCTTGCCACGGCTCCGCCGTTCGATCTTTTTCGGGTGACGATCAAACCCAGGGTTTACACCCTGGGCTGCGATGCCGGTCGCGGCTCCGCCGCTTCAGTTGTGATCGTGCGAAGTGATGATGGTCCGTGACTGGGAGTGCCGGAAGTATCTGGTCGGTCCTCC
>CAYYJX010000079.1:0-14391 GCA_964471545.1 uncultured Fimbriimonas sp. | reverse complement strand
GGGTTCCGCACGGATAAACTCTCCAACATCGTGCTCCTTGAGACTTACCTTAACGACGGATGGGAATTTGCCGAGAAGTCCTGGACGACTCCCGAAGCGAAGTTTGGCTATTGGCGACTGGAATGGATGAAGGCCGACGTTCCAGGTCATGTCCACCTCGACCTCGTCCACAACGGTGTGATCGCCGATCCGTACGAGCGATTGAACGAACTGGGTTGCCACTGGATCGACGAGAAAAGCTGGTGCTACCGAACCTCGTTCACCTGGAGCGCAAGCGAGGACCTTCCCCGTCGCATTCTTCGATTCGAAGGCCTAGACACCGTCTGCAAGATCTTCTTGAACGACGAACTCATCGGCGAGCACGACAACATGTTCGTTCCGTTGGAACTGGACGTCACCGATAAGCTGGTCGAAGGTGAGAACCGCCTGTTCATCGAGTTTGCTTCCGCACTCAACGTCGGCGTCGAACGCCGAAACGCGTACTTTGCGAAAGAAGGGATTCAAGACGACGTTTCCAGATTCGACCCGCGCGCTTTTGTGCGAAAGTCGCAATACATGTACGGATGGGATTGGGGTCCCTCTCTGATCTCTTGCGGCATCTGGAAGCCCGCCAAGCTCCTCGAATTTGCGGCGCGCATCACCGACGTTCGCACGCGCCAAGAGTGGCACGCCGATGGATCGGTAACGCTGCACGTGGATGTCGAACACGAGGCTTCGACCAATCAAAAGCTCCACGCCACAGTCACGTTCTTGCACGGCGACGAGCCCTCTTTCCAAGGCTTTAAGGGGTCGTTCCACATCAAAAATCCCGATCTCTGGTGGCCCGTGGGGATGGCAGAAGAAGTGGGCAAAGTGTTCCCGCTGCTTGTCACGCTCAGCGACGAAGACGCCTATGTCTATGACTCCAAGTCGATCGAACTGGGCCTCTGCAAGATCGAACTAAAGCGCGAGAAGGACTCGTTCGGCGAGTCGTTCGAGTTCTTCGTCAACGGGGTTCCTTGCTACGCCCGAGGCTTCAACTGGATCCCGGATTCTTCCTTCCCTGCTTCCATTGAGCGCGAGCAACTCGAGGAGCGACTCAATCAAGCGGTCGACTTGGGTTCTAACATGATCCGAATTTGGGGTGGCGGTCTGTACGAGTCCAACGACTTTTACAGCCTTTGCTCGCGCCTGGGTCTTATGGTTTGGCAGGACTTCATGTTCGCTTGTTCCTACTACCCAGACGGACCGGAAGCGCAGGAAGTGATGAAGGTGGAAGCCGCCGCGAACATCAAGCGGCTACGTAACTACCCTTGTTTGGCACTGTGGTGCGGAAACAACGAGAA
Source organism: uncultured Fimbriimonas sp. (assembly GCA_964471545.1). GTDB lineage: Bacteria > Armatimonadota > Fimbriimonadia > Fimbriimonadales > Fimbriimonadaceae > Fimbriimonas. The sequence continues at coordinate 13,066 of CAYYJX010000079.1, read as the reverse complement.
CAACACCATGTGGGACCAAAAGTGGGGCGGAGCGGAGTTTTCTCCGGCTCGCTACTACGGCGAAAACCTGTATCTCAAGACCATTCCCGAGGTCCTTGCAGAGCTTGACCCCGACACCCAATACATCGATTCGTCCCCGACGGGCGTTTTCGACAAGGGTGCCAATGATGGTCGAGTAGGCGACCAACACTACTGGGACGTGTGGCATGGTCGTGGAGACTGGAAGCACTACCAAGATTCGGAAGCGCGATTCTCCAGCGAATACGGCTTCGTGGCATCTTGTTCCCTGCCGGTTTGGGAGTCGGTCCTCACCGATTTCGACTGGCATCACCGCTCCCTAGCAGTGCGCTGGCACGACAAAACGCTCAAGGGTTACGAAACCTATCTGGGCTACGTGCGACTGCACTACCCAGAATTCGAGAGCCTGGAAGACTTGGTCTACTACAGCCAACTCAACCAGCGAGACGCACTGCGATTCGGTGTGGAGCACTACCGCCGCACGTCCTACTGCCGAGGATCGCTCATTTGGCAGCTCAACGACTGCTGGCCGGTTCAAAGCTGGGCGGTCATCGACTCTTGGGGTCGGTACAAGGCCGCCGCCTACGAGATGCGACGGCTTTATGCCAACTCGCTCGTCTCCCTTTCGCGCAAGAACGAGAAGGTTTCGGTGTGGGTGGTTAACGACGAGCCGAGCCTGCAGGAGCGCTCTTTTGGAGTCACCGTCGAAGCCCATTCTCTGGCAACCGGCGAGTCATTGAAGACTTGGGAGTTCGAAGGAACCGTGAAGTTCAACGAGCGAGCGGTTCTGGGCGAGGTCGACCTCTCCGGGTTGTCCACTCCCGACACCATTCTTCGAGCTTGGGGAACCGCTGCCCACGAAACGTGGATGTTGCTCGCCGAGCCCAAGGAGTCTCGATTTGCGGAGGCTCTGCCGATCCTCGGAACCAATCGGTCCATGCTTCGCGCCCATGAGACGGGCTACTTCGATCTCCGAATCGACGCCCCCGTGGTGGACTTGATGCTCACCGTAGATGGTGATCCTGAGCCTTTCGAGGATAACTTCCTCACCTTTGTGGAGCCGGGCGTCTACACCGTTAAAGTGAAGCGACCGATTACCAGCTTCGAGGCTCGATCGCTCAGCGGAGACCATGCGACACGCGTCTCGCGCTCCCCGCTCGCCTCGAAGCTTTAATCGTTAAGGGAACGCAAAAAGCGCGCGATACGACCCAGGTGGATGCAACTTCCACTTGGGTCGTTCTTCTGAAGCAAGAGGGTTGATGAAGCACATGATCGGTCGAATCACTGCCGCCGGGGCGCTCCTTTGCTCGGCGTCGCTGGGTGCAGCCCAAAAGGTCGATCGCCCGAAGGACATGACTCTGTTCCCGGCGGGTAAAGATCTGCCCGCGATTATCTTGCTCGCAGGCTCGTATGGTCTCATCCAGAGCCGCGAGCCCCTTTCTCGAAAAGCGGTGGGAATGGCCATGGACTACCTTGGAGCGCCGAGCCGTAGCCCGTTTGTGCCCCTGAAGCGCACCGCCGATGGCGAAACCATTACCGTTCGATCCACTTACGACACGCCGATGGCCTTTCGGATCGAGTCGAAGGGACCGCTTGTCGCTCTCGCTTCTCGGAGCGATGCGCCGGTGGTCAGTCTTCAGAAAGCCATCCTTGAAGGGGATCGCCTCCCGATCCCGAACGCGTGGATCGATTCGATCTACGACGTGGAGCGTGACTGCCTGATTCGGTTCTCCGGGGAGTTAATCGGGTTTGAGCGGGACAATCGGGGACTTCGGGTGTTCGCGCGCAACCAGGTTGCCGTCACCCGTTTTCAGGCGTGGCGTCGCGACCATTCGAGCCTTTTTGGCTGGGACCCCAAAACACCTCTGAAGCGTGAGGATCGAGGGCCGCTCAGCGGGGGTTGGACCTCAGTCGGAATCGATTCGAAGGAAGTCACTGAGGAAGATCTGCTCAACGCAGCCGGGTTCTTCCGAGATCGCTTGCCTCACTATGGTCAAGATCGCATTCGGCTGGAAGGTGGGCATCTGAAGCATGAAGCGCCCGGTTCGGTCGCTCTTGAATCCGGCGAAACCTGGCCGACTCGGTTGTTGGAAACAAACGATCGATTCCCAACCGGGCTTTCCGCCCTCGCCAAGCAACTTCGAGCTTTAGGAGCCGTGCCTGAGGTTTCGGGGATTCCCTACTCCCCGTTGAGACTCTTGCCACTCGAGCAACTGATCGAGGAGAAACCCGGAACACCTCTCACGGTTTCCGAATTTGGAACCTTGCCCGATCCCAAATCGAAGGCCGCTTTTGCCACCGCATTCTTGACGCCGCGCGAGGCTCTGGCGAAGGCGGGCTGGGAGTTTGCGGGTTGGAACTCCCTTACGCCTTGGCTTTATGGTGCTTATCGCCTTGCACCGCTCGAATTCTGGAAGCGCAAGAAGACTGAGCCAGAAGTCGCTGTCCCCGAAGCACTGGAACTGCTCTCCAAAGACGAGGTTCTCCTTGGGGGGATTCTCCCCGAACTCATCGGCGCCGTTGGAACCGTTCGGGTGGAGCCGGGCACGATCAAGGACGCTGAGACTCAACGCGCCGGCGTTGGCAACGCCGCGCGGTTCCACGCTTTTCAAGGCCATGCGTGGCAAACCGAGTTCCCGCCAATCGATCTGAATCTCCCAACCCCGGTGTTTCGATCCTCGGTGGCTCTCGCGTCGCTTCTTGGCCACAAGGTTCTGTTCACCGGAAAGCTCGATCCAACGAACAATTTCGGATCGATCACTCCCGACAAACTCGATTTCTTACGCAAGTGCTTGCCCGTTTCGGGCGACCTTTTTGGCGGGAACGTGGGTGAAATTCCATACAGCGGCTACCTTCTCCACCCCTTTGAGGTCCAAGGCGACAAGCAGTTCCAGGGTCGTCCCACGACGGACCATGGAGCCCAGTTCACTCGAATCGCACTCAAAGCGGGCGGTGCCGTGGATCTTTTCCCTGCGACTCTCGGCTTGCTCTCAAGCAAAACGTTCCTGGTGTTCGACACTGTCTCCGGAGAGTTCTTGGGGCCCGTCAACGCCCAAACCGCGATCACTCTTCCAGCCGTGCAAGAGGGCGATGTTCAATCGGTTTGTTTTGTGCCCGTGCAGAATCGACCGCTCGTGATTGGATCGACCCGGCACCTCCTGCAGGTCGGGCACGCCATTCGGAATGAGAGGTTTGAAGCGGGCGCCTTGGAATTCGAGGCCCTTTCGGCTCCAGATCGCCCGGTCTCGATCCTGATCGCCGTACCAGAGTCGGTGAAACCGATCTCGGCTCCGGGAGTGATTTTCGATGAGAAGACTCGCCTCGCAACCCTCAAAATTCCCCCGTCAGGAGAAAAAGGGTCGCCGTACGTTTCCGCAAAAATAGTCTTCGAAGCGGGAGGTTGATCAATCTTAATGCAAATTTTATTAAGGGGTCTACGGGGTTAATTTAACGATCAACCAAATATCATTGCATCCGCCGATTTTCGGGCTATGATGTACGTGTACATCAACCCCAATGAAGAGGTTGAAGGTTGAGAGGAACGAAAGAACAATGGCGGTAACCCTTCGCGACGTGGCGAAAGCGGTTGGAGTCTCTCCGATCGCAGTGAGCAAAGTGCTCCATGACAAGGGTGGCAACGTGCGCGTGAGCACCGCAAAAGCCGAAATCATCCGTCGCGTGGCGGCGGAGATGAACTACACGCCGAACAATCTCGCCCGCAGTCTCCGCGGGGGCAAAACCAAAACCATCGGCCTGATGTTCGATCAGTTCGGTCCGGTAGGAAAAGGCTCTCGGTATATGGGATTGCTCCTTGACGGCATCACCAAGGCCGCCTTTGAACAGGGCTACTCCCTCACCATCTGCCCGCACCTGTCTCATTCGGCGGCAGGCTACATTGGCGATGGCCGATTCGATGGCGTTGTCTATGCCAAGAGCAACGTCGACGAAGACGCGGTCCAGGCCGCACAGCGCTCGAAGGTCAAGATCGTCCACATCCACGTTCCACCGAGCCTTGCCAACCTAAAGGGTGGCGATTATGTGTGCTGCGATAACGTGCAAGCCATGACCCTTGCGCTTCAGCACTTAAAGGACCTAGGCCACACCCGCGTAGCGCTGATCAACGAACGCGAGAACCTCAACGCACTTGAAACCGCCTACCGGGCCGAGCAGTTTGCGGTTGTTGCCAACGACCTAGGGTTTGACCCGAAGTACACCAAGGTCGGCAGTGTGAGTCTGGACGGTTCCGAGGCGGAGACCTGGCTGAAGAACAACCGTGAAGTCACTGCGGTCATCCTACGAACAGAATCGCTTGCCACACAGATTTACGCCGCCGCAGATCGACTTGGAATCTGCATCCCCGGAGACCTCTCCATCATCGGCTTTGACAGCACCGAGTACTGCAACTCCCTCACCCCCAAACTCACTGCGATCGCGCAGCCCATTGAGGAAATGGCGGAGGAAGCTGTGCGGATGTTGATCGAAGTGATCGAGGACAAGGCCGAAGCGGGGCGAATGCGCATTCACCCCGTTCGAATGGATGTTCGCGAGAGCACCGCGCCCCCGCGAAAAGGCTAACCTGCCCGAACCGCGGTAAGGTGCGAGACAAATCGCTGCGCCGCCGCGAGTCCGCTTTCCAAGGTGGACGCGCTTTCGTCGGTTGATTCGCACCATCGAGCATAGGCGACCAGTCCGTTGCCGTCGACCGGGTCGAGCAATTCGACCAGGTGATCGATGCCAGCCCGATAGAACGGATCGCTTGCGCGTGCCAGAAGGCTCTCCGCAACGCTTTCGCCCCCGTCGCAAGACATACGCACGCAGTAGAGCATGTCGTAAGCGTCTTTTGCCTGTCGTTGAGGATCGTGATTCTCGAACACCATTGACTTGAGCACAAAAAACGTTGCCAAGTCGCAAACTTGCACCGAGTGCCGATCATCCACTCGGCACAGGACCGGATGCTCGAAAACCTTCTCTAGGCCAGAGTGCCGAACCGCGTAAATCTCTTCCTTGGGAATCCGGCGCAATCCGCCCACACCCTCTCGATCCGGCGAGAGAAACTCGACGATGACCGTCGCCATGTGCACACCGTCCTGGTGGCATCGGAAGTAGCGGTGCGGCTGGAGCGGGTCGGGCTCGAACCCGCGTGAAGCCAGCTTGGAATGCAGCGGCACCATCGGCTCGATCACGCCGAAATCCTCGGAGAGGAGCACATTGATGTCCCCCGTTCCGACAAATCGCTCGTCTGCGGTTGGATAGTGGAGTTGCGGAGCAAGCCCCCCAACAATCACGGCTTCTGGCGAGGACCCGACAAGTTTGGCGATATCAGAGAGTGCGACTTGGGTCGCCTTCCGCAGCACGTCGGAATAATCACCGCGACTCACTGCGAACCTCCGTTGGTTCGATGATAACTGTTCATATTTGCCCCACTGACGTCGTTGTCCGCACCCTTTCGGGTACGGGGCTTATTCCACAGTATCAGCCGGTTTTTGCTAAACCAAGTCGTGAATATTAAGGGCAAGCACCCTGATGAGGGCACTAGTCGTTAAGCGGCTTCGGAGAAAGACCCAGTTTGCGCTCGGTTTGGTAGTTCCCCGCCAAACCCATGAGCGCCCGGATGCGTTCGTCTGTATCTGGGTGAGTGCTAAACAAATCTGATCCTCCACCCCCAAGCTTTAGTGGGTTGATGATGTAAAGATGCTGAGTCGCCCGGTTTGCACTTTCCAAGTGCTCTTGATCGTGGGCAATCTTCTGAAGAGCTCGCGCCAGACCCTCTGGGTAGCGGGTCATTTGTGCCGCTGTGGAGTCTGCCAAGAACTCACGCTTTCGACTGACCGCCATTTGCAATAGCACGGCTGCAAGCGGAGCGAGGATCGAGAGGACAAGTCCGACAACAAGAAAGATGAGGCCAAGGTTGTTCTCGTCGCGATCGCCCGACCGTCGACGAGCACCTCGCCATGACATCTCACGGAAAAGATCGGCAATCATGGCGATCATTCCCGCGAGAATCGAGACCGTGGTCATGTACCGAATGTCGTAGTTGCGAATGTGGGCGATTTCATGCGCCATCACTCCTTGCAATTCGTCGCGATCCAACTTGTCGAGTAGACCGGTGGTGATGGCGACAATTCCGGATTTAGGGTCGCCGCCTGTGGCAAAGGCGTTTGGCGCACTATCGTCGATAACGTAGATCTTGGGCACCGGCACACCACCCGCAATCGCCATTTCTTCAACAACGTTCTTCAGGCGACGGTGCTCAGCATCGGTTGCTTCTCGAGCATGAGTGATCGAAAGAACGATCTTGGAACCCATGTATCGGGCAATAACAGCAGCGAGCAATCCCAGTCCTAACCCTCCTGCCGTGCCGAAGTACCACTGCTTGGGCGCAAAATAGCCGACCACACACGTGGTCAGCGCCGCCAGAAGGAAAACCATGAGGCCCACAAAAACAGCGCTCCCGCGCTTGTTCTTCTGAATCTGCTCTTTCAGAGTGAGTCTTCTAGACATGTCCGTTTGGCTCCCCAAATTCAGGGTCGTCCGATTAGATTACGAGCGGATCGGACGACCGGATGCAGATTATCGAACCTGAGCGCCTTCGGGAGCTTCGCGATCGGGTTGGAGAAGAATGGCGCCGCCTTCGGCATCGGTCGCCGCCAGCAGCATGCCCTGACTCTCAACTCCGCGCAGTTTGGCAGGCTTCAAGTTGTAAACCACCACCACCTGACGGCCGATGAGATCCTCTGGTGAGTAGTTGTTGCGAATACCGGCCACGATCTGCCGCTTCTCTTCTCCAATGTGCACCTGGAGCTTCAGTAGCTTGTCGCTGTTCTCGTGGAACTCGGCCTCGAAGACTCGACCCACTTTCATTTGCACCTTGGCAAAATCATCAATGGAGATCAGGTCGATCACGCCTTCTGTCTTTTCAGTCTTAGGTGCGGTTGTTTCCACGGGTTTGTTCTCCTTAGCTTTGTTCTTGTCTTGTTTGGGAGCCGCGTTCGCAGGCTCGGCTTTGGCAGGGGCTTCCAATCGCGGAAAGATCGGCGTTGGGGTTTTTGTCACCGTCCCTGCGGGCAACGATTCGGCGGTTCCGATGGAATCCCACGCAACGGCGGGAGTCAAACCGAGTTGTTCGGCAATGGCGTCCGCTGCAGTGGGCATGATCGGTCGGAACATGGTTTCTGCCGAGCGAAGGCACATGAGCATCGATCGCAAAACCGCACCCAAACGAGGGTCCTGGTTTTTGGCGAGCGCCCAGGGTGCCGCCGAGTCGATGTACTTGTTGAGAAACCGAATGAGATCACTCGCAGCCGTGGAGGCCTTCTCCAGACGGAAGCCCGCCATGGCCGTCTCGTAACCGGTTTTGGCGGTCTGAATGGCCTGCGCAACCTCGGCTTCGATTTCGCCTTCCGGAATAACGCCACCCACAAACTTGTGAGTCATTGCCAAAGAGCGGTTGAGCGCATTGCCAAGATCGTTCGCCAGGTCCACGTTGAATTTGCGATCAAACTCCACGTCCGAATAGATCGAGTCGTTCTCGTATCCCATCGTGGAGATCAGATAGTAACGAACCGCATCCACCGCGATCATCGGAGCACAATTGGCGCGTTCGGCAAGTTCTTGGCTCAACTCGATCGGTTTGATGACATTGCCCTTCGACTTGCTGATCTTTTCTCCGTCTAGAAGGACCCAAGCGTGCGCGACGACATGCTTGGGTAAAGGCAAACCAACGCCCATCAGCATCGCAGGCCAAAGCGTTGCGTGGAACCGGGTGAGGATATCCTTGCCGAGCCACTGAGCCAGCGCAGGCCACTTCTCTTCCCATCCTGCATCTGGCCAGCCCGTTGCCGTGACGTAGTTGATCAGGGCATCGAACCAAACGTAAATGACCTGACCCTCATCGCCGGGCACCGGAATGCCCCAGCCGTTGTTTTGTCGACTCACGGCTTGATCGCGCAATCCCTGTTTGATGAACGAAACCACTTCGTTCTTACGCGTCTCGGGGACGATGAACCCCGGGTTGCTCTCGATATGCTCCAGCAACCGGTCCTGGAACGCGCTGAGTTTGAAGAAGTAGTTTGTTTCCGAGACCCACCGAACCTCGTTTCCGTCCGGACTCTTGCCGTCTACTAGGTCGGACTCCTTGAAGTAGGTCTCGGTCGACACGTCGTACCAGCCTTCGTAGGTTGCCTGATAGATGTAGCCGTTCTCCTTGAGAATGCGGAAGAACTCCTGGCTCACAAAGCGATGGCGCTCCAGGGATGTGCGGACAAACCCATCGTAGCGGATGTTCATTCCGGCGAAGATGGACTCGAAGCGTCCGGCAATCTCCTGGACGAACTCGTTGACCTCACGCCCTTGAGCCTCGGCCGCTTCTTTGATCTTCTGGCCGTTCTCATCCGTACCGGCAACAAAAAAAACATCCTCGCCCCGAGCCCGGTGATAGCGCGAAGAAACATCACCCGAGAGCGTGGTGAGAATGTTCCCAATGTGCGGGGTGCTGTTGACGTAGGGGATTGCGGTGACAATCGTAGTCCGCATATCCGCTGAGTTTACTCAGGCTCATCCCTCCAACTCAGCCCGGCGCTCGGGCAGGACTTTTGCGTACGAAGGACATTCAACCTTTTCGTTAATGATCACACTTTTCCGTGAATGACTCTTGGAAACGACATATCAGCTTCCAATGATTTATATCGAGAGCACGCACGACCTTAAAGGGAGATCGGGCAACGGGGCGAGGTCTCAGGGGAAAGGAGAAGTATGAATCTGTTCGCAAATATGCCAATCGGCAGGAAACTAGGTGTCGGCTTTGGCATTGTCACCGCCTTTTTAGTGGTTCAAGGTGTTGTTGCCTACCGTGCATCCGCTGACCTTGCGGCCGGGGCTAAGAAAATCTATCAAGAGGGCACTCTTTCAACCGACAGCGCTGGAGACTTGCGTTATCTCTCCACCGAAATGCGGCTTCAGCAGTGGAAGCTTCTTGAGCTTCAACCCGGCGAGCGCGCATCGACGTTCGATCGCATCGATTCGCTGAAAACAGAACTGAAAAAAGAGCAAGAGGAATACGCCAGGGGCGCCGTTTCGGAAGAGGATAAGCGGAACCTCGCGAAGTTCGAAGATAACCTCAGCAAATATTTTGTACAGAGCGACAAGTTAGAGAACCTGTTGAAGGCCAACAACGAGGCAGCGGCGACGACCCTCATGAAAACATCCATGAAGACCGCCTATGACGATGGTCTCGTCAAAGTCGTTGAGGAGATCACCGAGTGGAACGTGAAGAATGCTCAGGCTCTCGTCAACGCGGCGGAAAGCACCGCTAAGCAAACGAGCAACCTCTTGATCACGCTCATGGTGGTTGCGATCGGACTCGCCGGAGTCATTGCCGCTGCGGTGACCAAGTCGATCGTTCCCGGTGTCAAGGCCACCGTCGCCAAGCTGCAAACGCTGTGCGAGTGGTGCATTAGCGACCTCGAAAAGGCGGTCGTGAAAATGTCCAACGGCGATCTCACCGAGCGCGTCACCCCGCGATCAACTCCGCTCGACCTGCACCAAAAGGATGAAATCGGCACTCTTGCCCTTACGTTCAACGAGACGCTCGGCAAGATTCAGTCCACGGTTTCGGCATTCAACACCTCCATGGACAACCTGAGTGGACTGATGGCAAAGGTTTCCAACCGGTCGAACGACGTGAGCCGATCGGGCAATGTTCTGGGCGAAGCCGCTGAAGAGACGGCAAAATCGGCCGCGGAAATCGCTCGAAACATGAAGGAAGTCGGTCAAGCGGTGAGCGAGACCAGCAAGACCAGCGACGAGATCGCTGGAGCCGCCGAACAGCTGGCGATGAGCGCGCAAAACGCCGCAAGCGCGATGAACGTCCTTCGATCAGGAATCGATCAAGTTTCTGCCTCCAGCAGCGATCAGCGAGCGGCGGCACAGCAAGCCGCTGAGGTTGCTTCTCAGGGCGGAGTCGCGGTCGAGAAAACCATTCAAAGCATGGCCGCCATTGAGCACCAGGTCACGAAGAGCAGCCTTGCCGTTAAGGAACTCGGTGAGAAGCAGGCGCAGATCCAAGCCATCGTCAGCACCATCGACGACATCGCAGGTCAAACCAACCTTCTGGCTCTGAACGCCGCTATCGAAGCCGCTCGAGCCGGCGAGCACGGTCGAGGATTCGCCGTCGTTGCCGACGAGGTTCGCAAGCTCGCCGAGCGAAGCTCTCATGCCACTAAGGAGATCGCGTCTCTGATCGAGACCGTAAACCAAGGTGTGGAAGAGGCCATTGCCTCTATGGATGAAAGCGCGGACGAAGTCACGAAGGGCGCGGCATTCAGCTCTGAAGCGCAGACCGCTCTCACCGACATTCTGAGCTCGATCGACCGTGTTCGCGTACTCGCTTCGGAGAACGAAACCCTTGTGGTCGAGATGATTCAGAACACCGCTCGGGTTGAGGAGTCCGTGAGCTCGGTGGCAAGCATTGCCGAAGAGACCGCAGCCGGCGCCGAGGAGATGAACGCAGGCGCGGAAGAGATGAGCGCCTCTTCTCAAGAGGTCTCCAGCGCGGTCACCCAACAAACCGCCAAGATTCAAGAGGTCAGCGAGCTTTCTTCGGAGCTGAACTCGCTTGCCGAAGAGTTGAAGGAACTGGTTGGTCAGTTCAAGTTCGAAGGGTCTGCGGACACCAAGCCGAACCTGAAGCTGGCCGCCTAACACGACCAATTCGACAGCCAAGTCAAGCTAGCTCTCGGATCGAAAGATCCGAGGGCTAGCGTCGTTTTTGCCGCTCCCAACCAGGTCCATCCGGCGCTCAACGCTTCGATCGAACCGAGGAGCGGTCAGGGCTTTTTGAGAAGATCGGCAAATTGATCCTCAAATTAAACAAGTTAAATGCCAATGATCTTCCCTTAGATTTGCCTGGACTTGTCCCCCGATTCCGGTACAGGCGAATTCCTGCCTTTCGAGGTTTTTATGGTTTCAAAACTGTTGGCACATCAGTCGGTTGGGCGCAAGCTCGGACTAGGCTTCGGGCTTATTGTTTGCTTGCTCCTTTTGCTAGGAGCCATTGCCATCAACGCGGCATCCACCATTGCCGCCACAACGCTGCGCATCGAGCACGGTGCTCAATCCACGCAGCAGGCCGGAAAGCTCCGCTATATCGCCACCGAGCTTCGGCTTCAGCAATGGCGCCTCCTTGGACTCAAGCCGTCCGAACGAGCGGCAACGTTCAAAAACATCGAGGGCCTTCAGCAAACCCTGAAGGCCGAGCTGAAAAAGCTGGACGAATTGACCTCGTCCTCTGGCGCCTCTGGAGAACTCTCCCGTCTCCAGTCTGGCTTGGAAAAGTACGACGAACAGAGTGAGCAGCTCAACGCTCTCTTGAAATCGAAGAACGAAGCGGGCGCAACGAATCTCATGAAGTCTCCGATGAAGGAGAGCTACGACGACGGGATCATCAAGTCGATTGAAGAGATTCTCAACTCCAACAGTGCCAAGGCAAAGGAGCAGGTGCAACTTGCCTCAACCACGGCGCAGCAAAGCCGCGGCCTCATCATCTTCGCAACGATTACGGCCATCGCGCTTTCGATCGTCGCGGGCATGGGCATCACTCGATCCATTGTTCCAGGCGTCAAGGCTCTCATTGAGAAGTTGACCAACCTGAAAAACTGGTGTCTTTCCGATCTCGAAGTTGGCATTGCAGCGGTTGCCGATGGAGACCTGACTCCTCGCATCTATCCTCGATCCACTCCCCTCCCCGTTCACAGCAAGGACGAGATAGGCACCCTGGCGGCCACCTTCAATGAGATGCTCGGTAAGGTTCAGTCCACGATCGAATCGTTTAACGCTTCGATGGACGGCATGAACGGTCTGATGGCGACGCTCTCGGCGAAATCCGAGAACGTCAGCCGAGCGGGCTCGACTCTTCGCGAAGCATCGGACCAAACCGCCCGTGCCGCAAGCGAAATCGCTCGCAGCATGAAGGAGGTTGGCGAAGCCGTCAGCGAAACCAGCAAAACCAGCGACGAAATTGCAGGAGCCGCCGAGCAACTCGCCATGAGCGCTCAGAATGCCGCAAATGCGATGAACACCCTTCGGCATGGCATCGACCAAGTCGCCGACGCCAGCACGACTCAGCGATCGGCGGCGCAAATGGCGTCCGAGGTTGCGGCTCAGGGCGGTGTCGCCGTCGAAAAGACCATCGAAAGCATGTCGGCCATCGAGAACCAGGTGAGCAAGAGCAGCCTCGCCGTCAAGGAACTTGGCGAGAAGCAGGCGCAGATTCAGGCCATCGTTAGCACCATCGATGACATTGCCGCTCAAACCAATTTGCTAGCGCTCAACGCTGCCATTGAAGCGGCGCGAGCCGGAGAACAAGGTCGAGGATTTGCGGTGGTTGCAGACGAAGTTCGCAAGCTCGCCGAACGCAGCTCTGAAGCCACCAAAGAGATCGCCTCGCTCATTGAAACGGTCAACCAAGGAGTCGAAAATGCGATTCTTGCGATGGATGCCAGCGCTGGAGAAGTCACGAAGGGCACCTCGTTTAGCTCCGAAGCACAGTCGGCGTTGAAGGAAATTCTGGGCGCGATCGGAAAGGTCAGCACCCTTGCCGGAGCCAACGATGCGTTGGTGCTGGAGATGAAGAAGAACGCCGCCAAGGTTGAAGAGGCGGTGAGTTCGGTAGCCTCCATCTCGGAAGAAACCGCCGCTGGAGCTCAGGAAATGAACGCCGGAGCCGAGGAGATGAGCGCCGCTTCCCAAGAAGTCACCGCCGCTGTCTCGCAGCAGTCGGCAAAGATCGAACAGGTGAGCAAACTCTCGAACGATCTCAATGGACTTGCGGTTGATCTCAAGACCCTCGTCGGTCAATTCAAGTTCGAGGAAGCTCCGCCTCAGAAGTCGAACCTCAAGATCGCTGCCTAACAAAAGCAGACGACAGGTTCAAGCTTTCTGCGCTTCCCCACAGCGCAGGTACCATGAAGGAGCCCGCTAGGTCGGGCTTCTCTCATGTTAAGGGCTGGAATTGTAGGTCTTCCTAACGTCGGCAAGTCGACGTTGTTCAACG
>CAYYJX010000078.1:6498-14743 GCA_964471545.1 uncultured Fimbriimonas sp. | reverse complement strand
GAATCGAGATCACGATTGGGGTGATCCCGCCCGGAAGAAAAGACTTCTTGAAGGTGTATCGAACATTGAAGATCGATGCCCTTCATGATTTGCGGTTGTTCCCTGCCCTGCAGCGGCACGGCATTCGGCTGATCGGGGTCGAAGAGTTTAAGCAGGATTTCGAGCGTTTGACGGGAAAGTCGATAGAAGGACTTTTCCTGCCGTAGGTCCTGAGGTGGGAAGATCTGGTCGGCTCCGGACCTTTGATTCCGATTGAAAGTTGTTGGTATGGGCAAAGAACCGTAAGGCACCGACCATAGATATTCCCCTCTACGGAGGGGTGCCCCGATTGATCGGGGCTGGGTGGTTTCCGGTTTGCGCTTTCTTAAGACGAAGAGTCTTGCCACGGCTCCGCCGTTCTCTTGCTTGATAGGACCCGCCAAACCCAGGGTTATCACCCTGGGCTACGATGCCGGTCGCGGCTCCGCCGCTTTGGCTGGTCCGCATGAAGGGTTATTTCTCTCTTAAATGACCTGTCTTGCCATGGCTCCGCTGTTCTGGAGATTGAAGAGACTCACACTCCTAGGGTTAACACCCAGGGCTGCGGTAATGGGCGCAGCTCCGCAGCTTAAGCTGTTCGGAATAGAGGCAATTCGAGGTGTTTGAGAAGCATTCCGGTACACCACCCCGCCCCTGCCGGGGCACCCCTACGTAGCCAGCCCCGGTGTATCGGGGAGGGGAATTGAATTCAGTCGCTTGTTTAAAGGTTCAGCGGCGATTCAAAAGACCTTCGATTTCAAACGCAGAAAAGCCCATCGGATCCTCGCTTCGCTCGCAAGAGCGTCACAAAAAGCCGATGGGCTAAAAACAAAAAAACCACCTTGCGGTGGCCTCTCTGTTAATCCTTCTAAGCGGATAGAGTTACGGACAGTCAGATCGACCTGGATTTGTCTCAAGCAGTGCTTGAGAGTACATATCCTTTAAGGAGGTGATCCACCCACACCTTCCGGTACGGGTACCTTGTTACGACTTAGTCCCCCTTACCCCCCTCACCTTCGGCCGCTCCCTCCTTGCGGTTAGGCCACGGACTTCGGGTGAAGACGATTCAGGTGACTTGACGGGCGGTGTGTACAAGACCCGGGAACGTATTCAACGCAGTATAGCTGACCTGCGTTTACTAGCGATTCCGCCTTCATGTAGTCGAGTTGCAGACTACAATCTGAACTGGGGGCGTATTTTTGGGATTGGCTCCACCTCGCGGTATTGCTGCCCTTTGTTTCGCCCATTGTAGCATGTGTGAAGCCCCAGGCGTAAGAGCCATGCTGACTTGACGTCATCCACACCTTCCTCCGGCTTACACCGGCGGTCTCTTGTGAGTCCCCGACTTTACTCGCTGGTAACACAAGACGTGGGTTGCGCTCGTTGGCGGACTTAACCGTACACCTCACGGCACGAGCTGACGACAGCCATGCAACATCTGTCTTCAGGCCTCCTTGTGGGAGGGGGACCTATCTCTAGGTCTTTCCTTCGATGTCAAACCTGGGTAAGGTTCTTCGGTTAGTATCGAATTAATCCACATGCTCCACCGCTTGTGCGGGTCCCCGTCAATTCATTTGAGTTTCAACCTTGCGGCCGTACTCCCCAGGCGGGATACTTAATGCGTTAGCTGCGACACAAGAGGGGTCGATACCTCTTACGTCTAGTATCCATCGTTTAGGGCGTGGACTACCAGGGTATCTAATCCTGTTTGCTACCCACGCTTTCGCGCCTCAGCGTCAGATAATGCCCAGCAACCTGCCTTCGCCATGGGTGTTCCTCCTGATATCAACGCATTTCACCGCTACACCAGGAATTCCAGTTGCCTCTGCATTCCTCAAGTCTGCCAGTATGCGAAGCAGTTTCTGTGTTGAGCACAGAGATTTCACTTCACACTTAACAGACCGCCTACGCGCTCTTTACGCCCAGTAAATCCGGACAACGCTTGCTCCCTACGTCTTACCGCGGCTGCTGGCACGTAGTTAGCCGGAGCTTATTCTTCAGGTACCGTCCTAAGTCTTTCCTGAAAAAAGGAGTTTACAACCCTAAGGCCTTCGTCCTCCACGCGACGTCGCTGCGTCAGGGTTTCCCCCATTGCGCAAGATTCCCAACTGCTGCCACCCGTAGGTGTGTGGGCCGTGTCTCAGTCCCACTCGTGCGGTTCATCCTCTCAGACCCGCTACCCGTCGTCGGCTTGGTGAGCCATTACCTCACCAACTACCTGATAGGCCATGAGCCGCTCCCTAAGCGAAAAACCGTTTACTGGAAGAAGGATGCCCTCCCTCCGGCACATCTGGTATTACCCGACGTTTCCATCGTATATCCCAGACTTAGGGGCACGTTGCTCATGTATTACTACGCCGTTCGCCACTAGCACCGAAGTGCTCGTTCGACTTGCATGTTTTAGGCACGTCGCCAGCGTTCGTCCTGAGCCATGATCAAACTCTCCGTAGAAAGCTTGACCGATGTTCTATCGAACATTGGTTTCAAATGATTGTGATGTTGCTGTTGCCAGCACCTGATTCCACCGAATTACTTCGCAGGTTTCAGGCCATCGGGGTTGACATTCTTTTCGAAATCAACCATTGTTATTTACCTGACTGAACGCTTCTCTATTCCGCTTTCAAGGTTCGTCGCCGTTTGACTGGCGCGATAGTTATGATTCCACGACGGACCCCCGGATGTCAACGGTCCTTTAAGAAAAAGCTGAAAAAAACTGATGCTTTCTCCGAATCCACTCCGTCTTGAATCTTTTGCGAGGGTCTTTTTAGGTTCAAAACGGGGCATTCCAGCCCACCTCGCCCAGTTCGCAAGATTAAGAAGCTTTTTTCTCGTCGGTGGCGCCGTTCTCGCTGTTTCCCCTGCTCAGGCCTGTTGCGGCTTCGATGGCATCGGTGCTCCGGGCTTCACCGGACAAACCAGCCTGATCCTTTGGGATTCCCAAAAGAAGGTGGAGCACTTCCTTCGGCGCGCCGATTTTGCGTCCAAAGGAAAGGTCGCCTTCTTAGTGGCAACGCCCACCGTCCCCAAGTTCTCTGTGCCAACGGATGAAATCTGGTCGATCCTGCAAACCGCGAACACCCCCCCGCGAGGCGGCGTTTCCGGAATGGGATGCTCCGCAGGGGAGAGCATGGCAGCCGCGGCAGCCGCGGAAGGCAAGGGCGTAACAGTCCTCCACGAAGAAGAGCTAGACGGAAATCAGATCGTGGTTCTTACCGCCACGTCCGCCAAAGCCGTCTCCGACTATCTCATCGCCCGAAAGTTCAAGGTCTACGCCGAAGCGGAAGAGTGGTTTCAGAAGTATCTGAAGCAGGGGTGGGTTTTCACCGCCATCAAAAGCCTCCCCACCGCCAAGGGCGCCCCTGTGCGCAGCACCGGCGAGGTCCTGCTCTCCTTCAAAACCGATCGACCCTTTCATCCCTATTACGTCCCCAAGGCGAACGCCCCCACCCAACGGGGAGAAGGTCTGCATGCGTATTACGTTTCCGACGAGGCGTTCCCTCAACACGCCGATCTCCCCGGCATCAAGGAACAGGGCTATCGCCTCTCGCCCGAGAATCGGTTGGCAATCGCGGATAGCCTCAAGATTCCCATGACCGACCTACCCGCCAATCTCATGACGGCGGTCTATCGGGACCAGGCGTTCCCACGCGTGGGGCCCACCAAAGCCAACCCATCCGCGCCCAAGGCATGGAAGGAAGATCTGTTCTTCCCCGCCGCCACCAAGCAAGATCAAGAGCGCGTGCAGCCATCGGTCGAGGACCTTCGGGAGAATCAGCGACGATTGCTTTTGATCATCAACTGGACGCCGTTCGTTTTGCTGGCGACGTTTTTGTTCCTCATCGGTCGCGGCGTGTTTCGGTTTGTGAAGGGTCGACGGGCGTAGGGGTCCCTTCGGTCGGAGAGGAGCCGAAGGTCGCTCCCAGTGGAGGGAACGAGGAGACGGGGTGGTCGGCGCTGCGGGTCTTCACGTGAACCGGGGTGCAAAAAGACCCCTCACCCGCCCCTAAACGGGGCACCCTCTCCCCCAGAGGGGCGAGGGAGCCGGAGACCATCCGGTCCCCGACCAATCGGGGGGAAAACCTTCTCGACGGCCCCAAAAATTCTAAGCCCGAGCCGTCGAGAACCGCATGCGCAGCAAAGACCGAATCTGGATCAGCGTAAACCCGATCAGAATCGACCCCATCACCCAAGCCGCCGCCGTCGCGTAGCCGAACTTCAAGAACATAAACGCGTTCTGCCAAACCTCCAGACCAATCGTCCGGGTCGAGTTCAGCGGGCCGCCCTGGGTGAGAACAAAGATGTTCTCCATCGCCTTAAACCCGGCAATGAACACGCCGAGCAGGTTGATCAAGATCAGCGGTTTCAGCCCCGGCAGGGTGATGTATCGAATCTTCTTCACCCAGTTCGCACCGTCCAAATCCGCCGCCTCGTACCGATCCTCGGAGATGTTCTTCAGCGCCGCCAGGTACAAAATCGAACCCGGACCCGCGCCCGCCCACACTCCGGGCAAAACCACCGCAAACATCGCCAAAGTGGGATCGCCCAGCCAGTCGTAAGCGGTTGGCCAAGGCTGTTGACCCAGCGCGCCCAGCACCGGATTCACCGCCGATTCCACAAAGGGTCCCACCAACGAGTTCAAAAGACCCTGCGGACTCTTATCGTAAAACTGCCGCCAAACAAAGGCCACCACAATGGAACTCGTCATGGCGGGCAGGTAGAAAACCGTTCGGAAGAAGGTCTTAAACCGAGGGATTTCGTTCAGCGCCAGCGCCAAGAAGATCGGCACAAAGAACCCAATCAGCAGGCTGAGACCCACATACACAAAGCTGTTCCAAAGCGATTTGTAGAACACCGGCTGCGTGAAAACGCCGATGAAGTTGTCAAACCCCACCCAGCGAGTGCCCCGCATGATGCTGTATTCCTGGAACGCGATCACCAACCCCCGCAGCAGCGGATAGTAGTGCCAAATCGCAATCGTCAGCATGGCCGGACCCAAGCAAACCGCCAGGAATCGCCACATTCGACCCCGGTCCACCCCTGCCGGAACCCGATCGATCGAGTTCGCCGCCGCCTCGCGAGCCTTCTTGAAACCCCAAATGCTCAGCGGAATCAGTGCCAAGCCAATGCAGCCGAAGATGCCCGCCGCCCAGGCTCGCTGACGCGCCAATATCTCCGGCGGCGTGTAGCCCAGCAGCTTGTTGTTCATCTCCTTCTCGGTCTCGGCAAGAATCTCTCGAACGTCGGTGTTGGGCTCCAGGCGCGCCTTGTCCAGCGCGTTGTCCATCACCGTATACACCTGCTGGCAGTTCTTGCCGTACGGTTCGGGGTGACCGGATTTAAACAGTTCTTCGTTGGCTTGAACGTATGCCGGGTCCACCTGAGCGAGGTAGTCGGTGTGCCCAAACTTCTTGAGCCAAACCGGGTTTACGAGGTTGCCGAGCCCGAGCTCGATGCACTTCTCCGTATTGATCCGTGCCGCCTCATCGCCAGAGAAGAACTTGATGAACTTCCAGCAAGCTTCCAGCTTTTTAGGGTCGGTGACGCGAGAGGAGATGGCCCACATGCCCGCGTTGATCTCGTTGGCGTAACCGCCCGGACCCGCCGGAACCCGCGCCATGCCGATCACGCTCGGCGGAAGGTCGCTTTGCTGAAGCACCACGTCGTTGGTGTAGTTCAGCCACATCGCAATCTTGCCCGTGCGAATGTCGTCGTTCAGGTTCTTGCTGTTGAACGCCGCCGGCCCCATAGCCTTACCGTCTGGACCCTTCCACGTTTGGGTGACCAGCTTGCGATAGAACTCCACCGCCTTCGCCGCTTCGGGCGAGTTGATCACCGACTTCCACGGTCCTTGAGGGGTGTCTCCCGGCTTCACCACCTCTCCCCCGGCGGCGTACAAGAAGTTCGACCACAGGTAAGCGGGCGGAGACGAAAACGCGAACCCGAATCGACCCGATTTCGGATCGGTGAGCTTCTGCGAGTATTCGTAAAACTCTTTCCAGTCTCTAGGCGGCTTATTGGGGTCTAACCCTGCCTGAGCAAAGAAGTCTTTGCGATAGTAGAGCGCCATCGCGACTTGGAAAAACGGAATGGCGTAAACCTTTCCGTCGTAACCCGTCACCACCTTCTTCACCACCGGGTTGGTGCGGTTGAACACCTCCGGGTCTTTGGCAACCAGGTCGTCCAGCGGTCGAGCAAACCCCTGCTCCAAGAAGGTGTAGTACTGGCGAAAGTTGACGTAAAAGATGTCGGGCGAGGTGTCTCCCGCCATGGACATAAGAAACATGCTGTCGGCGAGATCGCCCGCCAGGGTGAGGCCGCCCGCATTCACCACCCGAATCCCCGGATTCTGAGCGTGAAAAGCCTCAAAGGTGGCGCGGCGAATGAGCGCAGTGGTGCTGGTGGCCTCTTTGGGCGGGATGCCGTAACCCGCACCGGGCATCATGCGAATGGTGATCTCACCACCCCCGGCGTTAGGCCCATTGCCGCCCTGAGCGACACCCATACTCGCCAACGCGAGAGCGCCTCCGACAATTGCAGAGCGAAGGGTCGAATCGACCCCCAAGCGTCGGATCGCCGATCGACCCGCGGATAGAACGTTATTGAACTCGATCACAAGCAATCCCGACTCCGCAAAATTCGGTGCCGACATCGGTATCTTAACCGATCCGGAACCTCGCGAGGAACTCTAAAACCTAGTGACGATGCGGCAGAGCGTGCCTACCGTAGTGTTCCTTCAATAGGTCCTCGCCGAAGTCCCCGTCAAAGTCTCGCCATACGGTGTGAACGTGGTTCGCGTTGTTCTGGGTGTTGTCGTACTCAATCAAGAACGCATCGCCTTGAATGCGATAGTAATGACCGTCGCCCCGCTCTAATCCACCCATCCAAGCGAACACCACTTTGTTCATGTCGGCGCCCTTCACCCGCTCCAACCGAGCCTTTGCCACCGAAGCGAGTTGCACAGAGGCATGTTCGTGAATAAGCGAGAGCAGCAGCCCTTTTTGCTTTGCCGAGAGCGCTCCGAACGCAATGCCCTTCCGACCCTCGATTTGGGCTCGCCGAGCGTTGCCGGTCACGATATCGCTGGGCGCCGAATCCGAAAGGATGCCGACCGATCGTTGGTCTGGGGTGAGCGATCGGGCAAGCTCCCGACCCAAATCTTCTTCCAGCGCCAAGGCGCGAGTCCCCTTCAGAGGACCTTGCCGAACTTCGCCCGGGTTCGTGCCGAGAAACTGCGGAGTCGTCGCCAAAATCTTTCCGCCCGCCATGGTCCAGTTCAGCGCCAGGTGGTGACCCTCGAACCGCCATCCCCAAGTGCCCTTTAGGTCCGGTGTCCCAAAAACGGTGAAGGTGTATAGGTTCGGATCTCGACCCGGGTTCCCGCCTTCCAACTCTCGAAGAACGTTCTCCAAAGAGCGAATGGTGTTCACCTTTTTCCAGCCGGATTCAGAAAGGCTTGCCTTCAGCAGGGCGTTGGCATGACCCTGGGTGGCGGCGGACATTTTGCCCCACGCCAACCCGTTGCGGCTCTTGGGAACGAAGTGCCAATTGAAGCGCTCTTCGGCATCAAAAGCAAACAAGGCGCTCTTCCGCTCCGCATCCGATAACCCGTTCACAAAGGTGTTGGCGGCAGAGATCAGCGCCTTGGGAAGGTCGGCGGTGCCATCGGCAATGGCCATGCCTAGGCAAAGGGTCGCCCCTATCAACAGCATGCCGCAGTCTAACACGGTCGTTACCCCGCTCAGGCAACAAAAAAGGGTGCGGAATCCACCCGCACCCTTTCAACTTTCCAAAGAGGAAACTTACTTCAGGTTCTCGTTGAACCAAGCCATGATGTCTTGGAACTTATCGATCATGCCCAAGAAGTCATGACCCTTGCCGGGCACAACGATGAGCTTGCTTTTGACCCCCAGTCCCAACAGTTGCTTGTTCAGCCGTTCGGATTGTTGAAGCGGTACCAGCGTGTCTTTGTCGCCATGCACCAAAAGCGTGGGCGGCATCTTGGCCGTCACCTGCGTGGAAGGCGAAAGATCCTTGGAGAGCTTGGCCCACAGCTCGGGTTGCGGGGCCTTGATATCGGCAACGAAGGCGTCTCCGAAGGCGGCTCGCAGGATCGGATTGTCGAGCGCCTTGGTGCCCTCAGTCCCCCAGTTCTCAAAGTCGGTGGGCGGGAAGAACACCCCAACCGCCCCCACGGAAGAAGAGAGTTTGTCGATGTCGTCCGCACGCT
>CAYYJX010000078.1:0-6488 GCA_964471545.1 uncultured Fimbriimonas sp. | reverse complement strand
GGCGGGCTTATCGCCCAGAGCGCCTACCAACAACGAGAGGTGACCGCCAGCGCTTCCACCCGTAATTCCAATCTTGTTGGGATCGATGCCGTACTCGGTTGCCTTGCTCTTGATGTGCCGAACCGATCGTCGAATGAGCTCCAGAATCTCCGGCACCTTGTAGCGGGGCTTGGCACCGTGAACCACCTGAAACACGGTGAAGCCTTTCGCGCACGCCAGTTCGGCGAGTTGCGGAGAGATTTGAGCGTGGTCGCTGACCCAGCCGCCACTGACCACAAACAACAAGGCTCGACCGGTGGGTGCCTTCGGCTTGAACACGTCGTAGGTGAACGCCGCCCCCTGCGACTTCGCGTAAACCACGTCGGAGATTCGGGTGGCGATACTGCCCTCGCCCTGATTGACGACGGCCCGAGGGGCGGAAGGAGTGGCGCAACCCTGGCTCGCAATCGCCCCCACAAGGGCAAACGAGATCAGCGCGCGAGAAAACCGAACGGTCATGCCTTAAGCATACAAAGATTCTTAAGGCACCTAACCAACCTTTAACAGAAGGAACGCGTTACCGCTCGGCGACCCAGACATTGCGGAAGCGGATGAGGTTGCCGTGATCCTGCAACCGCACCGGGCGAGGGTTCGGAGACTCGTCTTCTCCGGCTCCGGTCGGATTCGGAAGCCGAATGTTGTCGTGAACCATCGTACCGTTGTGAACCAACGTCAAGCGAGCGTCGGAGACCTTCTTGCCCCCTTCCCACTTGGCAGCGGTGAACGTGATGTCGTAGGTTTGCCACTGCCCTGCCGGCTTCGCCATCGCGATATCCGGCGCTTTAATCGTGTACACACCTGCGCACTCGTTGTTTGCCGGACCCCGCGGCGCCGAGTTCAAAATCTGCACCTCGTAACTGTTCTGCAGGTACACGCCAGAGTTGCCGTTCGCCTGTCCTTGCTTGCCGTTGTCGTCCACCATGAACTCCACGTGCATGCGGAAGTCTTGGAACTTGTCCTTGGTCACCACATCGCCGGAGCCCGGCTTCACTTGCATCGCGCCATCCACCCAAGACCAGGGCGCGGGCTTGCTCGGATCTCGACCCGAAAGCCAGTTGGTTTGGACGTCCGCCTCCGATTTCAGCAGCCACTTGCCACCCTTCGGAGGCTCGGCATTGGGATGGCCCAGATCGCGAATCCGCAAGTTGCGCCACTTCACCACCGCACCCGATTCGTTATGGCTGTGAACCTGTAATCCAATAAATCCAGACTGCGTCATGCGGTCGGTGGTGTCCGTCACCGGAATCCCGTTCACCCAAGTTCGGAACCGATCGCCATGCGCCCAAACCCGAAACTTGTTCCACTGACCGTTCTTGAAAGCCGATTTCGCCCGAGCGGAACTTGGCTGGAACAACCACCCTCGGCGACCCTCTTCGTACAATCCACCCGACCACGCCCGGTCACTTGGATCGATCTCGATCTGGTACCCGTGCACGCGCCCGTTCTGGTAGCCGCCCACGCTATGGGACCGAATCTGGACGCCCGAGTTGAGTTTCGGATCCACCCACACCTCGTATTCCAGCTCAAAGTTGGCGTACTCCTTCTCTGTGCAAAGAAAGGCGTTGGGAACACCCTTCACGGTTTTGCCCACGATCTCCCCGTTGGAGACTTCGTAGACCGCTTCCCCGCCCCGGCGCTTCCAGCCGGCCAGCGAAGAGCCATCGAACAGCGGCGTCCAAGAGGGAACGGCCGACGTAGCGAGGAGAAGAGAGAGCGAGGTGATCATGGTTGCTTCTTTTGTGCGGGTATTTGGTTCAGGGTGTACCAACCTTCGGTGGTCCACATGGACTTGCCAGACTGACTCTTTAAGTCTCTTAGCCGGAAGTGGAAAACCCGCCCGGGTTCCATTCCTTGAAAACGCAAGCGCACCGACTTTCCATCCTTGCTCGGAGTGACCGAGGCGGGCAGGTGCCGCTTTTGGTCCACTTTCGGACCTCCGTAAAACTGCTTCGGCTCGTACCGGAAAGAGTCGATCTCGTACGTGTCGAGTTTTGCCAACACCTTCGCGTCGGCAGGTTCGGTGAAGTCGATCGTGAAACCGTCCGCCTCGGCCTTTACGCGCAGCATCTCAAAAGCCACTTTGCCGTTGGGGGTCAACCGCTGAAGTCCGTAGCGATGGTTCTTGTGGTTCCAGTTGCCGTTGCTCCCGATTCCACCCACGTAAAGCTTGCCATCCGGACCCCAGACCAACCGGTTCACGCCTGCCTCGATGCCTTGGCAGAATCGGAACACCACGCCTTGGTACACCCCGTTCACCTTTTCAAGATAGGTGCGCTGAATGCCTCCGTAGGTGACGTCTCCAAACAGCATCTGGCCCTTGAACAAACCCGACTTCACGGGCACGGGCTCGCTGGGCGAGTTGCTGATTTCCCCATGCGGAAGCCACAACGCCGGGGGATCGGCCTTCGCCGTTCCTTCCGGGCTGATCTGGTGGCCGTAGAAGCCGCCCTTCTTCACGTGAATCAGCTTGGAGCAAGGAAGCCAAGACCCTTGGTTATCGCAAACAAACAGCTCGCCATCGATGCCGATTCCCATGCCGTTCGGGGTGCGCACGCCCGTGGCGAACACCGACCACTTTCCGGTCTTCGGGTCCATCTCCAAAATGGAACCGGGGATGTTGGGAATGGGAAACGCCTGCTCCGACCCCGGGTTGTAGTAGGTCCAACCTCCGCGCAGCGGCACCGAGGTGCTGAGGTAGTACTTGCCGTCCTTGGGAACCAGGTTGAACGTGAACTCGTGGTAATTCTGCGAAGCGGGCCAACCCCCTGCCATCGCATCGTACCGATCCGCCTTGCCGTCTCCATCCAGGTCCTTTAGGCGAGTGACCTCGCCCTTTTGGGTCACCCAAAGATCGCCGCCGATCATCGCGAGGCCGAGCGGTTCGCCGAGCCCGTCCGCGAACTTGCTCACCTTCACTCCGGAAGCAGGACCTTGAAGCCCGCTCACTAAGTGAACCGATCCCTCCTGATCCCAGGTGCAAACGGCAAGCCGACCATCGGGCAGGAACGTCATGCCGCCCACCGCCGGCGTGAAGCCCTCCGGTCGAATGGTCTCCAGCGTCATGCTGGGGTGAACGTCTTCCAACGGCCGACCGTCTCCGGGGGGTCGAGGATCGGTGCCGTAAAACCATCGCTTGATCCCCGGATTCACGACAAAGGTTTGACCGACTTCGCTCTTCAGGGCGCTGGAAGGCACCACCGAAAAAGCCGAATCGCCAGGGCGCTTCCACTCCAACTTCAGCTTAAAGTTGCCTTTGTCTTCGTAAAACGGAATCTCAATTGCGTAGTCGCCTGCCTGGAGATCCACACCGAGTTCATCCGTAAAACCGGGGCTCCGTTCGGTATCCAATATCTGTTGTCCGCCGATCTTAAGAGTCGCGCCGTCATCGCAGGTTAAGCGGAATCGATAGTTGCCCGTGGTTGGAATGGAAATCCAACCGAAGGCGCGCCCGATAAAGCTGTCTTTGATGAGCCCCTCTTGCCCGGTGAATCCATCCACCACGTCTAGTTGAGGCAGGATTTGGTACACGTTCGGCACCTGCCCTTCGGCAATCTGCGGGTGACGATCGATGGCGCCGTCGACATCCCACACCCAAATCGTGAGTCCTGGCTCCGTACGCACCTGAGCCAGGTCGACCTTTTGCTGCCCCACCAGAAGAGCGGCGACAAGGGCGGCGATCATGGCTTCACCTCGTAAGAGACTTTCGAAGCCCCGTTCTGTTCGAACGAGAGCTTAGTGGAACCCACCACGGACTTCGAGATGTGCGTGCGGTTCAGATAGATGGATTCCCCTTTCGGAAGCCCCGCGATGCTCCACTCTTCCAGCCACCCTTTGGCGGTCGCCTCGGGTGACCAAACCACCTTCACCGATCGCTTTTCATCCAGCGCTACAGAGAATCGCACCTTCACCCCTTGGGTTTGTTTCACCAACTCGTACCCGTCCCACTTCACCTCCAGGGGCTTTCCAGCGGCGTTCATCCACACGGGCCGATCGCCATAAAGCCGAAGGTTCCGCAGCTTTTTGGGCGTCTCCGAAGTAACGGTGAGCCCAAGATTGGCGGCGGGTCGCTCGATTCGCTTGAAGTTCCATTGCCAGGAGCTCTCACCCTCAACCGCGGTGGCGGATTGGAACCACTGGTCCACTTTGTCGCCCGCGGTGATATCCACCCGGAAAGGTCCTTTTCGACCTGTTTCGTCGAAGGCAACGAACACCCTTCGCCATGCGGAGAGGTCTACGTTCGGCGTGGAGATCTTCGATCCCGGCCCCGTGAACTGCCAGCCGTCTTTTGCGCCTTCCACCCCGGAAGAGGCCCAAGCAGGTTTCTCACCCGCGACGGTGGGGTTGGGAAGTCGCCAAATCTCGTTGGGAGCGGCGTAGTGGAAATCGCCCTTGGCGCGCGAGTTCTCTTGGCTGAAGTCGTAGACCTTGCCTCTAAAGTCGACCTCGCCCGACCAGATTTTGTGCACGCCGCACGTTTCAGGGTTGAAAGCGATCCAGAAGCCGGGCTTCGGCGTGATCAACACCATGCGCGTACGATCTTCGAACACGCACCGGAACACCCACGGGTCTCGCCCCCGCACGATGCTGGGAGTCTCACCCAACGCTTGGGTGGAGAGAAGGGTGATCGAGAGGAGTCCTAACGCCAACATCGCCGACTCATCTTAACCCGATGGAGATCGGAGGATCGATGCGTCGGCGACGAATGCTTGAGAGATAGGGTCGGCCGTTTAAAGTTGTTTAAGACGACTTGCGTCGAAGGTGCGAGCCCGCCATGGCAAGAATCGCCTTTGCCGGTTCGGCAAGGAGGAATGGCAGCACGCCGACGGTCCACGCCTTTGCCCCAACGAATGCGGACAGCACCAAGCCGCCCACCACCAGAGTTGCCACCGAAGCCGCACCCGCAAGCAACCAGCCGAAAACCGACGAGCGTCGCTCGGCCGCAACGCCGAACAAGTAAGCCAACACCGGGAAGAAAAGAAGGTAGCCCGCAGTGGGTCCGGCTAGGTGCAGGGGACCTGCGCCTAGATCGGCAAACACCGGAGCGCCCGCCGCACCGGCGGCAAGATACACCACCTGAGAAACCGCACCCTTTTTGGCGCCCAGGGCTACGCCCGCCGCCATGACCGCTAGGGTCTGCATCGTAATAGGAACGGGCCACCAAGGCACCGTCACCTGAGCGGCCACCGCGGTGATCGCCGCGAAGGCAACAACCGCAAACACCGCTTGCAACGCAACGCGGTTTTGCGATATGGATAAGTTTTGGGTCTTATTCATAGACTTTTGTTTTCTAAGTGCGGCTCTTGAAAGGGCATCGCCAAGTTGGCTTAGCCCAAGCGATCCGGGTTGAGGTCGAGCAGCGAATCGAGAACGAAGAGCCCGTCCTTGCGGATCAGAACATCGTCGAAGTAGATTTCACCGCCGCCGTACTCGGGTCGTTGAATACAAACAATATCCCAGTGAATGGCGCTCTCGTTGCCATTTCCGCCGGGAGGAGGATACGAACCGCCCGGGGTGAGGTGGAAGGAGCCGGCGATCTTCTCATCGAAGAGCGTGTCCTTCATGGGGTGCAGAACGTACGGGTTGAAGCCCAGGCTCCATTCACCGAAGTAGCGCGCACCCGGATCGGTGTCCAGAATCTCGTTCAGCTTGGCGGTGTTTGCTCCCGCTTCGGCCTCGACGATCTTGCCGTCTTTCACCACAAATCGAATGTCTTTGAACTCGGTTCCTTGATACAGCGAGACCGTGTTGTATTGGACGGTGCCGTTCATGGAGTCCTTCACCGGAGCGCTAAAGCACTCGCCGTCGGGAATGTTCGCCTCGCCCGTGCAAGGCACCGAACCGATGTCTTTGATGCTGAACGATAGCTCCGTGCCCGGACCCACGATGCGCACGCGATCCGTTTTGTTCATCAGCTCCTTCAACGGCTCGCAAGCCTTTGCCATCTTCGCGTAATCCAGCGTGCAGACATCAAAGTAGAACTTCTCGAACGCGGGGGTGCTCATGGAAGCCTGCTGAGCCATTCCCGGCGTCGGCCATCGCAGAGCCACCCACTTGGTTTTGGGCACGCGAACACCGAATACGACGGGCTGCACGTACTCTTTCGACCAGATGGTCTGCTTCTCTGCCGGAACCTCGGACTGCTCGGCGTAGTTGTGAGTGCCCCGCAGCGCGATGTAAGCGGTCATCTCTTCCATCTCCGCCTTCTCTGTCTTGGCAATCAGCTGCGCGTTCTCAACCGTCATGTGCTGCATCAGTTGCGCCTTCACGCGGTTGCTCTCGAGTCGAACCGCAACGTTGGCACCCTTAGACTGAGCTACGCGCACCAGTTCCACCACGCACTCTTCCGGAATATCGAAGGCGTGAATGAGCAAATTGTCTTCGGCGGTGAGTCGCACGGAGTGGTTGCACAGCAACTCCGCCAACTTGGTGACGCGAGGATCGAGCATAGG
>CAYYJX010000077.1:10911-14754 GCA_964471545.1 uncultured Fimbriimonas sp. | reverse complement strand
TGCATGAGCTTGACGAAGCTCTCGTACTCAGGCGGCTCGATCAGCTCGATACGTTCGTGTCCTCCAAGTTCTGCTTCCAGAACTTCCCGTACGACGGGATTGCGGTGCATGGCGACGATGAGACGCGTGTCTGAATACCGATCGACCAACCTTCGGACGTTGGTTGCGACGTCTCGCATCGGTTCGCCCCAGTTCTCGCGACGGTGCATGGTCATGAGTAGGACGCGCCCTTCATGGTCGGGGAGCCAGGTTTGTTCGCGCTTCGCCGCGACCATTTTCACCGCGTCGATACCCGTGTTTCCAGTGACGAAGATTTTTGAATCCGGCACGTGCTCTCTTTTAAGGTTCGCCGCAGACCAATCGGTGGGTGCGTAATGGTGCTCGGCGAAGAGCGCCACCGCTTGGCGATTGAACTCTTCAGGGAATGGGTTGTGGACGTTGTGCGTCCGCAGACCTGCTTCGATATGACCAAACGGCACCTGGGCATAGAACGCCATGAGACCGGCCAAAAAGGTCGTGGTGGTGTCTCCTTGCGCCAAGAGAAATTGAGGCTTCACCGACTCGATGGCTTCTCCAAGGGCTAGCGACATTCTCCCGGTCATTTCCGAGAGCGATTGCCCCGGCTTCATCAAATTGAGCTCGATCTGGGGTTGAACTTCAAACGTGGCGAACACTTGGTCCAGCATTTCGCGATGCTGACCAGTAGAGATGAGCACCGTTTCCACCTCTGGCACTTGCCGAAGCGCCAGAACTACGGGCATCGTCTTGATGGCATCGGGTCGCGTACCGACCACTAAGGCGACTTTAGGCTTGCTCATCGTGCGCTTCCGTCCGGATGGAAAAGGCTCTTTTCGACGAGTCCGCAGAGCAGGTGGTAGAGCGCAATGTGCGACTCTTGGATGTGTTGGGTGTTCCCACTGGGAACCGCCAAAAGGACGTCGCTGAGTTCAGCGAGTTTTCCGCCGCCGTCTCCGGTGAACGATATGACCTTGACGCCTCGCGCTTTCGCTTCTTCGGCTGCTTTTGCCACGTTCTTGGAGTTCCCCGAGGTGCTGAATCCGATGAGCACATCTCCGGGATTTCCGAACGCCTCCACCTGGCGGGAGAAAACTTCATCGAAGTGGAAGTCGTTGGCGCGAGCGGTGAGCGTGGACGTATCGGCGGCGAGCGAAATGGCGGGCAGGGCTCTTCGCCGGAAGGTGGCGGAAAGCGTGCTGATGAACTCGGCGGCAAGGTGCTGTGCGTCGGCGGCGCTCCCCCCGTTTCCGCAAAGAAGGAGCTTTCCACCCTTTGCGTAAGACTCTGCGATCATCGCGACGGCATCGAGTAACGGCTGTTTGCAGACCTCCTGAGTGAGCGCCTTCACTCGGATCGATTCTTGAAAGTGGGCATCGATCAGGGACGGGAATTCGCTTTGCGGAGAAGGTGCGGAACTACTCATTTTTCAGCTAACCGGAAGTGCTTGAGTCGGTCTCCAGTAAGTTTGGCAGGTTCGCTACCGAATCGACGATTGCCCAAGGCTGAAACGTCAGTTCGCGCTCGGTTTTTGCTCCGTAACCGGTACGTACGAGCACGTCTCTTCCACCAAGGTTGCGACCAAGGAGCAGGTCGGAGAGCTTATCTCCGACGTAGACGGCCTGATGAGGCTCGAAACCTAGGTCTCTGGCGGCCTGGAGAACCAAGCCGGGCGCGGGCTTTCTGGTCTCAGACTCGCCTTCCGGTCCATCTGGGGAAACCTGCCAGTTTGCGATTTGCACGCCTCGTTCGGTCAAGAGAGAGTCGATTCTGGCGTTCACTGCGGCGACGTCTTCTAGAGTGAACATGCCCCTGGCAACCCCTGACTGGTTCGTCGCCACCACGAACTTCCATCCTTGATTCGCCAGCAACTGGAGCGCCTCTGCGACACCGGGAATGAGTTCCACGAGTTCTGGATTGCAGAGGTAGTGCTTTTCCACGATGAGCGTTCCATCGCGATCCAGCACCAGAACCTTGGGTGAAGCCATGCCGCCTGGAGTTTACGATGTTTTCGATTGGTGAATGGGATTCCTTGCCCTCGGCAGACACGGGATGGAAGGGGCATACTGTAATTGCCCTGATTCGACTTGGGGCTGGTCGCCGAGATTCGGCAAGGCAGGATGCATTTTGAAACGCCGCACAAAGATTGTTTGCACGCTCGGTCCCGCAGTTGATTCGAAAGAGAAGATAAAGCAGCTCATCGACGCGGGCATGAACGTGGCGCGGTTGAACTGTAGCCACGGGGATTGGGAAGCAAAGCAGCGCTGGATCGGCTGGATTCGAGAACTCTCCCCCATCCATTCTCCGGTTGCCATTCTTGCCGACCTCCAGGGTCCTAAGTTCCGTGTGGGAGACATTCCTGGTGGCTCGATCGACCTAGTCACGGGTCAGTCCATCGCGGTGGGTCTTAACAAGGACGTCCCGATCAATCAACCCGAAATCCTTGCCGCCATGGAACCGGGCGGAAGACTTCTTCTAGGCGACGGTGAGATCGAGATTCGTATCTCATCTGGCGAGAAGGGCGAGTTCATCGGCAAGGTCGTGACGGGCGGGACCCTGAAGAGTAAGAAGGGCGTGACCCTGGTTGGAAAGGTGTTCGACGTTCCTGCGCTCACTTCGAAGGACATCGACGATGCGGTTCAAGCCAAGCTCGCGGGTTGCGACTTTATCGCCTTGAGCTATGTGAAGTCCGCGCTGGACATTCGCGAGCTTCGCCGCTTCCTCGATCACATCGACGCGGAAATGCGGATCTGCGCGAAGATCGAAACCCGAGAGGCGATCAAAGATCTTGACGACATTCTTAAGATGGTCGACATCATCATGGTGGCCCGTGGCGACATGGGTCTGCAGATGGATATCGAATCCGTCCCCGCGGCGCAGAAGGCAATCATTGAGAAGTGCAGCCTCGCGGGCAAGCCCGTAATTACGGCGACGCAGATGCTAGAGAGCATGGTCAACAACCCGCGCCCAACTCGGGCCGAGGCGAGCGACGTCTTTAACGCGATCCTCGACGGCACGGATGCGGTGATGTTGAGCGGCGAAACCGCTGCCGGGAGCTACCCCATCGAGTGCGTGAAGACGATGGCGAAGATCGCAGAGGCCGCCGAAGAGGTGATTGCGAGCCACCCCGACTACGTGGTGGCGCCCAAGGTAGATCCGACGGTCGATGCGATTGTGAACGCGGTGGGCAGCCTTGAGCGCGAGATGAAACCGAAGGCCATTGTGTGTGCTTCCAGCAGCGGCCAAACTCCCAGACTCATCTCCAAGTATCGGCCGAGAGCCCCAATTCTGTGCGCCAGCTGGCAGAAGCAGACGCTTGCCTACATGGCAGTGGTTTGGGGAGTCGAAACCGTGTACATCGAAGGGGTCAGCGATATGGAGAACAACCTCGATCGGTCTGTGGAGGCGTTCATGAAGCTGAAGAAGCTTCGAATTGGCGATCGGTACATTTACACGGCAGGCTTCCCTGCCGGAACCCCTGGTAGCACAAACCTGATCCTAACGCAGACGCTTAAGTAGGCTGCGTTCCCCCACCGGAGACGAAAACGAAAACGAAAACGAAAACGAAAACGGGCGCGAGAAATTCTCGCGCCCGTTTTTGGTTCTTCTTGGAGTCAGCCGACCTTACTTCTTCTTGCGTCGTCGGATGAGCGCGATGGCGCCAACGCTCAGAGCTGCGATGGATGCAGGCTCCGGTACGACGTTCGGGCTCGTCACGTAAAGCGTGTTGAATCCGCTGGGCAGGTTTTGGCTGAATCGAACGTGGTAGCCGATCGTTTCCTCCGAACCCGTAAGGGTCGAGAAGGTGAACGTTTTGCTTTGGCCGGG
>CAYYJX010000077.1:0-10811 GCA_964471545.1 uncultured Fimbriimonas sp. | reverse complement strand
ATGTAGTTGATGGCATCGACCACGACGAACGAGGATCGACTTTGAGCCGAAGCAAAGGAGGTCAGGAGCACTCCAGCAGCAAACAATGAAACCTTTAATTGCATATGAAACCTTGCAAGCAATATTTAGACCATCGAGATGCTCCAAATAAAGAAAGCAAGAGAATGTTACCGACAAAGGGAGCCTTTCCTTTATTTCGACAAGTTTATCAGGCAGTAATGCGAGGATCCATCCAAGCACTTATACGGTTACTCACTGCTAATCAAAGAATTATGCATTCAATGTCACTGCAAATTTACTGGCAGTCAGAATGAGGAGTCAGCCTGCGCCAAATAGATGAAAAATGACATTGTTTAAATGTTAAAAAGTATCGACCCTCCTTCTGAAGCGAGCTCCAGAGGAGGGTCAGGTTTACCGTTCGTGAGGCGTTCGAGGGCTACTTGCGTCGCCTTCGAACGACTGCTAGGACACCACAACCGAGCGCCAAGAGCGATGCCGGCTCCGGTACGGCCGAGCCCGCTGTCACGTACAAAGTGTTGAAGCCACTCGGAAGGTTCTGGCTAAACCGAACGTGGTAACCAACGGTCTCCTCCATCCCAGTCACAGTGCTGAAAGTGAACGTCTTGTTCTGACTGGGAAGCACACCGGAGTTGGGATTTGTTTTGAATCCCAAGATTCCTCCAGCACCCGTCGTGCTCTTGTCGAAAGTCCAACCGCCGGAGTTCGTTCCTGTTCCATCCAGATCGTCGTTATCGTCTAGTAACCACGCTCCGAAGACTTCGGTTACTTGGTAGGTGATTGCGCCGATTTGCACTTCTGGGTTAGCTCCAACGACGAGGTCGAGGCTAAGTCCGGTGCGGGTAAGTGCGATTTGTGAGATGGAGTTCACGCTAACGAAGGAGGACCTGCTCTGCGCGGACGCTAAGGAGCATCCAACCGCGAGAAGGGAGATGGCTATGAGCTTTGATTTCATTCTTTCCCTGAAAACAATCAAGTCTCCCGAAGTGGGAGATGATAAATGTTCAAATTAAATATATCTGCAATAAGTCAATCCGATTAAACATGTTTGAAAAGCAAGCAATTGTACGAGGTAGTCCTTCCATCTCTACACAAGGATCCACGGGAAGGAAGAGTCGGTAGCACGTTTCCGACCTGCCTGGGCGTGCTTCCGGAGGCCCCTGGTTCATGGAATCGTCCAATCTGCCCCACGCCGACACAACTCCGAGCCGATCGTTTGGCGAAGAGGGTGACAAACGTCGAGGAATCGGTCAAAATAGAGGGATATGGCTTCGATCAAAGCTATTCTGGCGGAAGAAGACACTCGCATCGCGCTCATCTGGTCCACGTGCGTGGTCACTCCGGTGCTAACCGCCGCCGGTTTCTACCTGGGAACCGTTGTTGGCAAGCCATGGGTGAAGGACTACCAACCGCAAGACATGCAGGATGGTCTGAACGGTGCTCTCATCGGGGGCTCGATCGGTCTCTTGATCGTTGCCATCGTGATCTTTGTGTACTCAAACATTGCGCTCAAAGACATTCGCCACGAGTACGCAGACATCCTCGGCGAGTCTCACTAAAGCTCAGAAGAACGCCTTAGTGCGTGTAGACGCGGCCTTTCCATGTGGTGAGGCCGCGTTTTTTCCATATCAGGCTGCGAATCATCGTTACCGCCCCAATGGTGATCATTAACGGCGCAACAAAGAGGTTGAGCGGTGCGGACAGGATTGCGTTGGGCATGCGCATGACCTTGCCTCCCAATCGGTAATCCCAAGAAGGATCGCCCTTGACGCCAAGGGTCATGAAGAACGCTCCCAATCCGAGGAGCAAGAACAATCCCCCGCCGATTGCGAGCGAGGATGCGAACAGCCATCCCCAGGCGATGAAAAGCAGGAAGACAGAAAGTAGGATCGTTCCCACGGCAGAGCCGATGATCTCAAAGCTGTTTTTGCTCATGCCGTCGAATGCTGCCTTCCAAGTGTCGTACATGCGCACCTTGAGGGTCGCGGCCAGATTCACGACGTCGACCCCGTAGCCATTCTTTGCGAGTAGGCGACCGATCATGACGTCTTCAAGAATTCGACCCTTCAGCTGCTCGTTCGGCCAAAGTTCGGCATAAACGCTGGATCGCCAAACGGTGATCTGTCCATTTGTGAAACGGTTATGGCTTTTACGAGTTCGCGACACCAGAAAGAACGGGTTGGTCGAGAGCAAGATCCAACCGACCCATCCTAGGAAGAGAGGCTCAGGAAACTTCCCGGGCAGAATGTTGGGAAACCCAGTGAGAACCGCCCAGTTGCGGGGCATCTGCTCCGCGAGAGCAACCGAGGACGCCACGAAGTCGTTACTGACGCGAGCATCTGCGTCTAGGAAGATCCACCACTTGCAGTCGGTGGATTCAAGGGCGACTTGGGCGAGAAGGTGACACGCCCGATTCTTTCCCGTCCATCCGAACGGAAGTGGTTCGCTTGGGGAGATCACCTGAGCCCCGTGGGAACGGGCAACCTCTGCGGTCCCGTCGTCTGACTCGTCGTCGCAAACGATCACTCGGCACTGGGAGGCGAGTTGGGGAATGAGCTCCGCCAGATTCTCGGCCTCATTTCGCGCTGGGATCAGAACGACCACGTCTCGCCGAAGCTCGGGGGATGGGACGCGTGTGGGCTTGCGCATCAAGAACGCGTTCCCCGCACCAATGGCGGCCATCCCGCCATAAAGCGCGGTGAGAACGAGTTCGAGCGTTTGCACTGGCAAAGTCTACGCCTGTTATGCCAGCGAATGCCGCCAACCGGTTATCGCTTGGGAAGGATCTCCCAAAGTTCCGGTTCTTCTGATCCGATGTACCAAGAGGCAACTCCGGCAAGACCCAACCGCCTTGCAATTGCGATCTTCCGGATCGCAGATTCTCGTCCGCCAAAGTGAATCTTCCCGTTGAAGACTTGCTCGCCGCTTCGGGGATCGATGACCGGGGTCCCTTTGGGCCGATCTTCGAAGATCAGCGATCTCCCCGGCTTTACGCTCCAGTCGTACCCGTAGTTGGCGATGCCAATGTACAACTTATTAGCGGGAATCTTTGTGAGAGCGTACTTGGCAACGTTCTCCACCCAATCGTCTGGAGCAATAGGGCCTGGGGCCTCGCTGCCCGACCAAGTGAAGTCGTAGCACATCAGTCGAACCTCGTCGGCAGCTTTCCCGATGGCGCCGTAGTCTTGCGCGCGGGGGCCTTCCCATCCGCCTTCATCGTTCACTTTGGGATGAACCGTGACGCTGAGTTTAAGATTCTTGGCCGAACATGCCTTTTTCAGATCGCCGCAGAATCGTGAGAAGCCGTCTTTATCGGCGGCCTTCATGGATTCGTAGTCCAGATCGATGCCAGAGAACCCGTCTTTCTTGGCGAAGTCGGTGAGAGTGGCAATGTGCTTGGCTTGCGTTGCGGGTTCGGAGAAGATTTTGGTCATCCGAGCGGCATCGAATCCTTCCGGCTCCACGTAGTTGCTCGCCATTGCGTACAACTTGATGCCGTGCTTCTTGCCGATATCGAAGAGGCGCTTCTTCATCTCGGGCGTCCACAGCGGTCTCCGAAACGGCAACCCGTCACCACCAATGCCCATCCACTCGACGAGAGCGACGTCTACTTTGTCTCCGTACTTCTCCAGCCGATCCAGCGAGTACGGATTCCAAGAGACCACCCAACCGGAAAAGGTGAACGGGGTTTTCGGAGCGAAGGAGAGGGCAGCGCAAGCGAGGGCGACGGTGACCATCACCTTGTATTTTAGTGAGTTTGGACGCGTTCGTCGTCTAGGAATCTGCGGACGAACGGACGATCTTCGCGAGATGAGAACAGATCCACCAGCCCCCTTTCGTGTTGCCCAACGGGTGCGTGGCTTAACAGTAATTGCAGCAATCACTTATAGTGTATTGAACAATTTCAGGTACTTCGCGAATCATGAAAGGTAAGACACTTCGATTAAGCCTCACCGGCGCCCTCGTTACCATCGCCTACGCATCCTTTGCCTCCGCTCCGCAAGGTTCCAACGCTCGAGCGCTGGAAGATATGAAGAACTTTGTGGGGAAGGTTGAAGAGGCGGATACGCTCTTTAATCAGAAGAAGTACGGCGAAGCCGCAACGGCGCTGGCAGCCGCGCATGAGCTTTATGGCCGCGGTGAACGGCGAGACGCGGATTCCGGACAGATGGCGGTGACCATTCAGCCCGGAAAGTTTCCCGCGCTTCGGTATTACGGCTATGGGTTTGGTGAGAACCCTTCGCTGACCGAGACAAACGCAGGTGTTATCAACGGAACCGCCTATGGTCTTCACATGGCAGCGCTGGGGATGTGGCAAGATGCGGCGATCCTCTCCGGAGCCGATTCTTTCCCACAGGCAGGGGCACTCAGCGACCCGTCGATGGTCGAGATGTCGGAAGAGAACCTGAACTACACCGTCAGTTCCCTTTACGGACCGGTCTCAGCCTTAAAGCTTCCTGTTCCCGACGAGCGATGGCGCGATGTTGTGCTCTGGTCTAGACGAGCCAAACTAATTGTCACCTTTGCGCTGGAGAAGTATCCCGCTTGGAAGACGGGTACGCGCGAGTGGAGCCAGGACAATGCCAAGCTTCAGCACACGGGCAATGAGGCGCTTGCAGACCTGAACGCCAAGTTGTCTGAAGGCGAAGCCGAGTACAACAAGCTGAAAGCCGATTTCCAGAAGGCAGCCCCTGAGCAGGTAGTCAACTGGATGAAAACCATCTGCAGCCGCTTGGACGAAGCGATCGATGGCGCGAAGACAAATGGGTGGGTCGATTGGGCCCTTGTGAGCGACATCTTTATCTCCAAGAACTTTGTCGCTGAAAAGCGGAAACAGTTGGCACCGATCTATGCGCAAGAGGGCAAGCAAATGCCCGCCGATGCTACAAAGCCGATTGAAGACAGGATCGCGGCGCTGGTTAGCGCCATGAACAGCGGTGCAACCAAGTGGAAGATGCCTTCGGATAAGGCTAAGAATGCCGGAATCGAAGCGAAGGTAGCCGCCTCTGTAAAGGCCCGGTTCTCCGGCGCCACGGTCGTAAAGACGATGATGGACAGCAACGAGTGGGTGATTGCCAAGAACGACCTCGGGATCCCGATCCATCGGAACATTGGCGTTCTGACCTTGCTCAAGATCCCCGGACAAACGCACGCGTGGCTGGTTTTCTCCTACTATCGGCAAACCTACGCGGGGGGCGGCACCTACAGTTCAACCGGAACAGTCCAAATCCCATCGAACGTTCGGTTCCAGGCGCTGAAATAGCCTCTTCGGAGAGAGAGACACTTGACCCCAAAAGCAATTTTGGGGTTCACTCTTTATTCCTTCGGGCGGTTAGCTCAGTGGTAGAGCACTACAATGACACTGTAGGGGTCACAGGTTCAAGTCCTGTACCGCCCACCATCTTCTCCTAAAACTCGCTTCGAGACCGTTTCTCGAGCAGAATGTTGCTCCACTCTTAGAGGCGGAGACTACAGCGGAGTTTTCGCTAGGCGATCCAACCTTTCCAAGAGCGGAAGTTTCTCGATCTCTTCGATCTCGTACGTGCCGAACGCCTCTTTCATCTTGACCATTGGCTGCAAGATGGCGACGGACAGCCACGGCAACCAACCGTGCAGGCCGTGACCATGCGGAGGAGAGAGGGTCAACACCTCGGTGAGCAGGCCTCGATGCGAGTACCCGAGCGAGCCGTCCCAATCCATCATCTGTTTCGTGGAATCGGCAAGGAACTTAGAGAAGCGAAGGAAGTGGGGATCCTTCGTTAGTAGCCAGAGCCGGTAATAATCGTAAACGGCGAGCGCCATGCAGTTGTCTGCGCCCGAATGCCCAGTGGCGATGACGCTCAGTCCAAGGGTTGTTCGATTACGCGGATAGACTACCAACGGATCATCTTTGGGAAGAGGCACATTCCACGCATAGGTCCAAGTTTCGCAGTACGTGCCCGCCCGGGCCGCAGGAGCGATCCACTTCTCTTCCCCGGTGAGGGCGTGCAACGCCAAGAACGCTTGCATGGCAAGGATGCCCGCCTCCTTGTCGGTCACATTCGGATTATCGGGCGCACCACCCGCGTAGGCATATTCGTTATCGACAGACTCCAGCGCAAACTCCCCGATGCGAATGGCCGATTCGCGGTAGCGAGGGTCTCCGGTTGCTTGATGCAGAGCCGCCAAGAACGGAACGACATGGTAGGAGACGTTCTTGTAAGGCTTGTTTGAAGTCCCATCCCAGTTCCAAAGCCCGGAAAGAGAGCCGTCCTTTTCCTGTTTCGCCACTAGAAAATCGCCAAATTTACGGGCGAAGGCGAGCCATTCGGGACGCTTCCCAATTCGCCAAGCATCCAACACTCCATGCATGCCGTCGGCTGCAATGCGCAGGTGCGTGGGCTCGGTTCGCCAGGTCACGGTTCCGTCTTTTTGAATGTCGTACCAAGTCTTGGGGACCCCAGAAGGATTCATGGCGTTCTTCACCCAGAAGTTGATGAGGTCTTCCGCCTGGACTCTAAGCGAGGCGTTCCCCGTCTCCATGCTCGACCGAAGAAGCAGCGCCGCCGCAGAAAGGGCCTTACCGACAAATCCCATCTGACTGCTCGTGTCAATCACTTCCCCGGTGGGGACTCGAACCTGAAACGGCATGCTGGGCACCCCGTTGTAGCGCGCTCCGTATTTGGCGAGCAGGCTCATGCTTTCTCGATACCCAGTCGTCTGGTTTGCTCTCGGAACCTTTGGATCCGCATCTTGAAAGGCTTGACGCCACGCTGTTTGCACGGCATCGGCAAATCGGTTAGACCGTCCGATGCTCAATCGAAGTCGGTACCGCTGCTCCAACCCAACCTCAATCGGGTGACTCCGAAGTGCCCAGGCTTTGCCTGGACCTCCGATGTAGGTGCGATCTCCCTCTGTGCCCGGGTACTGGAATGCGACCGCTAGTTTGCCTCGGTTTAGGAACCCTATCGAGCCGAAGCGCATGCGTCCATCCACGATTCTTGGGCGGTGATCTTCCCCCGCAAACGCAGATCCGTCCGGGTCCATATGAGTCAGCGCTAATTCGCTACCGTCGACAGGGTTTCGAACCATTGCCACCGGAAGGGGCAACCGATCCTCTCGGACGAGTACGCCTTCCGCGTCAAGGTCCGCCGCGAGAGCCTCTTTCGGAACCGCCCGGTTGTCTCGATACCAAACCCCCGGAATGAAGAACTCATGGTCTCGGAATCGGGAAGGTGTGGTTTTGGCGAGCGAAAATCGAGATGAAAATGCCTTATCGCTTCCCGCCGTTATCACTCGAACGGAGCGGTCGATGATCCACCCAGCGGAGACTGGTTGGTAACGATCGACTACGAGAAAGCTCGATCCGTCCGGCGATTTCACAACCCCTTGAGCGCGGCCGTCTTTCACGGTCTGGTACGACCCTTGAATCCAAGTAGCGGACCGATCTGCCCGAACGACTTCGATCTCAATAGGAGTGCGCTGCTCCCAGTTGCCAAGCTTAATTCGTGCAGGCGTGACTTCGCTCAAGAAGCCTTGCATTCCAAGCAGGGTCAGGACCATCGCGCTCGTCATTCCAATGCAAAGATACACCTGTAATGAGCATCCGTCTCAATTCATCATCTGTTTCGTGGTATCGGCAAGGAACTTTGAGGAGCGAAGCAAGTGTGGACCTTTCCTTAGTAGCCAGAGCCGGTAATAACCATTAACGGCAAGCGCCGGAACGAATAAAGAAGCTAAGCCGCTGCAGGACATCAAGTTCGATCTCTAACCGCGGTAGATCGAGAAGGTGTCCCACTCCGGATCGGTCGCAAGGCGCGTCGCGGCCAGCTGACCCACGTGGTAGTGGTCATGCCCGATCAACCAGTTAGCCACGCGAATGCGACCCTCATCGGCGACCACCAGCTCCTGGACAGCCTTGGCCCTCTCCGTCCGGTAGGCCTCAAGAAGCGAGGGAAGGTCCGAGCCGGCAGCCTGATAGGAGCCCCACTCATGCTCCTTGCCTTCCCCGGCAGCGCGCCCGGCAACATAGCACTCCGTCACGTGGACGAGCGTCTCCCGGGGTGTCATTGAGGTCGGAGCGAGGCGATGGTCGAGCTGAGATTCGGTCATACCGCTTACAACCTGCTCGAGCTGATACTGAGCGTCGTCGAGAAGTGCTCGGAGGTTAGTCAATCCATCCATGAAGGGAGACTACCGACCGCCACCCTTGATCGTCAATATTTTAGTAGACATTTGTTGCCTATTTCACCGAAGACAAGTATCTCCTGGGGGGGACGTCTTTAAGGTTTGGCACGCCGCCCAAATGACGCGAACGACCCAGTAAATTTGCTTAACATTGCTCGGATTCGCCCGGGGTACTTCCCTTTGGATAAGTCACGAGCCGAAAAGTTCTTATACTGGGAGATGTCTTGGTTCAGCTATAAACCGGACAAGTTGGAATGCAATGAAGGCTAGTAAGACTGCTTTAATCTTGGGTGCAATTGCCGCCACGGCAATTTCTGGCGCACAACTCCAGGTCAACGGTGCAGAGTCGGGTTCGATTAACACGCCGATTCGATCGGCCGCCCGGACCTACCTTGCAGGGTACGAGAGGGAAACACTCACCGGCGTTTCCGGAGTTGCAAAGATCATCGGTGTGAGATTCAAGGCCACTTCGGACTCGAACGCATTGTCCGCAGCGTTGACCTCGTCGACGATCAACTTCTCGTCGTTCTCGATTGTTATGGGACTCCCTTCCGCTGCTTTTGAAACTGCGGGTGAATTCCTGAATACGACAAACACGTTTTCCTCCTGGTCTTCCGGACTGACAACCGTTCGCTCGGGTGCTCTCACCATGGGTCCGAACTTCTGGCAGGTTGGCCAATGGACGCCCACGATCCTGTTTGACACGGCGTTCAACTACAACACCTCTACGGCAAGCGGATTGTTGTTCGGCTTCACTCACCAAGGCAGCAGCACAACACTCGACGGTGCGAACTTCCCAGCGGCAACACGTACATTCACCAACTGGACTGCCGGTCTGGGGGCTGATGCCATTTTCGCCACCAATGGCACTGGTTTCGGGGCTGCGCCCACGGGCTTCATCGATCCGTTGATCGCCGAATTCGTAGTCGTTCCCGAACCTGCTTCCATGCTCGCTCTCGGCCTCGGAGCCGTTGCCCTTTTGAAGCGGCGTAAGAAGAAGTAACGGTTCGTCTCTACGAACTGAGGAACGTGGAAGCCTCCAAGGTGCCTCGCGCACTTTGGGGGCTTCCTTTTTGCGAGTTACGCAAACTCTGACGGTCCGAGGATGGCCAGA
This sequence comes from uncultured Fimbriimonas sp., assembly GCA_964471545.1. GTDB lineage: Bacteria > Armatimonadota > Fimbriimonadia > Fimbriimonadales > Fimbriimonadaceae > Fimbriimonas. Next base: position 1,513 of record CAYYJX010000077.1, on the reverse strand, counting down.
CCGTTTATAGTTGAGCTGGTTCGCAAGCTTGTTTCCGGAAGAACAATGGAAGAGAAAGAGCAACGGTCATCGCAGGACAAGGAAGGGGTCTATCTCCGCGTTGGAACGGTCGAAAACCCGACACTTCGATATTTGATGGCAACTCGAAGAATTGTCGCTCTGGTCGGCGCCTTCAGCTCAGTTATTCTGTTTAGCGGCGGACATTGGCTTCTTGAAGGAGCCTATCTTTTGGCCTTTCTACTTACGCTTTGGTGGGTTCTTCAAGTCGCCTGCGACTGGATGGACCGTAAGGCCTTTAACTTCACCGCCTTGTTGCTATTCGGACTGCTCGCGTTAGTTTTGGCAGTTCTTTCACCCGTGCTTTTATCCGCGAATAGGGCCTCGCTTCGATGAGGTCATACTCGCATAGATGATCGACTCCCACGCTCATGAAGAAGCACTCCGGCGGCTCACATTTGCCGAGCAAGATCACGGTGTTCAGGTGTTGTTCGCCATCGAGTCGGGCAGTCGGGCTTGGGGTTTTGCGTCTCCGGACAGCGACTACGACGTCCGCTTTGTTTACATTCACCCCACCGACTACTACCTTTCGATCGACTTAGCCGCCAAACGAGACGTCATCGAGTATCCGCTTGTGGACGACATGGATATCAGCGGTTGGGATATTCGAAAAGCCCTAAACCTGATGTGGAAGAGCAACCCCAGCCTGGTTGAGTGGTTACAATCGCCGCTCATTTACCGCCAACAAGACGGCTTTCGAGACAGCATGGTGAGTTTGCTCGAGTCGGTGTATTCGCCCCTATCTGGCGCCAAGCACTACTTTAGCATGGCGAAGAGCAATGAGGCCCTTTTGCGCCAAGGAATGGAACAGGGTTCGGTGAAGCTGAAGAAGTACTTCTATGTCCTTCGCGCCCTTCTTGCGGCAGGATGGATTCTCGATCACCACACCATTCCGCCAATCGAGTTTGGCAAGCTCCTCGAGCGCATCGAATCTGAGACGGCAGTAATGTCGGAGATCGAAGCGCTGCTTGCGGTGAAACGAGTGACTTCAGAGGTCGGTACGGGGAGCCCAAACAGAGTGCTGGATGCCTTTATTGCCAACCAGTTCGTTTTGTTGGAAGAGGCGATTGCGTCGCTTGAAAAGCAGGATCGATCGCGAGTTTTGCCGAGCAGCGACGTTTTGAATGAGTTCTTTAGATCGACGCTGAGGACTACATTTCCTTATTAGCACCTGCCAAGTCGACCTGTTTTCGGATCAAGGGCGCTTAACCTTTGCCGTGGGCAGCACCGATTCGTGAGCTTGCTGGAGCAAGTCCACTAGTTCAGCAGGATCCATAAGATCGAGCCTCACGAGGATGGCTGGGTAGCCGTTGTAATGATCTTCAGTGAAGAAGCGCTCGGGTTCGCTTGCTAGAAGCAGTTCTTTCGCCTGTAGGCTGGGTGTGCGGATGGCAAGAACACGGTCGTTCGGGACTCGGGCTTTCTTGGGTTCCAGCCGCTCGAGCCACGTCCAGCA
>CAYYJX010000076.1:14185-14805 GCA_964471545.1 uncultured Fimbriimonas sp. | reverse complement strand
AGCCCAGGTCGGCGACCTTGACCGCCACGCCGCCGAGTTCCATCGACTTCCACGCGGCTTCGGTAAGGCGAATAACGTCCAGACCGGACTCAAACGGCGACTCGCACGGAATGCCCTTCGTGATGCACTCGATGAAGTGCGCATCCGGGGTGGTGCCGCCCTTCAGCTCTTCGTACACGATCTTGTCTTGCGCCAGGTTGCGAACCGTGAGCTTGCCGTTGCGGACAAAGAAGCCCATCTTCTCGCACATGATCGTGATGTCCTCGTGCCAGTTGGTGGCATCGCCGATGATCGAGATCGTGCCGACCGCACCATTGCTGAACCGAAGCGTCAGCGCCGAGTCGATATCGACCGGGGTGCCACGATTATCGCCGTAGGCCGAAACCGATTCGGCGGCGAGACCCGTGGACCAAAGCAGAATGTCGACAAAGTGAGATCCCGTGTCGTTCAACTGTCCGCCACCGGATAGCTCGGGAATCTGTCGCCACGTACCGGCGGTGCCCTTCTTCCACTCTTGGCAGTTAAGTCCCGCCACGTACTGCACCGGGCCCGCTTCGCCGCTCAGAATGGTCTCCCGAATCTTTCGGAATTCGGCTTGGAAGTGGCGCTGGTAGCTGACC
>CAYYJX010000076.1:0-14175 GCA_964471545.1 uncultured Fimbriimonas sp. | reverse complement strand
GCGAGCCGCGATCACCTTGTGAGCGTCGGCGACGGTGGTGACCATCGGCTTCTCAACACAGGTGTGCAGACCCGCATCCAGCGCATCCAGAATCTGGGTGACGTGCTGCGTGTGCGGCGTCATGATCATCACCGCGTCCAGGTTGCCCGCCGCGAGGAGGTCTTTGTAATCGGAGAATTCGGCTGCATCGGCCGTGGCCGGGTGGGCGGCCTTCAGAGCGGAAATGTTATCCGCGCTGGGGTCGGCCATGGCGACGACCTTGGCTTCTTTGACTTTAAGGAGGTTGCCGGTTCGGTACCGGGCGAATCCGCCGACACCGATCAGACCAATGCGCACTTGTTCCATCGCGGGCAGTTTAGACCCTTGCTCAACGGAATAACACCGTTTTTAGCAGAATCCTGACAATGAGATTTGGCGATACATCTTATCCACCGGTTTCTCTATCAAATGAGGCTTCTGAACCCGGCATTTAGAGCGGGGAGGGCTCGAAACGCTGAACTTCATCCACGCGAACAATGAGCACGGTGACGTTGTCGGTCCCGCCGTCCAAGAGCGCCTGCGAAATGAGCGTCCACGCGGCCTTTGCCGGATCCATGTCTCGAAGCGCTTCGGCGATCGCTACGTCTGGAACGTGGTTGATCAGGCCGTCGCTGCACAGCAGAAAACGGTCTCCCGTTTGGAGATCGAGCGTGAAGAGATCGGGTTGAACGTTGTCTTCGGCGCCGATCGCTCGCACTAGAACGTTCTTTTGGGGGTGCCGTTCGGCGTCCTCGCGCGGAAGAATGCCGTGCCGCACGAGCTCTTCCACATAGGTGTGGTCGGTGGTGATCTGCTCCAGAACCTCGTCGCGGAATCGGTACACGCGGCTATCGCCCACCTGCACCACTTTGGCCTCGCCTTGCCTAAGGACCAGTCCGCTAAGGGTGGTGCCCATGCCTCGGCGTTGAGGGTTCGAGACCCCGACGAGGTTCACCAGGCGGTTGGCGGCGATCACCGATTCACGCAGAGCGGAGTCGGCATCCAGCGTGGGGTGATTCAAATAGGTGTCGATGAAACACTTGCAGGAGAGCTCGCTGGCGATCTGCCCGGCGGCGTGACCACCCATGCCGTCGCATACCAAGAAAATCTGACCCTTCGTGGCGAGCACCGACTCTTCTTCCGAGATATAGAACTCGAACTTGTCTTCGTTGTTCTCTCGAATCCGGCCGAGATCGGTTTTGGCGGCAACCGTCACCTTGGCAACCGCGCGCAACGGTTCAGATACGGCCAAGTCTTGGGCCGCGTATTCGGCGGTGACGTCGTCCATCGTGCTTCGAGTCATGCTACCACTGACGCTCGTGTCTGCTACCGCCGTCTGTCGTTCCGTCTGCGGGAATCGTGCCTGCCGTGCGAGCGTTCCGAACCCCCTGACGCGCCAACCCCGGCGGCACGTTCGTACCGTTGGCGATTTTCTTTCGCAGATAGGTCGAAAGGAACGATCGGCTGGGGATAGCCCACCCGCTCTCGCAAGGAAGAAGGCGGGTTGTAGCGCTGAGCCACGGGCACGGATTTCAGACTAGGAATCCAGTACGCGGCAAACTCCGCTTTGGGGTCGTACTGAGAGGCTTGTCTTTCCAGATTGAAGAGCCGGAACTCTCTGCCGTCATGCCCCACGCCTGCCTGGTACATCCAGTTCCCCCAGTTTGCGGCGGGTTCGTAATCAAGGAGGGCAGATTCGAAGGTCGCCGCACCGAGTCGCCAATCGAGACCGAGGTTCTTGGTGAAGAACGAAGCAAGGTTCTGCCGCGTGCGGTTCGAGGTGTATCCGGTCGCGTCGAGTTCCCTCAGGGCGGCATCGATGAGAGGGTAGCCGGTCTCCGCTTTTAACCAAGCGTTCAAAAGCCGCTCGTCTTGGGTCCAGGGCACGGAGATTCGTTGAATGCCGCCGGCCTTAAAGAAAGACTCTTTCCACTTCCGAATCTGGAAGAGGAAGAAGTCTCGCCACAGAAGCTCAAAGATCAGCCAGTAGGTGGAGTCGTTAGAGACTCTCTCTCGCTCGTACCGTTTTACTTCCCAGTAGATCTGCCTCGGCGAAAGGCATCCAAGGGCAAGCCAGGGGCTGAACTTGCTGGAGTCGTCTTCTAAAAGCATCCCGTTGCGAGTCTCTTTGTAGACCCGCAGCCTGTCTTTCTCCCACAGATAGTGCTTGAGGCGTTGGAGGGCGGCAGATTCTCCTCCGGTGAAGCGCTCTTTCCCGGTGGGGTTCTTTGCGCCTGTGTTTAACCGAAGTTGAGGGGACTCGAACCGTTGGTGGGCCTCCTCGAAAGAAGGGACTGGGTCGCCCGAACCCTGCCAAGGGTTCGCCGAGGGTTTAGGAGCGGGAAGGCAATCGCGAACGACGAGTCTGGATTCCACCTGCTTGCGGAAGGTGGTGAACAGGTCGGGTGCAGATTCGGCGGCGAAGGGAAGTTCCTGTGGATGCACCAGCGGGAATCCATCGGCTCGGAAGCTCTTTGCCGCGAGCTTGCGACAGAGCCTCTCGACCAGGTCGTCTTCGGCAAGCTCTTCGGTGCCGAATTCTCGCTGACGACCCACCCAAAAGATGGGCGTTTCCGCGTGGATCCGCTCAAGGGTTTGGGCGGGAAAGTCGTACGAGAGTCGAAACCCTATCCCAAGTTTTGCCAGTTTTTCGCGGAGATCTGCGAGGGATTGGAGGAGGAATCGGAGGCGAGAATCGCCCGTTTTTGCGAATCCGAAACGGTCTAATCCTCTGAGTCTTGGGCAAAGGCAGAACACCGCGAGCACGGGTTTTCCGGTTCGAATTGCGGCAATGAGGGTCTCGTTGTCATGAATTCGCAGATCGTTCCGTAACCACCAAACCGCAATTCCCTGGTTCAATTCGCCCTTTTCCACAAGGCATTGCTACGAGATTTCAGCAAGAGCAGTCTCTCAACGGAATCGAGAACCTGTTGGGATTTCGGAACGTCTTTTAAGTTAAGAAAGGTTTAGACTGGAGTCGCCATGGCCAAGTCCTTGAATGATTTTGTTGCGGAAGCGTTGCAAACCGTTTGCGAAATCACGCCCGAGGATATGGCACGAAATTTGTTCGATTCGTCCGTGTTGATTCTCGACGTAAGAGAGCCTGACGAATTTCAAGCAGGACATCTTCCGGGAGCAATCAATGTCCCCAGAGGATTTCTGGAAGTGAAAGCGGATCTCGAACACCATAAGCGCGATGAGCGTCTGACCGATCGCGGGCAGGCTATTGCGTGCTACTGTGGCGGTGGGTTTCGCAGCGCACTTGCGGCCAAAACGTTGCAGGAGATGGGCTTCAGCAACGTGGTAAGCATGGCGGGTGGCTGGACGGCATGGACGGAGAAGTCCCTGCCGATCGAGCAGCCGAAGGTCTCGGGGGATAACAACGAAAAAACAGTTGGAACCTCGAAGTCATGACCTCTCCCCGCTCATCAACCGTACGTGCCGATCGACGATTCCCGAATGGGTCTCGAGCGGCGTTGTCGCTTCTGTATGCCGGCGGCCTGCCCGAGCATGCAGAAATGGCAACCGGCATTCTGCGCGATCTCAGTCTTCGTGCAACGTTCGCGATCGATCCGGCGGAAGTGGTTCTCCAGATGCCCCAGTGGCGAGACGCCTTCTACTTCGGCCACGAAGCGATGAACGGTTCGCTTGCGGGTTATGCCTCGGAAGAAGGGCTCACGAATTGGACTCGGCTTGCCGTAGAGCATGAGCTTCACCTTGCCAACAAGTTCATTCGACAAGAGTTGGACACGACCGCGAAGGGCGTCTGGGTGCCTAGCGAGCGCCCTCATGATGCGCAGGGTAGCTACGAGCCGCTCCTTTCCAAGATGTTTGAATATGCGGTCGGTCCCGTAGATGGCGTGAACATGGTGCGTACGCCGCGAACACAACTTCGGTCATCGGAGCTTTTGGAGTATCCGCTCTCGACGATTCGCGAACTCCAAAACACCCGATCGTTGCGCTGGACGATCATCCGTATCGACGGGCTTTTCACCGGAACCGATAATCAGCGGATACTGGCTCACCGACTCCTCATCGAAGCCATCGCCCGGAATCGCAGCAACATTTGGGTGGCTCCTGTTGGAGAAGTTTGGGAAGCGATGAAAGCGGCTCGACTCCAGTCGGTTGCGGATGCGGCGGTCGAGCAGATGATGCGGGGCATGGCTTCTGGCATCAAGCCCGAGCTTCACTAAGACGGCTTATTCTCAATCCTGAGAGCAATTCTTTTGCAGTTGTGATCTTTGGGTCGCCCCATGCGTAAACTTCCGTTGACATCGGTCACCGGAGCCCATGCACGTGAGTAAGCGACCTATCACCATTGACGATCTCGAGCGTTTTCAGCTTGTTTCCGATCCCCAGCCCCATCCGAGCGACGGATCCATCCTCTTTGCCCTCAAGCGGCAGGAGCCTAAGAACAAGGCGATCACGCAACTGCACCTGATCGATCGCAAAGGTGCGATTCGGCAACTGACGCAGGGCGAAAAGTCAGCGTCTGGAGGCCGATGGTCGCCCGATGGTTCCACTGTTGCTTTCATCGCTTCTCGAACAGGCGGGGCCTCTCAGATTCATCTCCTTCCGTCGGTAGGCGAGGCATTCGCGTTGACTCAGCTAGAAGAGGGCTCGATTGGCGGACTTCAGTGGTCTCCGGATGGCAAAACGATCGCTTTCCTTTACCGCGCAACGGACCCCAACTTCACCGAGGCCGCCAAGAAGCACCGCGAAGAGAACGGGCTCTCTGATCCTCCCAAGGAGATCGACGACATTTGGTATCGGCTGGACGGAGACGGCTATTTTCTTGGAGCCCGTTACGAGCTTTGGGTGGTTGAGGTCGCAACGAAGGCTGCCCGGAAACTGTATTCGGCTTCTCCCACGGGCGACTACTCCTTCGGCTGGCATCCGGATAGCTCGAAGCTGGTGGTTTCACACACCGCCAATGCTCGCCCCATGGCGGAAGCGCCCAACGACCAGATCTACATCGTCGGTCTCGACGGATCGGTCGCCCAACTGCCCGGTCTTCCCAAGGGTGAGAAGAGCGCGCCGAAGTTTTCTCCAAGCGGCAACCTGATCGCCTATGCCGGAGACACCTCGGAAGACGACCCCTGGGGAACCCGCAACACCAAGATGTACATCGTCCCTGCCAACGGTGGGGAACCGAAGGACATCCTGGGACACACGGATTACGACCTCAACGTCGCAACCCTGAGCGATACAAAAGAGGCGGCCTACGGCGCCGCCTACGAGTGGCTCTCGGACGAGAAGATGCTGGTTCAGATCGGGTGGAAGGGCGAGCAGCACCTCGCCACGCTTTCGGTGAACGGCGACGTTGAATTTGTGACGGAGGGCAAGCAGTCGGTGACGCTTGGCGGCCTGACCGCCGATAAGCGAACCGTAGGGGTGGTGCATGGCAACCCGGGCATGATTCCAGAACTCGGCAGGCTTGTTCTTGGCGAGAAGGTCGAAAATCTGACCTCGTTCAACGCGGCTTGGCACGCGGAAGTCGAAGTTCGGCTTCCTGAGGAGCATTGGGTGAAAACTCCGGATGGCACCGACCTGCACTTCTGGGTGATTACCCCGGTCGGGTTCGATGCCTCGAAGCAGTATCCGGCGGTGCTGGAGATTCACGGCGGACCACATACGCAGTACGGCTGGACCTTCTTCCACGAGTTCCAAGTGCTTGCGGCGCAAGGCTATGTGGTGGTTTACAGCAATCCGCGCGGCTCCAAAGGTTACGGCGAATCGCACTGCGCGGCGATTGCGGGAGATTGGGGCAACAAGGACTGGATCGACATCCAGGTTGTGAGGGATTGGATGCAAGCCTGCCCGTTTATTGACTCGGAGCGAATGGGCGTGATGGGTGGCTCTTACGGCGGCTACATGACCAACTGGGTCATCGGTCACTGCCACGACTTTGCGGGCGCCATCACCGACCGGTGCGTCTCGAACATGGTTTCCATGGCGGGTAACAGCGATTTCCCGTTCAACAAAGACGGCTACTTCAAGGGAATTGCTTGGGGTGACCATGAAGACATCAAGGAGCTTTGGCGACAATCGCCCATCGCCTACTTCAAGAACGTGAAGACGCCCACTCTCGTCATTCACAGCGAAGGCGATCTAAGGTGCAACGTTGAGCAGGGCGAGCAGGTGTTCACGGCCCTTCAGCAAGAAGGCGTCCCGTCGCGATTTGTCCGATATCCGTTCTCGACCAGTCACGGCATGTCTCGATCCGGTCCTGCCGATCTTCGGAAGCACCGCCTCAACGAGATCGTCTCCTGGTGGAAGAAATACTTGTAGGGTCGAAGCCTACATGAGGTGATAGGGGTCCACATCCACGAGGATTTGGACCTCTTTCGTTTGAAGCTCCTGCGTGACCTCGCGGATGGGTTCTAGATCGGTCCCGGGTTCACACTTGATGAGCAAGTGTCTGCGCCAACGGTTTTGCAGGCGCTCTAAGGCGCAGTTGGCAGGACCAATCACTTCTAATCCGGGGAAGAGTCGTAGATTGTCGGCGACGTCCCTGGAGAGTTCAGTGACCGCTGAAGAGGATTCGCCCGTGAAGATCACGTTGATCAGCTTTACAAAAGGCGGATATCTCACGGCAGACCGCTCTTTGAGCGTTTCTTGGTACAGGTCTACATAACCGTGGCGGGCGGCCGTTTGAATGGCCGAATTCTCGGGGAAGAAGGTTTGTATCACCACCTCACCAGGCTTTTGTCCGCGTCCCGCTCTGCCCGCAACCTGCGAGAGCAGTTGGTAGGTCCGTTCGGTCGCTCGGAAGTCCGGCAAGTTCAAGGAGATGTCGGCGGCAATGACGCCCACCAGCGTGACATTCGGGAAGTCTAGGCCCTTCGCAATCAGCTGAGTTCCAACCAAGATGTTGGTTTCGTTTGCCCGAAACTCGGCGAGAGTTTGCTCGAGCGCGCCTTTTTTGGCAGCAATGTCCCTATCAAGGCGTGCAACCTTCGCCTGCGGGAACAGTTCTGCAACGGCCTCTTCGACCTTCTCCGTGCCGACTCCAAACGGCTTGATCTTTGGGCTATCGCACTTGGGGCAGATGGGAGGTGGAATCTCCTGGTGTCCGCAGTGGTGACATCGTAGACGGTTGTCACGACGGTGGTAGCTCAGCGCGACGGCGCAGGAAGGGCACATCCACCGATGCCCACACTCTCGGCAGTTCAAAAACGGGGCGTAAGCGCGCCGGTTAAGGAAGAGGATGATCTGCTCGCGCCGAGCGAGAGTCGCTTCCATCTTCTCTTGGAGCAGCGGGCCAATCAGTCCCGGGCGACCGTGCTTGTAGCCTTCCTTGAGATCGTCGATGAAAACCGTGGGCAGAACGGCGCTCGCGGTTCGACTTGGCAGAGTGAGAAGAGTGAGTTTCGCTCGGTCCAATCCGGCGCCGCTCACTTCATTCGCTTCGGCTTCGTGGAAGGATTCGATGCTGGGTGTCGCCGAGCCATACACCACCGGACATCCGTGAATCTTAGCGAGTTGCCGGGCGGCGGCTCGGGCTTGGTACCGAGGCGATTGCTCCTGCTTGTACGAGGTCTCGTGCTCTTCGTCCATGACGATGAGCCCAAGGTTGGTGATGGGGGCGAAGAGCGCCGACCGTGCTCCCAAGATGATCGCGGCCTCTCCGTTGCGGATGCGCAGCCAGTTCTGCAGTCGTTCCACCGGAGTGAGTTCGCTGTGCAGAACCGCAATCCTCGAACCGAACCGATCGCGCAGTTGGGCAATTGCCTGCGCGGCAAGGGCAATTTCTGGCACCAGGTAGAGCACCTGTCGACCCTGCTCGAGGGCCTCGGCGGCAGATCGTAGGAACACCTCGGTTTTGCCGCTTCCGGTCACGCCGAAAAGCAGGAACGGTCGAAGCTTTCGCTCTCGAACCGCCTCCGTGATCGCATCGATCGCGATTTTTTGATACTCGTTCGGGGTGGGCGGCTGGGATCGCTTGGGTGCCTCGCTTTCTTCCACCGGAATCAACAAAGAGGCAGAGACAAGCGCCTTCACGGTGGTCTCGGTAACGCCCGCCATGGCTCGAATCTCGGAGAGGGTGAAGCGAGATCGCTCCGCCTGAGACGGATCCGAAATCGCCTGAGAGAGTTGCATCACCACCACGGCCTGGGCCGGTTTGCGCTTTCCTTCTTGGCTGAGGAACTGCTCAACCTTCGAACTGTCGGGAGTGAGCGCGTACGTGACTTCACCCTTTCTTGCCGAAGGAGTGGGGCGAATCTTGAGGACCTGCTGAGCCAGCCCGAGCTTGACCAGCGCCTTCAGAGCGCGCTTGATCCCATCGGGAAGTTTCTTAAGTGTGCTTTCTCCGATCCCATCCGGATTCTCCTCCAGAACACGAAGCGATTCCGTTTGGATCGGGGTGAGCTTTTCGCTCAGCGGGAGCTCGGTACGAATGGTGAGATTTTCAAGCCGCTCGCGAACGCCGGGCGGCACCGCAGGGGTGAGAGCCACCGGGACGGGACAGAGATATTCGGAAGCAACCCACTGAACCAGATCCAGAAGGGCTGAAGGGACTCGAAATCCGGCGACGACGTCTCGGACAGGTTTGAGAACGTCGAATGGGAATCCTAGCTCGGCCTCGGTGACGGTGCGGACTTGGATGACGTAACCGAGCATTGGGCGATTGCCAAGCGGGACCATCACCGCGTCGCCGAGGGCTGGAGTAGATCCGTTTACGGGTTCGGCGGCATAGGAGTAGATGGCGTCTGAACCACCCGTTCGAGGATCGAGCGCAACATCCACGATCCTCCGAGTTTCCATAGCGATAGTTTGGCACCCCTCGCCCAAGAACCCCGCACCTTCCCGTGCAGATGTTCGTGGGGTTGGGTTGAATAAACTGCAACCAGGATTCTTTGATGCAGACCTATCGCGTGCTTTTTCTCGGTGACGTTGTGGGCAAGCCCGGCCGCCGAGCGGTTTCCGAATGGCTCCCCGCTCTGCAAGAGGAGTTCCGCCCTCTCTTCACCATCGTCAACGGCGAAAACAGCGCGGGCGGGCTGGGCATCACTCCCGATATCGCCCAAGAGCTTTTCGCACAAGACGTCGACGTCATCACCGGCGGTAACCACTCGTTCAACAAGCGTGATATCGGTCCTTACATCGAGAAGCAACCGCGGTTGCTTCGCCCCGACAACATGGCAAAGGGCGTGCCGGGAAAGGGCATGGTTGTGGTTGAAAAGATGGGCGTTCGATTTGCGGTGATCAATCTCAGCGGTCGCGTCATGATGGATCCGCAGTATGGCGACCCTTTTCAACGGTTTAACGAGTTGATCGAGGAAGCGGGCACTCGCCACGGCTTGCACGATTTCCATGCGGAGGCGACGAGCGAAAAAATCGCCATGGGTTACCACGGAGAAGGGCGAATCAGCGCCGTTGTTGGCACCCATACGCACGTTCAAACTGCAGATGAGTGCATATTGCGAGGCGGAACGGCTTATATTACAGATGTCGGGATGTGCGGACCGGTCGATTCGGTGCTCGGAATGGAGCGCGAATTGATCCTTCGCCGATTCCGAACCGGATTGCCGGAGAAATTCGAAGTCTCTTCGCATCCTGGTGTAATCTGTGGGGTAGTGATCGAAGTTGAGTTCGATTCAGGTCGCGCGGTGAGTATTCAGCGAATCCGCCGAGAACCTGAGCCGTCGAATTTTTAACACTCGAAACCGCCAACGAGGGAACGAACATTGAGCATGTTGATGGCCGCAATCGCCTTGCTTCCGACCGCAGCGCCGGTCCAAGACACGAAGCTGATCTACACGCCTTCGCGAACGATCGCTGATCAGAAGATCAAACTGGCCCCTTGGGGATCGGGCGTCGTTTCGGAGACCGAAGAGTCTGCCTATGCAGGCACGAAGTCGATTCGAATCACGAGTCGAAACTACTTCCAAGGTGGAACGCTGATCTTTGGCGATCCTGTGGACCTGAGCCCGTCTTTCGGAGACAAGAACAATATGCTCCGACTCGCCTTCCAGTCGCTTGACTCTTCGACCGGATCGGGCGGTGGCGGTGCGGCTGCAGGCGGCGGTCTTGGTTTAGGCGGCGGTGCCGCTTTGGGTGGTCCCGGTGGCGCGGCTGCAGGTGCAGGCGCGGGTCGCCAGGGTGGCGGTGCCTTCGGCGGACCGGGTGCAGGCATGTTCGGTGGACCCGGTGGTCCCGGCGCAGGTGGACAAGGTGGATCGGCTGTTGCTGGAAACGCGTCCATGAAGACCATCCGCGTGATCATCACCACGACCGATGGAAAGCGAAGCGAAGCGTATCTGCCGGCTGCAACTTCTGCTCCTGCCGAGCGAGGCTGGCGCATGGCGGGCATCCCGCTTCAAGCAATCAAGGGCTTTGACAAGACCAACAAGGTCGTCAAGGAGATCAGTTTCGCAGGTGACGCGGCTGCCGCATTCTATGTCGGCGATATCCGCATCATCAACGATGGCACGCCGATTCGAGGCCAGATCCTCGTTGAGCCGAAGTATTCGAGCTACAGCCTCAACTCTAAAGTTGTCTTCTCTGGTGTCGGTCAGGGCGGTTCGAGCGTTCTGAAGTACACCTGGGACTTCGACGACAGCGACGGAATTCAGGTTGATGCCGAGGGCCCGAGCGTTGAGACTCGATTCCGCCGAGCAAGCTGGACTCCGCAGAATCCGACGGGGACGTTCAACGTGACCCTGACGATCAGCGATCAGTACGGTTTGAAGGAATCGTACTCCACAAGCATCAAAGTTCGGGTAAACCCGTAACTGCAACCGAGCGGTGGTTTGTCAAGGGCATGGAGAGGACCTTGGCAGATCACCACTCAACCGCTTGATTCATAGATTTTCGTGGAAAGTGACACCTGCACTTTAATTGCTATATATTAAAGTGCATACTTTTTATTGAAGTATTGGGATCATTCCGGGACGTACACCGTCAACTATAGCTAAGGAACATTTAATGAGAATTGCCGTACTCTCCAAAGAAACTCTTTTCTGCGAGGCTCTCGCAAGCCTTCTTGACCGACACGGAAACTTCCAAGTTGTCGCGAAAGCAAGTGATGCGAAGGACCTCATCACCACCGCGAAGGCACAGCAGGCGCAACTTCTGGTTGTGGACTCTTTCGAGATTGCCAAGGATGAACTTCAATTTCTCCTGGGCGCGCGTGCGTTCGGCGATTTCGTCATCGTTGTAATTGGCGGCGGCGAAGCGAACGCTCTCGAAGGCAGTGTCGACCGAGTGGTGAGCCGATCCTCGAACGCGAACACGCTCTTCACTGCGATTCAAGAGGCGGGCGGACACCTCAAGTCCACCCGACCGTACGTTCGCGAAGGCAAGCGCGGATACAAGGATGGCAACGCCCTTACTCGACGAGAGTACGAAGTGGCTCAGCTTGTTTCGAAGGGTCTTTCCAACCGACGGATCTCCCAAGTCTCCGGGCTCCGCGAGCAAAGCGTGAAGAACCTCGTCAGCGTCATCATGCGAAAGCTTCGCTGCGAGAACCGAACTCAGGTCGCTCTCAAGCTCCTGAATGCGGAAATCGCTGAGCCTGCCACGAAAGAGTAATCTAAATACGTGTTAGCTCGGGTCCTCACTGCGTTGGCGCTCATCCCAATCGCGGTGGGGACCGTCTATTTGAGCCGACCCTACTTCGCCCTTTTCGTGTTCTTTCTCATTGGCGGCATCGCGTCTGCCGAAGCCATTCGGCTTTGCCGAGTCAGTTCAAAGATCGGACTCGCCTACCTTGTTCTCACGCAGGGTCTCGCGATTCTTTCCCTCCTCGCAACGGTTGGGATCGGGCGACCACTGCTTCATCCGTTTGTCCAAGCCATCGAGATCAGCCCGCTGATTGCGGTCGGAATCACGGCTGTTGGATACGCACTGCTCCTCATCGCTCCCCAACAAAAGCCTGCCCCGTGGCAATCGCTAGGAATGTTGCTATGGGTGTGGGGTGGCATGTTCGCCCTTCTCCAGCTGGTTGGGTCTCAGAATCGGAGCGCGCACTTTATCCTGTACTGCTTCCTACCCGTTTGGGGTGGAGACTCCCTGGCGCTGTTTGTCGGGCGGAAGTTTGGCAAGCACAAACTGGCTCCTTTGCTGAGCCCCAAGAAGACCTGGGAAGGTGCCATTGGGCACGTCATTGGGGCCTTGGTGGGTGGATTCTTGGTCGCCTACTTGAATCGTGAGCCCGTTCTCTGGGCACTCATTGCCGCGTGCATCGCCAGCGTTTTCGGGCAAGCAGGAGACCTTTTCGAAAGTTGGATCAAGCGCCGTGCGGAGGTCAAGGACAGTGGTTCTATTCTGCCCGGGCATGGTGGAGTGCTGGACCGAATCGACAGTCTGCTCTTCGCCGCACCCGTCGTTCTCTTGGTCCTCTTTTTGGCTTTGCCCATAAACAAGTGAGCCGGATCGCGAGGAACGCATTCTCCGAACCGTAAACTTAGGCAGTGCTCCGAACACCTATCGATCGCTTCTGCAAAATCGCCCTGGTGGAAGGCGTCTCCGCAGTCCTTCTCTTCTTTGTCGCCATGCCCGTTAAGTACGGCTTGCAAAACGACATTCTGGTGAAGATCATCGGCACCGCTCACGGAGCGCTGTGGGTGCTCTACATGTTTTCGCTCTTGGAAGTCTGGGTGAAAGAGAAGTGGGCTTTTGGAAAGGTCTTTCTTGGCGGGGTTTCCGGGGTGATTCCGGGCCTATCGTTCTGGTTTGAGAAGAAGGTGCGTCGAGAAGCACTCCCCCAGTCTTAAGCCCCTGTCCGCTGTCACAATAGTAACGTGCGCCAAACCCTATTTCTCTCGGTTGCCGATGCAAAGACGCTCGTGCACCGCGTGGGCCTCGACACGATCTATCGAGGACTGGTCGAACGACTAGAAGAGGACTACCGGCGTTGGGATAGCTTTACCAAAAGCGCCCGACTTGCGTACCACTCGCCCGTAGGCGTGGTTGAACTCATGCCGATCGCCGACGATCGGCTCATGGCGTACAAATACGTCAACGGTCACCCCTACAACTACAAGCACGATCTTCCTACGGTGATGGCGTACGGCGCCCTTGCCGAGGTGGAAACGGGCATGCCGCTTCTTCTGGCGGAGATGACCATCCTCACCGCCATTCGAACCGCTGCGGCTTCGGCTATGGCGGCGAAAGCCGTTGCTCGGCCCCATTCCAAAACCATGGCGATGATCGGTAACGGAGCCCAAGCCGAGTTCCAGATTTTGGCGTTCCGGGCCATTCTTGGCGTCAACACGGTGCGCCTTTTTGACATCGACCCTGAGGCAACGGCGAAGCTACAACGCAACCTTGCCCACGTCGAGCATTTGGACTTGATTCGCTGTGGTTCCACCGCCGAGGCTGTTCAAGGGAGCGATATCGTGACCACTTGTACCGCCGACAAGAAGCGCTCTGCCGTTCTGACTCCGGAAATGATTGAACCGGGCATGCACATCAACGGCATTGGAGGGGATGCTCCCGGCAAAACCGAACTGCATCCTGACGTCGTGAGTGCGTCGAAGGTCTTCGTCCAGTACGAGCCGCAAACTCGGATCGAAGGAGATATCCAGCAGCTTCCGGCCGATTTTCCGGTCACCGAAATTGCTCGAGTTCTGACCGGCGAGGCAACCGGAAGGGAGAGTGCCGAACAAGTCACCCTTTTCGACTCGGTTGGGTTCTCGATTGAGGACTACTCCATGCTGCGATACATGCATGAATTGCTGACCGAGACCGGGTTGGGCGCGCCGCTCGACCTGATCCCGCCGCTCGCCGACGTCAAGGACGTTTACGGTCTGCTGCGGTAGCCGGTTGACTCAAGGTTGCGACCGGCCACAGATCGGTAGAGGGACGGTGCCGAGGCGCTATCTTTCGTAAAACGGACGCATAAGGTCGGAGTATCTGGTCGGTCCTCCGGACCTACTAAAGCCTCAGGCATGAGGCCGAATCGCAGAGAAGAACCCGGTTCCATTCCCCCCTATGGAGGGGTGTGCCTAAGGGACGGGGTGGTCTCCGGAAGAATCGGCGGAAGAAGAATCCGAAGGATTTCTAAGGTCTCGCCACGGCTCCGCCGTTCTGGTCGATGAGGCGCATAGACAACCCAGGGTTATCACCCTGGGCTGCGATGGTTGCCGGGGCTCGCCCCTTATGGAAGGCGTCGTCGAGGGAGACCGACCAACACGAATGCCCCCATGA
>CAYYJX010000075.1:0-15114 GCA_964471545.1 uncultured Fimbriimonas sp. | reverse complement strand
CTTTAGCGAGGCGCGAGAACGATTGATGGTGGTTGTGCCGGTCACCTTTGCCGTCGTGTTTGGACTCCTTGTGGTGACCTATCGTCGATTCCAAGACGCGGCGCGAGTGTTCACTGGAATCCCTTTGGCCATAAGCGGCGGAGTCTTCGCGCTGCTTCTTCGAGGAATGCCATTCTCGATCTCTGCCGCCATTGGGTTTATCGCCCTCTCGGGTATCGCCGTTTTGGCTGACATGGTGATGGTGCAAACGATTCGCCAGAACCTAGACGCAGGCATTCCGCTTCGAGAAGCGGTGGAGACGGCCGCTCGATCCCGGTTGCGACCGGTGTTGATGACCGCCCTGGTCGCCGCCATAGGGTTTGTTCCGATGGCGCTTTCCACAGGACGTGGCGCCGAAGTTCAACGCCCCATCGCAACCGTTGTAATAGGCGGGCTGATCACTTCCACCATTCTCACTCTCTTCGTTCTCCCCGCCCTTTACTTGCTGGTCTCCAGCAAAGATAGGGCAAAGACCTCACTATCAATCACTACCGAGAGCTAACCCATGAATCAAATCACTCAAAAACTAACCTTCCTTGCGGCCGTTCTGGCGACCTTTGCTGGAGCGGGCTGCGCACCCTCCCAAGAGGAATCGAAGGCAACCACCGAAGCGCCCAAGACCTCTGAAACCGCAACTTCTCCGACGCCCGGAATCGTGACCGCTTACGAGGTTGGATCCAAGAAGAAAGGCGACATGGCGATCTGCGTGGTCTGCAACAAGAAAGAAGGCACCACTGCCGAGGAAGAGGTGAAGGAAACCCTGGATTACAAGGGCAAGACGTACGCCTTTTGCAACGAAGCGGAAAAGGCCGAGTTCATCTCTTCGCCGGAGAAGTACGCCGTCGCGAATTGAGGGCCTCTCGAAAGAGTTATTGCCGCATTCAATAGGGAAAGCGCGAGCTCGCCATGTTAAGGCGGGTTCCCTTCCCTTATAATGCCCGCATGCCTTCTCACCCGCCCGTTCCCAACCGACTTCTTGTTGGGGCGCTGATTCTTTGCTGCGCCGGATCCGCTCTGGCGCAGGCACCCGCAAAGCCCGTTTTTGCCGATGGTCAGGCGCAGCCCGTTCCCGCTTTTTCCAATGCCAACGAGTGGGTTCGGGATCAACTTTGGGTAGAGACCGAATTTGATTCGGACAAAGACGGCAAGCGAGATCGCATTCACGTTTGCGTAACCCGACAAAAGCAAACGGAGACCGAAGGGTTGAAAGTGCCCGTGATCTACGAGTCCTCGCCCTACTTTGCTGGGACCTCTCGCGGAGACATCCTTTGGGATGTGAAGCACGAATTGGGCCAGGTCCCACCACCGCGCAAACCGTCTGCCCCAGTGGAGTTCAATCCCAATCGAAAGACGATCTCCAATGGGCTCGTGCGAGAATGGCTTCCCCGTGGATTCGCGGTTGTCCACTCAGAGGCTCCCGGTACAGGTCTCTCGGGTGGCAGCGTCACAGTGGGTGGGGCAGCAGAAAGACTCGCTCCAAAGGCGGTGATCGACTGGCTCAACGGCCGAGCGAAAGGCTTCACCAGCTATGAGGGCACGACCGAAATCAAGGCGACCTGGTGCACGGGCAAAGTGGGCATGATCGGAACGTCTTACAACGGCACCATCCCGGTTGCGGCCGCAACCACAGGTGTAAAGGGGCTGGAGGCGATCATCCCCGTCGCTCCGAACACTTCCTACTATCACTACTACCGATCCAATGGATTGGTGAGGCACCCCGGCGGTTGGCTGGGCGAGGATATCGATTCGCTTTACGACTTCATCAACTCCGGCGATCCGGCTCGCCGAGCCAGAGGCGACGAACTGTATCGGAACGGTGAGTTCGTGAAGGGCATGGACCGGGTAACGGGCGACCTCAACGATTTCTGGGCGTCTCGAGACCTGCTCCGATTCGCAAAAGGGATCAAGTGCGCCGTTCTCATGGCGCACGCCTTTAATGACTGGAATGTGGTGCCCGAGCACAGCGTTCGGATCTCGGAAGCGGTTCGAGGGAAGGTGCCGCTGGTGCAGTACTTCCACCAAGACGGCCACGGAGGGGATCCCCCCTTCTGGCTTCAAAACAAGTGGTTCTCGCGATTCTTGTATGGCGTGGAGAACGGAGTGGAGAAGGGACCGCTGGCATACATCGTTCGCGAACGAGAGCCGGGCGCGAATCGTCGCGAGCGACCGGAGCCCACACCCTATGCCAACTATCCGCATCCTGATGCCGCGCCCGTGGGATTCTTCACGAGCGAAGGTGGGAATTCCACCGGCAAACTGCTGTCCACGGCCCCACTTAAGTCGGCCGCGCTGGAATCGGTTTTGGACAACGTAGGGATCTCCGCGCCCGAACTCGCCCAGGCAGAAAGTTCGCCGAGTCGGTTGCTGTACGCGACTCCCACTCTGACTAAGCCGCTCCACCTTTCAGGAACGGCGAGGGTGACCCTGCGACTCTCTGCAAACGCAGCCGCCGCCAACCTGTCGGTCTATCTGGTTCAAATTCCTTGGATAAAGGGACCGATCGGTACCGACAACCTGATCACCCGCGGCTGGGCCGATCCACAGAACGCCAAGTCTTTGGTGAAAGGTGGCGACTATCAGTCGATGGTCCCGGGAGAGCCTCTCCAACCCGGCAAGTTTGTGACCGTCACTTTCGATCTGCAACCGGATGATCAGATCATTCCCGCAGGCAAGAAAATCGCGCTGATGCTCCTTTCGAGCGATCGCGACTTCACCCTGTGGCCGAAGCCAGGAACAAAGTTGACGTTCGACCTATCGGCGACGCGCCTCTCCCTTCCGATCGTAGGTGGCGGGAAGGCGTACCAGGCGGCGGTCAAGAACCCATAAGTCCAGAACTCGCCAAACTTGGCGAGTTCTGGCAAGATACGACCCATGGGCATTAAAGCCATTCGGGCGTATCAGGTGGATCTCCCGCTCCACGAGGGCAACTACAACTGGTCGGGCGGGAAATCGGTCTCCGTCTTCGATAGCACCGTCATCGAGGTGGAGACCACCGAAGGGGTGACCGGCTGGGGCGAGGTTTGCCCGCTGGGACCGTTCTACTTGCCCGCTTACGCGGACGGTGTTCGAGCCGGGATCAAGGAACTCGGTCCGCTGCTGCTTGGCTACGACGCCTGTGCGATCGACGTCCTCAATCACCGCATGGATGCAGCGTTGCAGGGCCACGCCTACGTCAAATCCGGCATCGATATGGCGTGTTGGGACATCTTGGGCAAAACTGCCGGACTCCCAGTTTGCACGTTGCTCGGCGGCCGATCCGGCGAGGAAATCGTGCTCTACCGAGCGATCTCGCAAGAGTCTCCGGAAGCGATGGCGAGCAAGGTCGCCAAATATCGCGCCGAGGGGTATCGAAGGTTCCAGCTGAAGGTCGGCGGAGACCCGGATGTGGACATTCAGCGCATTCGAGCGGTGAGCGCCGAGCTCCAACCCGGTGACCGCTTAGTCGCCGATGCGAACACGGGCTGGTCTCAACACGAGGCGATGCGAGTGGTGCGTGCGGTACGCGATATGGACGTTTACATCGAGCAACCGTGCCGAACCTACGAGGAGTGCGTGAGCATCCGCAATCACACCGACCATCCATTTGTGCTCGATGAGAACATCGACTCCCTTGGGATGCTCATCCGGGCGCTGAACGAGGGTGCGATGGATGTGGTGAACCTGAAGATCAGCAAACTCGGCGGCATCACCAAGCTCCGCCAAGCGCGTGATCTTTGCGTTTCTAGGGGAGTGGCCATGACCCTGGAAGACAGTTGGGGCGGCGATATCGTCACCGCAGCAATCGCGCATGTCGCCCACAGCACGCCCGAGTCGAGCCGCTTCACCTCTACCGACTTCAACAGCTACGTTACGGTCAGCATCGCCGAGGGCGCGCCTCAGCGAGTCAACGGCAAGATGAAAGCGTCTGGTGAGCCCGGTCTAGGCATCACCCCGCGCATGGAAGTCCTTGGCGATCCCGTACTGGAAGTTCGCGAGCGGGTGCCATCTACGGGAGTCGGCTG
Organism: uncultured Fimbriimonas sp.; assembly: GCA_964471545.1. Lineage (GTDB taxonomy): Bacteria > Armatimonadota > Fimbriimonadia > Fimbriimonadales > Fimbriimonadaceae > Fimbriimonas. The sequence continues at coordinate 11,074 of CAYYJX010000075.1, read as the reverse complement.
GCTAAACTCAGCGCGTGAAACGACTCCCGTTGGTTCAACTGCTCCAGGGCACCGACTCTCATCACGGCTTCTCCACCGGCAATACCCTGCCACTGGCGGCTCGGCCGTTTGGGATGAACCACTGGAGCTTTCAAACGGCGGAAGGGAGTTGGTTCTTCAGCCCACAGCACCGCAAGCTGATGGGAATTCGTTGCACGCACCAACCGAGCCCATGGATCGGCGACTATGCAAGCTTCCTCTTGATGGTCCAGGCAGGACCGATCGGGAGTGCACAGTTCAACCGGAAAACGCCTTTCCAGTGGTCGAGTGCATACCGATTGGATCAATGCACGCTTCGACCAAATCATCTTGCCGCCCCCCTGTTGGCCGACGGAATCGGTTTGGAAATGACTCCCACCGAGCGCGGCGCGATCTTTCGCTTCGACTTTGGCGATCATCACGAGGGTCGAGTGCTGTTTCAACCCACCAAGGGTCTCTCCGAGGTTTCCTTTGCTACGGATGGGCTCTCCTTTACGGCGCGGGTGACGGATTACTCTGGCGGCGTACCGGAAGGATTCGGCATGTTCGTGTACGGTGAGTTCAGTTCTAAACCCCTATTTGAACCACTTCCTCTCGATCCTAAAGACTTCGATGCGGGTCAACGGGAAGGGGACCGGCTCGGCTTCTGCGCCATTTGGTCGGAATCGGCGAAAGTGGTCGAACTGCGACTGGCGACCTCATTCATCTCTGCCGAACAAGCGAAACGAAACTTCGATTTGGAAGTTGGAGGACGATCTTTTGACGAAGTGAAGAACGAGGGCGAAAGGATCTGGGAGGCGAACCTCAGCCGAATTGTTCCCGAAGGCGGCACCGAGGATCAGCAGAAGACGTTCACCTCGTGCTTGTATCGCACCCAGCTCTTTCCCCGAATCTGGCACGAATCGAACCCAGACGGGGGTTGGCTCCATCGCAGCCCGTACGACGGCGGCGTCCATGAGGGAGTTCTTTACACCGACAACGGGTTCTGGGACACGTATCGGACCGAGTATCCGTTGCTCGCTCTACTCGATCCAGCCCGCGCCGCTGAGATTGCCCAGGGTTGGGTGAACGCCTATCAGGAAGGTGGATGGTTCCCGCAGTGGGCCTCGCCCGGCTACCGCGCCTGCATGGTGGGCACCCACATCGATGCGGTGATGGCGGATCTGGTCTCCCGAGGGGTGACCAATTTCGATGTCGCCAAGGCCCTGGAAGGGATGCTCAAGCACGCTTCAACCGTGGGCGCGGAGGATGGTGCATTCGGTCGAATCGGGGTCGAGGAGTATCTCGAAAAGGGCTACGTTTCCATCGACCACCACGAGTCGGTGGCGAGGTCGTTGGACTACGCCTACGATGATTGGTGCATCGCTCAGGTGGCAAAGCACCTAGGGATGGAGGATGAAGGCGCCGAAGCGAGGTCGAAGAACTACCGACTGCTTTGGGATGCCGAGGTCGGCTTCATGCGGGGTCGAGCCGCCGACGGTACTTGGGATCCCTCCTGGACGGAGTTCCGATGGGGCAGCCCTTATGTAGAAGGCGGTCCTTGGCAATCCCTGTGGGCAGTCCCTCATGACGTAGAAGGGTTGATCGACTTACTCGGCGGTCGTGAAAAGTTTCTCGAGAAGCTCGAACGGATGCTCTCGATGGAACCCTTCTTTGAGGTCGGAGCCTACGGTTTTGAGATTCATGAGATGACGGAAATGGCGGTCGCCGACTTTGGTCAATACGCTCACTCCAACCAGCCTGTCCACCACGTGCTTTCGCTCTTTGCCAGAGCAGGAGCCCCGGAGCGGACCGAGCACTTCGTCCATCGAGTCCTCAACGAGCTTTACTCGCCGACGCAGCTACCTGGTGACGAAGACAATGGCGAGATGAGCGCCTGGTACGTCCTTGCGAGTATCGGGCTGTTCCCCGCTTGCCCCGGAGACGGAACCTGGATGCCGATCCGACCCTTCTTCGAGCGGGTTACCGTGAATCTCCCCAATGGTGAGGTGCTTCACATAGAACAGGGGTCGACGGAAGCCCCCGGCGCAACGGTTCTCCTTCATGCCGCCGTTGCAGGCGGAGGCAAACTCCGGCACGGGGCGGCGGGCACTGCCACGCTCGAATCCTGAACCTGGGAAACGTTTCGAAAGAAGTGCTAGAAGTTCGGGAGTCGGACTGTTATCCTTCGGGGTAATGATCCTCTCCCCAACTCTGGCGTTACTTGCCGCAGCGCCCACGGTTGCGCTAGCACCCGTGAAGGTGTTTCTTCTCGCAGGTCAGTCCAACATGCAAGGGCACGGCTTTTATGCCGCCGATCCGAAGCGAAACGGCGGTAAGGGGAGCCTAGAGAGTGCGGTTAAGGACCCATCGAAGCGGAAGATTTTTGGTTCGCTCATGGACCGGAACGGCAAGTGGAAAGTTCGTGACGACGTTTGGATTCACTACTTTGAGCGAAGGGCTCCTTTGACGGTTGGATTTGGAGTCGGTCCCGATTGCATCGGTCCAGAGTTCGGGTTCGGCAACGTGGTCGGCGACTATTTAAAGGAGCCCGTCTTGTTGGTGAAGATCGCGTGGGGTGGCAAGAGCCTCGCCGTCGACTTCCGTCCACCCAGCGCAGGAGGTACGACAGGGCCATTCTACAACCAGATGATCACCGAAGCTCGGGAGGCGCTTACCACCATTGGAACCCGTTTCCCAAACCTGGCAGGGCGCCCCGTTGAACTCGTTGGATTCGGATGGCATCAAGGCTGGAACGATCGTATCAACGAGGGGTTCGTCAACGAATATCAGAGCAACATGGGGCATTTCATCCGCGATGTTCGTCGCGATCTCGGGACGCCCAACATGCCCTTTGTGATTGCCGAAACCGGCATGGGCGGACTTCAGGAGCAGAACAAACGGGCGCTGAAGCTGATGGATGCTCAGGCAGCGGTGGCCAACGAAGATGAATTCAAAGGAAACGTCGCGTTCGTGGGGACCCGGTCGTTCTGGCGGACCAAAGAGGAGTCGCCAAGCGCCCAGGACTATCACTGGAACAGCAATGGCGAGACCTACTACTTGATCGGCGACTCAATGGGTCGCGCGATGATCGACTTACTTAAGCGAGGACATAAATGACGACGCTCTCAACGGCCATTCTCTTAATGGCTGCAAATCCCGGACAGACTCCCAATAGGCCCCAATTCACCGAGATGGCGGGCTATCTCATCGTTCCCCACGACCGGGTCTCGAGCGAATACAACGCCGGATTCTCAATGTACGTCAGCGCTTGGCCGTTGCTGAAAAACTATCCGGGACAGGAATTTCAGAGCGGTCTCTTTGGGACCTGGATGTTTCCCCAGTTCAACGGCACGAAGCCGAAGGACCACTACACCGATATTGAAGGCGGCCTGGGCTGGTGGCGCGACACGCGATTTGCCACCGAGACGCCTAAGTTCATCATGGGTGGCGTCGCTCTAAACTTCAGCGAGTGGGCGAATGGTCCGGGCGCGGGTAAGGGTCGAGACTGGAACAACCCAACGGGGCTTTACGCAGTTGCCCAGCTTTCCCCCTGGGTGCTTTGGCCGCCGGACGGGCTGAACCTGAAACAAGGCACCAAGGGAGAGTTGTTCGGCTATGGATACTTGCCACTTCCGCTTACTGAGCCCAAATCATCAACCGCAGGCAAGGCCGTTCGAACGGGCAACCAGTGCTGGACACTCTTTGTGAATTCGGCGAACTTCAAAGGCCCGATCGCCTTCTTCACGCCGTATTTCTGGTCGAAAGCATCCGTCTCCGATCCAAAGAAGGAAGGGCAGTTCCTAGATTCCATGCCCTCCGAGCCTAACAAAGCGATCCAGATGGAAACGCAACACATTCCGGCGATGGTTGCCAAAGATTCGGGTGGGGTTTGGTACGCAAAAATCGCTCCGACCCGGTTCCCGGGCCAGATCGATCAAGCGACGCCATTGATCCACAAGGTCTCGGCTTACGCGCCGGAGAGTCTTTGGAAGCGGGTCGTGAGCGCGTTTGAAAAGGGGACTCCCCTCGGAAAAGGCATCGACGCTCGATCCGCCGCCGTCCACACCTTCCGGGAGAAGGGATACTCGACCTGGAAGATCTATCTTCCGGGCGAGAATCGCAACAACGCCCCTGACGTAGAGCAAGCAGCCTACGCCACCCCGGTACCGATTAACGAGTCGACTTATGGAATCGCGCAGCCCAAGACCAACCTAGGCTCTGTGGAACCGGGGCTGTTCACCCTGCCCGAGTTCTACCGGCTCGATACCACGGACAAGGGTCGCCGACGGTGGGTGGTTGTCAATGCCGATGCCGTGCCAGCCGAAACGGGCTTGCTGACGACGCAGTTTCCCAAGCCGAAACGAACCACCGAGCCTTACGTCACTCCCGACCAGCCGGACTCTTCTTGGAAGAAGCCGGGGCCCGTTGCGGGACCGTTCCGAAAGGTTCTAGGAGACGGTAGCGAGGTGACCTACTACTGGTACAAGTTCTGCGACCAACCCGCGCTGCTGAACGCCGACCTCTCTGACGCCGAGCGGCAAGTGATCCAGAGGAAAGTCGAAATTCTTCACCGAAGCTGGAAAAAAGACGGCGAGTACCTGCCAAAGAACGACATCGGGAAACTGGCTTCCATCGACCCGGCCCTTCTTGTCACTCCTCCTAGGGGAATGGAAATCGGGTACGTCCCGATCGTCACGCGCCAGGGTTGGCCCGCGAAAAATTAGTCGGCTATTGAATGACTTGTGCCAACGGTTGGGGGTGCTGGCGGGCGAGATCGCGTTTCGGCCGATTGGAGAACAAGGAATACCCGCCGTCGTCGCTCGCCATCGACGATTTTCAGTCTCAAGCCTAGAACTCGAACTGGTCGGAGAGAATCGATATCGAACCACGGCAAAAACCGACGCCGAAGGTCGATTCTCTTTCATTGGGCTGCCTCTAGGGGAATATTCTCTACGGTTCAAGAACTCCGCAGGGCAGCCATTTTCAACCAAGGTCATTCTTAGTTTTTCGAAGCCCGTGCGCGCTTTCTCGCTTGACTTGATTCAGAACATGGTGGGAGCGAGAAAAACTTTGCTTCAGACTCAGGAGATACGCCAACCCAACCTTAGGGCCGAGTTGCTCGCCATCTTTGAGGAGGACCAACGTATTCGCGAAAAGTGGATCGCAGGCGATGCCTCCAAAGATCAACCCGAGACGCTGAAGGTGATGGAGCAGATCAACCTTCGACACGTCTCCCGTATCAAAGGACTCGTTTCTCGTCAAGGTTGGCTCGGTCCGAAATTGGTTGGATTTGACGGCTCGAAAGGGGCATTCTTGGTCATTCAGCACGCTCCTCCTACCACCCAAATTCACTGGTTTCCAGTCCTGGAAAGAGCGTTCCGCAAGGGCGAACTGCCACCAGACGAGTTCGCCATGTTCACGGACCGCGTTTTGCTGGCGAAGGGGAAAAAGCAGCGTTTTGGAACGGTTGCCCTTCCCCCAAAGGAGTGGATTGAGGGGGAACCGGTGTTCCAACCCATCGACGACCAAAAAGGAGTCGATGCGCGACGAGCGGCAGTAGGGTTACCCCCTCTTGCTGAATACAAAGAGCTTCTTCGAACGATGTACAAGCCGCCTGACGTCAATCCCAAAGGAGCGAGTCCACGGGAAATGGACGAACGAAAGGATTGAAGATGGCGAACCACGAACAACCAGGCAAGGTGCCCGGATTGCCGGGGCCTAAGCTGCTTGAGCGCGCTCTTTTCCCACTGCGGCTGGTGTTCTCTGCCAAGAGCAAAGTCATTCCATACAACTGTTTAAACCGCCGAGTTGTGGACGAGCTCCTATCGCTCAGGCGCAACTGGACATTCCTAACCTCCAACAAAAAGGGGCGTCTCAAGGACGAAGAGTGGCGCGTGATGATGGACGTTTACGGCAAGGCGTGGTTCAAGGAGTATTCCCTTCCGTTCCTTCTCTCAATTTTTGGAATTTTGGGATTGGTCTTGCTATTCACGATCCCCTACGGCATCCCTGGGTGCGTCTTTGGAGCGGCTCTAGGTTACGTCCTCTATGTCGCGTGGGTGTCCGCAACCATGAACGTCATTCGACCCGGCGAATTGAGGCGATTGCTTCCCTACCTTCGCCTAGACGGTGCGGATAGGGCGTATTTGGAGGCCGTCGATGCGCTGACCGAATCCGCTCACAGCTACGATTATAAGGTCAAGCTCCTAGCCGTTCTCAACAACCTCCTAGAGCGAGACTTCGCGCTGCAAACTCAGCAAAATGCGGACAATTCTAGCGCCGCGCTCAATGGACCTGACCTTTCGACCCTTGAAAGTCTTGCCAAAGAACACGCTGGCACCGCTTTGGGAGATGTGTACGCCGAGACATTGCGATTGGCGACGCTTCGAACAGAGTCGCTGGAATTACAGCAGACCCGATCCCAACTTTTGAGCGCTTCCAGAGCCCTGATCTTGGAAAAGCTTCATTTCATATCCGCCAACGTACGGACAGATCCCGTTCTGGGCGATCAAGCCGAACCCAACCTTCAGGAACTGCTTTGCGAAAGCGTTAACGACGACGAGTTTCTGCATGCTCTCGGCGAGGTCCAACAGCTACCCTCAAAGTACTAGGGATCAGTTTTTTGAGGGCTCGACGAGGAATACATATCGACCTGCGCCAACCTCGTAAACAGTTTCCCTTTCTGAGTATTCAGTGGCCTTAATCGGCTTTCTTGGCTCAATGATCTGCGTCATCCCTTTGGGCAAAACGACCTTTGCCGATCCGTTGGGTGGAATCTCAACTTCGAAGCGAATCTTGCCGCCTTCCTTGGTCCACGCGCTGAGGATCGGTCCGATGGCGCTGCGATACGTCACCTTGACGCGATCGAGGTCTTTCGGTACCTGAGGACGAATGACGATTCGGTCATAACCCACTGCGTCCGGGTCTGGCTGAATACCGCCCAACCATTGGGTGAACCATCGGCTGATGGAGCCGAACATAGGGTGATTGTGGGAGAACGTGTTCTCGCTGAGCGCCCAATGCTCCCAAAGCGTTGTTGCCCCGTTCTTGAGCATCCATCCCCAACTTGGGAAATCGGTTTGGGTGGCGATTTTGTAGGCGAGGTCGATGTTTCCGCTCTCAGAAAGAGCGTCGAACATGGCGTTGGTGCCTAAGATTCCGGTGGAAAGATGATCCTTTCGATCGTGGATTCTGGCGATGAGATACGCCAGCACCTGGGCTCGATGCTGTTCCGGAACAATCTGAGTTTGGAGGGCGACGGACTGATTGGCTTGCGACCCTGTACCGATCTTTCCGTTCACAGGATCGAAGAATTTGTTTAGATAAGCCTTTTGGACATTGTTCGCCAGGAGCTCAAACCGGTCGGCGTCCTCTTTTCTTCCGAGACGCTGGGCGGTTTTGGCGAGCAACTTGGCGCTCCAGAAATAGAAGGGGGTGACCATCTCTGGGGAGGGGTTCGGTTCCAGCCCCTCGTGATCGCTAAGACCATCGGTCACGATGCCATCCGGATACTTCTTCTGAACCTGAGCCAGCCAGGTTTTGGCGGCTTCATACTGCTCTTCCCCAATCCGGAGGTCGCCGTAGTAGCGATACAACTGATCGGAAAGCAGCACCGGGGTCATTGCCCAAACCACCCCGCAGTAGTGAATGCCCATGAACGGCGCGGTATCGGTGAACATGCCGTCTGGTAACGCGCTATCCACCCAGTCTCGGGTGGCTTTGGCGTAGAACTGCGACATGTCGTAGTTCGCCATGAACGCCTCGCTGGTCGCGACAATGTCGCCCCCGTAACCGAGCTTTTCTCGGTGCGGACAATCAGACTGAACGCTAAAAATGTTGGACTTGAACGTGGTGTCGCAGATCTGCTGGATGGAGTTGAGGAGGGCGTTCGAGCTTTCGAAAGTGCCAACTTCTGGGACATCCGAATAGAGTCGGACCCCAGTCACGATGTTCTCTTTGGGTGGGGATTCTAGGCCTGTCACCTCCAAATACCGAAAGCCCCGAAAGGTGAATCGAGACTCGTACTCGAAACTCGGTCCGTTCGAAATGAACGAATCCTCTTGAACCGCCACTTCCGGAGCTCCTGGTCCACCGACACTTTCTCCGGTTTCTTGACGCTTGTACTTGATCTGACCGGCGACGCTGGTCATTGGGTTGAGCGTGCCATCTTTGTTCAGGAGTTCGCCGTAGCGGAGCTGAACTTTTCGCCCCGCCGGCACTCCCGGACGAATCTTCACCCAACCCGCGAAGTTGGAGCCCATATCGAAGATGTAAACGCCTGGCTTGGGCGAGGTCACCATGCTTGCAACGTTCGAAAAGCCTCGCCGGATGGGCGGCTGAGACTGCGAACGAAGCGGTCCGAGCTTTTCGGTTGCCAAGCCCGAATTCCGCCAATCCTCTGCTTTGAATCCTGCTTTGTTCCAGCCGGCCTGCTCCTTGGTGGCGTCGTAAACCTCGCCCAAATAGACGTTGTTACGACGCAGGGGGCCCTCGGAGACTTTCCAAGTGGGATCGGTAGCAACGATCTCAGTCGTACCGTCTGCGTATTCCAGCGAAAGCTGGGCGATGAGTCTGGGTCGACCGATGCTGAGATGTTCGCGAAGGTTGAACGAGCCAAATAGACGGAGCGGGAGAGGGTTGTACCAGCCGTTCCCGAGCATCACGCCGATGCAGTTGTCGCCCGGTTTTAACCGGGTGGTGACGTCGTAGACGCTGTAAAGAACGCGCTTCTCCACCCGTGTCCAACCGGGATCGAGAACGTGGTCGCCTACCACAGCGCCGTTGAGAGAGGCTTCGTAGTAACCAAGGCCCGAAATCGCGAATCGGGCTCGCTTCAATTTTTTGCCAACCGAAAACTCTTTGCGGAAGAGGGGAGCCGGATCGTCTTTGTAAAAGTCGGCATCTTTTTTGGGAGCCGCTTTTCCGTCATTGATCCACTGCCCTTTCCAGTCTTCGGGCTGCATCGGCCCCATCTCCCAGCGGCTGGGGTTGCTCCATTCTGTTTTCCCGTTCGAGTCCCAAGTTCTCACTTTCCAGTAGCAAACATCGCCCGCTTTGAGACCTGCGCCTTGGTAAGCGATGTTGTTTTGCTTTCGACTTTCCACCCGACCGCTATCCCAAAGGTCGCCTCGGTTTTCTGAAAGCGCCTTGGAAGACCGCGCCACTAGGATTTGGTAGGCGATTTGCGTGATGCCGTACGCGTCTTTAGGAGCTTCCAGCACCCAACTTAACCGTGGGCTAGGAACATCTATTCCAAGCGGCTCGGTTTGAGACTCGCAACGAAGCTCCACGGCAAACATTCCTCTTCTTCCTGCCACTCCTCTTCCTCCTCCCAGGGTGCTTTCGACGCTGTTGACACCGGCCTTCGGGGAGGGAAAGGAAGTCCAGAGAACTCCGCTAAGAAGGATTGCCGCACAGACCGAAACGGGCATGATGGCAGTCTAGCGGAATGGCTCTTGCTCGCCTACGTCCTGACCGTAGATTGGGATCGCCAATTCATGTAGGATAGGGTCATGAATAAGGAAGCGGTACGAGGGAAGTGGGCGTTGGTCACCGGAGCCAGCCGGGGCATAGGAAAACAGGTGAGTTTGGCCCTTGCGGACCTAGGTTGCAACCTCATTCTTCACAGTCGAGATTCCGCTCATACAGTCGCACTGGCGGAAGAGATTCGAGCCAAAGGCGTTCTGGTAGAGACCGTATCGGCTGAACTCTCTGATTCGGCCCAGGTGGAGGCGATGGTCGCTACCCTTCTGGCGGGCGATCACCCCGTGGATATTGTCTACAACAACGCCGCCATCATGACTTCTTGGCGATCGGAGTGGACCACGGTTCCGGTGGAAGATCTGCGACTGAGCTTTGAAGTGAATGTGAATTCGCTGATTCGCATTTGCCATGCCTTCCTGCCGGGCATGATCGAGCGTGGCTGGGGTCGAGTGGTGAACGTTACGTCGGGAATCGCCGAGCAACCGGAACTGATCGCCTATGCCATTTCCAAGGCTGCGGTCGACAAGTTTGTGCTGGATACGGCTCCGAAGCTTGCCGGCACGGGTGTGACCATGAACCTGCTCGATCCAGGCTGGCTGCGCACCGACCTCGGCGGTCCGAACGCTCCCGGAGCGGTGGAATCGGTGATTCCGGGGGCGCTGGTGCCTTGTCTGGAAGACGACGGGGTGTCTGGCAAGCTGTATCGGGCGCAGGATTTCGCGGGCTCTGAGATTTAGAGAAGGATCCGGTATCTCGAATGGCCGACCATCGTATTGACCCTGTACTGCAATCGCGGGTTCATGCAATTGTGTACGAGGTCGGCAGAGCCATTCGGAAAGGTGATTCTCCTTCTGCCCTATTAGAGGAGGTTGTCATTCTCACCCGGTCCACACCCCTGGTTAACCTCTCGCGATGGGAGGACCTGATCCGGTACGCGCTTTACGAAGGAACTTGGTCGGTGAGCCATAGAGCGTTTCCTTCGTTGTTTGAAAACCCTTTTAAGCCAAAGACCTCAATCTGCTGGCTAGATATCTGCTCCGGGGATGGTTATCGACGCGAGGCGGCCGTCCGAGAATTCCAGAGTTCTCAGCTCAATCCCCTGGTTTTGTCTCTTCTCTTCAGGCGTCTCAACGACCACGTCCCGCAAGTTCAGTCGGCGGCGGTTACGCAGTTGCACCAACTCTTGCCTCAATGTGACCCGGCCGTCGTTAGCGAAGCACTGGTTCCACTGTTGATGAGGTGGCACACATGGAGCCGAGTGTCTTCTGCCGAAGAGTCGGTTGTGCTCGAGGGCATCTCCTTACATCAGGTCTTTGACTCTCTAAAGAGGAAGGTTGTTGAGTCCCCGGTGGGACCGATGGCCTTATTGCTCACCCAAGTCGGGCGGATCGATGCAATTGATTCCGAACTGTTCAACATCGCGCGCTCGGCGATTCAACCCTCGGTGCGGCTCAGGGCTTATCGAGCGATCGTCGAGGGTCGAATAACTTGGAACGGTCAACCTGGTTGGTTACCCAGACCCAATTCTCCCGGAAGAGTTGTTTGGGGCTTTGCGCAGAAGTCGCGAGAATTGACCATTTCCCACGATGTC
>CAYYJX010000074.1:0-15193 GCA_964471545.1 uncultured Fimbriimonas sp. | reverse complement strand
TTCAAGTCTTCGAAACGGTGAAGTCGGTGAAGCACCTCATCGCCCAAGGTGCTATCGGGCAGAAGGTGACTAAGGGATTCTATCGGAAGGACGGGAAAGAAATCCTAGCTTTTGACCTACGCACTCATGCCTACCGACAACGCGTCGAAACCGAACTTCCGCTCCTCGATGAGCTGAAAAAGCTACCTTTGAGAGATCGAATCGCTCGTGCAATCGAATCGAAGGACAAGGTGGGAGATTTTCTACGTCACTACCTGATACCCAGCGTTCAGTACGCGATCGAACTCCAGCAAGAAGTTTCTCATTCGATCTCCGATTTCGACAACATCATGAAGTGGGGATTCGGATGGGAAGCGGGCCCGTTTGAGCTAGCCGACATGATCGGAGAAGAGCGGGTTGTGTGCCGAGACTACTCGGGCACTTGGCTTTGCCCAGATTCATACAAAGATTTCTACCGAGACGGGCAGCAGCTCGACCAGGCATCTGGGAGTTATAGCGCCATTCCCACCCGGCCCGAGTACCAAACACTTCAGGACTTCCCCATCGTTGAAAAGGCTGAGAACTTCAATGTTCGTGATCTTGGCGACGGGATCTTGGCAATTGGCACGACAACCAAGCTCGGCGTATTCACCCCCGCGTTGATCACCGAACTCACCGGATATCTTCGCGACAGAGACGACCGATTTGTTCTAACCTCCGAGTCGCCCCAATTCAGCGTAGGCTTCGATCTGAAGTTCCTAGTTGGGCGAATGGACGAGGGCGATTCGGCCGGGATCGACGAAGCACTCATCGCGCTCCAGAGCCTCGGTGAACTCCTTGAAACCAAGCGGGTAGTTAGCGCTGTTCGGGGCTACTGTTTAGGAGGAGGGCTCGAAGTTGCGATGAGTTGCCCGCGAATGGTGGCTCTTGCCGAGAGCACGATCGGGTTGCCAGAAGCAAAAGTCGGGTTGATTCCCGGTGGTCGTGGAGTTGTCTTGAGTCGACTTCGCAACCAACACTCCGCTCAAGCCTTGGTAGAAAGCGTGATGTCCCTAACGACGGGTGTGGTTTCAACAAGTGCTGATCACGCCCGTCACTTTGGCTACCTTCGAGAGAGCGATTTGACTTGTTACCATCCAGACACACTTCTGTGGACGGCAAAACAGGTCGCGTTGACCGTCGAACCCTTCCAACGACCGGAGTGGAAGGCCGTTGTGGGTCCTGTTACGGGCATGATAGATCGCGCTCAACAGGAATTGATCGCCAAGGGTGAACTCACCAAGTACGACGAAACCATCGGAGATCAGCTCAAAGCTATCTACACCAAGGTTGATTCATACGAGGTTGCCGTCCACCAAGAGCGCGCTCGATTTTTGGAACTCGTGACCAACTTGCCCACCGTTCAGCGAGTGAAGCACATGTTGGAGTTCGGAAAGCCTCTTCGAAACTAGTTTCCTGAACTCTGCCGAACAGTCGCAGAAAACCGGCGGTATCGGAGCGTAGAAGGAATCCCAAGCAAGTTGCCTGAGGGGAGAAACAGCCTCCCCTCGGTAAACTGGTGCCCACAACGAAGTGACCATGAAAGCAATCGTCCCAATCAAGCGCGTCGTGGATCCCTACGCCAAAGTCAAGCCAACCGCGGATGGTTCAGGACTTGATGCAGGTGGGGCTAAGTTTGAAATCAATCCGTTTGACGAGATTGCCGTTGAAGAAGCGGTGCGTCAAAAAGAAGCCGGACGATTCACCGAGGTAGTGGTGGTTTCGGTAGGCAAGGCGGAGTGCGAAGAGCAGTTGCGAAAAGCGCTCGCCATCGGCGCGGATCGCGCGGTGCTGCTGGAAACGGATGCTTCTCTAGACAGTCCAGCCGTCGCCCAAGTCCTCAGCGAATTTGTCTCCACCGAGGCGCCGCACGTCGTTCTTATGGGCAAGCAAGCCACGGACGATGACAACAACCAAGCTGGGCAAATGCTTGCCGCCATTCTCGATTGGCCTCAAGCAACCTTCGCGGCGAAAACCGACTTTGCAGCAGATAGGGCGACCGTTGTTCGCGAAACAGACACGGGCGAAGAAACATTAGAACTTCCCTATCCTTGCCTTGTCACAACGGACCTTCGTCTCAACGAACCACGTTATATCGCTCTTCCCGGCATCATCAAGGCTCGAAGCAAGCCACTTGAGAAGCGGCCTCTGGCGGGCGTTCCGCAAGTAAAGTCTTCGGTTCTCTCGTTTGCTCCGGCCCCGGCCCGACCGCCAGGTCGTAAGGTTGGCTCAGTGGCAGAACTCGCGCAAGCCATCAAAGAGCGGGGTGTTCTCTAATGTCGCTACTCATTGTCTGCTTTGATCCCTCTGAACTTGCACAGGTCGCAGGTTTTGGCTCTACCCTTGGAGCTTACGACGTGCTGCTGCTTACGGGAGACGCTTTAGATGCAGGCGCATCCAAAGTGCTAACCGCTGGGCTGTCCGAAGTTCCCCCAGCAGATAACATCGGTCGCTCCGTTGCTGAAGTCGCTTCGCGCTATAGCCATGTCGCCTCGGTCTCGTCAATGAGGGCCAAGGACCTCATGGCTCGGGTCGCAGGGATTAACGGCGCTGCCATGATCACCGACGTTGTCAAGGTGTTCTCAGAATCCGAATTTGAGAGACCGATGGTCGCGGGATCTGTCCTTGCCCGGGTCAAGGCAGAGACAACGCCCGTTGTAATGACTTTCCGACCTTCAGGGTTTGAAAAGGTTGTAGCGGGTCCGAACGGGGCTGTCGAGAGTATCGCCATCGCTGACTCTGGACGAGTGAAAAGGGTTTCAACCTCGGCTCGTCAAGGGGGACGACCGGATCTGTCGCAAGCGAAATTCGTTGTGTCCGGCGGTCGACCGTTGAAAGACGCGACGACCTTCGAGCAGGTCATCGGCGGATTTGCGGACAAGTTCGGTGCGGCCGTTGGCGCAACCCGCGCGGCCGTAGACTCTGGGATTGCCCCGAACGATCTTCAGGTCGGCCAAACGGGCAAGGTCGTTGCTCCGGATCTGTACATTGCAGCCGGCATCAGCGGATCTACTCAGCACATGGCCGGAATAAAGGACTCCAAGCTCATCGTTGCAATCAACAAGGACGGTGATGCTCCCATCTTCGACCAGGCTGATCTCGGAATCGTTGGAGACCTCTACGACGTTCTTCCAGAGCTCGAAAAGGCACTCTCCTAGGACCTCCGACTCTCCCTAGAGTGAAACTTGGGAATCTAAAGCCCGGGCCGTTCGTCTTACCTACCGTATGACGAGACGGCTCGGGCTTTTTGGTTTGATTGCCCTATCGGCAATGGGCACCCTTTCGGTGGCTCATGCCCAGATCGATCTGAACGCGACCATCGCGGTCGTGAACGGCAAAGAGATCAAATACGGCGACTACTACCGCCGCATGGAAATGTTGGAGGGCGTTCGAAAGACGGGCCAGAACATCGATATGCCTCCAGGTTTCCTCACGCTGGACGCAATGCTAACGGAGTCGATCGTGCTTCAACTTGCGACCGAAAAAGGAGCGGCGCCAACTGACGTTGAAATCGCGAATGAGACGGCGAAGCGGCTAAAGCGGCAGCCAGACCTACTGGAGAAGTGGAAAGCGACGGGTCGCACCGAAGAAGAGCTCAGAGGAAAGATCCGTTACGAGCTCACGCAGTTCAAGCTTCAGACCCTCGGCGTGACCGTCACCGATGCTGAGATCGATCAGTACGTGAAAGACGATCCGGCTGTTCTTGCAACGCCTGCGATGTACACCCTTAGGATCATCGTTGTGGAATCAGCGATCGACAAACTGGCCGTCGATGATCAGTTGAAGAAGGGGACGACGTTTGCCAAAGTCGCAGAGAGCCTCTCCATCGACGAATCGAAATCTCGAGGCGGAGCATTTGGGACTTTCCCGTTACAACTCCTTCCCGAAGGACTCCGAAAGGTCGTCCAAGGCAAGACGAAGGGCCAAGTCACAGACTGGTTCCCCTTCGATAAATACCAAGGAAAGATTCTCGTCGAAGACCTGAAACCCGAATCGAAGAAGACGCTGACTCCGGAACTTCGTGCAGATCTAAAGATTGAACTGATGCTCTTCAAGGGTCGGATCAAGAACAACCTGCCGAAGATGGTCTCAGAGGCGCGCCAGAAGGCAGTGGTCGATATCAAGCGACCTGAATTTGCCCAGTTGTACAGCGATCTCGTCAAGTTCGCCGGCAAGGGTGGGTAAACCACCCTTGTGCGCATTGTAGAGGTTGGACCATCGCCCACACAGCAGTGGCTGGGAAGTGTTGGCGTCGATACCGGGGTTGAACGAAGCTTCTTTCACGCAAATCCTCGCGATTGCTCGTTCCAATCCCTTCAGGCGCTTGGCCTTTCAGTCCAGCCGTTCGAACCCGACGCGGTGAAGCCCGGCGACATCGTCTTCGTTCCAGACAACGAACCTCTTCGAGTCCTCCAGACAACTCTTTCCCTTCTCCTTGGTCCTCACGGTTGCCCTTGGGACAAGAAACAAACGCACCAAACGCTGGTCAAGCATCTGATCGAAGAGACCTTTGAGGCTGCCCAAGCCATCGAAACTCACTCAGATTCGATCGCCGAGGAACTTGGGGACGTTTTGATGCAGCCCATCCTTCACGGTGAGATCGCTTCCCGAGCGGGAACGTTCTCTACCGGCGATATCGCGCGGGAGATATACACCAAGCTCATTCGGCGCCACCCGCACGTTTTTGGAGATGTTGCAGTCGCCGACTCAGACGAGGTGCTCCGAAACTGGGACGCGATCAAGAAGAAGGAGAAGCAGTCTCAGTCCGCGGAAACTTCCACTTCGATTCTTTCGGGGATTCCTGCAGCCATGCCCGCGCTGGCCCGTGCCCTTGCGATCAGCGAGCGAGCGGCTCGGTCCGGCTTCGAATGGCCGGATATCGACGGGGTGTACGCCAAGCTCGACGAGGAACTGATCGAACTTCGCCAAGCAACAACCGTTCCCGAACGGGAGGCTGAAGTTGGAGATTTACTGTTTACGGTCGTGAATATTGCCCGCTGGCACAAGGTTGATCCGGAGCAAGCCCTGCGCAGAATGCTGCACCGATTCACCGAGCGGTTTCAGATCATGGAACGGCTCGCCGGGACAAGTCTAACGACTCTATCACCCGAGGAGTGGGATCACTTTTGGAACCAGGCAAAGGAAGAACTAAGCCGTTCTGAGAACAATTCTCACTAGAAAAGCTGAAGTTTCCTGTTAGGCAACCTAAGGAGATTCCATGTTTCGCCGATGAATTCCCATGAGAACCGTTTTTTCAGGCGGTTTTACTAGGAGTTGGCAAGACTGTGAGTTTAAGAATCAATACCAACGTGCCGGGCATGACCGCTCTGCGCAATCTCAGCAACACAAACGTTGAGGTTGCAGGTTCGATCAACCGTCTCAGCACCGGTCTTAGAATTGTTACTGCTGCAGATGATCCGGCGGGCCTCATTATTTCTGAAGGCATGCGCGCGACGATCAATGGGATCGAGCAAGCATCGCGAAACAGCCAGGACGCGGTTAACATGGCAAAGACCGCTGAGGGAGCACTCGATGAAGTTCAGCGCCTTTTGCGAGGACTTCGCGGAATCACCGTATACGCGGCAAACACGGCGGTAGTCGATAACGCTCAACTTCAGGCAAACCAGTCTGAAATTCGATCGGTCATTCAATCTATCGACCGAATTGCAACTAGTACGCAGTGGTCGAACAAGCGACTCCTCGATGGTACGGCTGGAACGATGGCCAACATCACCAACACGACGGGAATCGCAGGCGCCTACTTTGGCTCCACGTTTAACGGTGTGAGCGTTGCCAATGGCCCGATCACGGTTACCCAAACCACGACGGCCACCCAAACGCGACTGGATACCAGTGTCGCCTTTGCCAGCACGGCGGCAGTTCCGGCTGCAGGCACCATTGTTGTGAACGGTTACACGTTCTCCACGAACGGTACGACGGACACGGTTCAGAACCTAATCGACCGAATCAACGCGCAAGCAAGCAACACCGGCGTAACGGTTTCGACTTACGCTAGTGGCGCGAACGTCGCCCTGCGTCTCACCTCGACGACGCACGGAGCAGACTTCCCCATCAACTTCTTCGACCCATCTGGCGTGCTGCACTCGACCCCGAGCCCCGCTCCTACAGTTGCGGGCACCGACGCTGTGGCGACCGTACAAGTAACAACGGCATCCGGTGTCCAGTCCGTACAGTTCACGGGCGGTCAAGGAGCGAAAACCTCGGGTCTCCGACTGACCGACTCAAGCGGAAACGCCATTGTTCTCACCCCGGCTGGAAACGGTAGCGCCGCTCTCACGGGTGGATCTTCGATTGGATCGCTCACCGCAGGCAATCTTCGATTCCAAATCGGTCCGAACCAGGATCAATCGGTGTCGTTCGGCATGCCCAATATTCGATCGACCAACCTGGGAACGGGTGTGATTACGGGTCAGAGCCTGGCAACCGTAGACGTGACGACCCAGCAAGGTGCGCTGAACGCAATGCAGGTCATCGACTCCGCGATCACTCAGCTCAGCCAAATGCGGGGTGAACTAGGAAGCTTCCAAAAGAACTTCTTGGAATCCACCGTGCGAACCCTAAACGTCGCTCGCGAGAACCTCACCGCTGCCGAAAGCACCATTCGGGATGCTGACGTCGCCGAAGAGATGTCCAAGTACACGAGATTCCAAATTCTGCAACAAAGCGGCATTTCGATTCTCGCTCAAGCAAACAGCCAACCGCAACAGGTTCTAAAACTGCTCCAGCAGTAAAGAACGCAACTTAAACTCCTAGTGGACCTCGCCTTTGCCAAGGTGGGGTCCTTTTGCGTTCACCCGAGCGCCCTAATGCTTCATAATCTCCCCGTGCCCGTTTGGAGCATTGTCAATCAAAAGGGCGGCGTTGGAAAAACGACAACGGCCGTCAATCTCGCAGCGGGCTTAGCAGAACAGGGCCTGCGCGTCCTGCTTATTGACTGCGATCCCCAAGGAAACGCCACGACAGGACTTGGAATCGACAAGAACGGTCTGGAAGTCACGCTTTACGATGTGATCGAGACCCTGGTCGACAATCCCGACAACCATTCGGCACTTGAGAACTCGATTCAGCGACTCTCGGACCACCTGCACCTTGTTCCAGCCACGTTGGATCTTGCCGGCGCAGAACCCGTACTGCTCAATGCTGTCGGAAAAGAGCTGATTTTGCGAGATGCCATTGAGCCGGTCCGAGCGAACTACGACTGGATCATTTTCGATGCGCCCCCTAGCTTGGGCCTTATCACCATCAACATCCTCGCAGCCAGCGATGGGGTTCTTGTTCCGATGCAGTGCGAATTCTATGCTCTGGAAGGACTCAGCCAGTTGATGAAGACGGTAGAGATCGTTCGTAGACGCCTCAACCCTAGCTTGCAAATTGCAAAAGTGCTCCTTACGATGTACGACGCCCGGAACCGATCGACCCAGCAAGTCCGTTCGGAAGTGGAGGCATTCTTTGGAGAGAAGGTCGCTCAGACGACCATTCCCAGGAACGTACGTCTCAGCGAGGCACCCAGCTTTGGTGTAGCAGCCGTGCACTGCTTCCCTTCTTCACGGGGAGCGTCGGCTTATAGAGATTTTGTGAAGGAGATATTGAAGAAGTGAGACGCGCCCTTGGTAAAGGTTTGACCCAGTTGCTCGGAGAGCAATTCGACTCCAGCCCCAATGAACTTCCGGTGTTGGCGATCGTTCCCAATCAGCGGCAGCCGCGAACGGAGTTCGACCAAGACGCCCTTGAAGAACTCGCGGACTCGATTCGCATCCACGGTGTTCTTCAACCCATTCTCGTTCGTCCCCTCAGCGAGGGCAAATACGAGCTCATTGCAGGCGAGCGGCGATGGCGAGCCTCGCAACTTGCGGGACTTGAGAAGGTCCCAGTGATCATCCGTTCGGCGGCAGGCCAAGAATCTCTTGAACTTGCGCTCATAGAAAACGTTCAACGAGCGGACATTTCGGCACTCGATGCCGCTGTCGCGTATAAGCGACTCGCCGACGAATTTGGCCTCACCCAAGAAGAGATCGGTCTACGAGTTGGCAAGACTCGAACGAGCATTTCCAACACTCTTCGTCTCCTTAAACTTCCTGAAGAAGCGCTTTCTGCGCTGCGACTGGGTCAGATCTCCGAAGGCCATGCTCGTGCCCTCCTCGGCGTAAGTTCAGAGCCCAAGCTGCTCGCTGCTCTTGCGACGGTGATCGCCAAGGGGTTGAGCGTCCGCCAAACGGAGCAACTGGTCGAGGCAATCAAAGCGGGTGGCAGTGAAGCGACCAAGCCAAAGAAGGACGTGCGGCGGACTGAGCCGAAAGACGTCTACACCCTTCAACTCGAATCGGCTATCTCCGAACGTTTCAGTTCTCCAACCAAGATTGAACGGACGGAAAAAGGCGGTCGCATGGTGGTTGAGTTCTACGGAGACGAGGACCTAGAACGGATCTTGGAGCTACTCGGGGTCGAGATTTGACGGTAACGGTCGTACAACTCGAACAAAGTCATATTCCAGCCGCCGTTGAGCTCCAACGGCTAGCCTTCCCGCCCCCCTTCGATGAAGAACTTCTCTGGAAGGCGGGCCATCTGGAACGACACCTTGAGCTCTTTCCTGCCGGCCAATTTGCGGCCCTTGCCGATGATGGAACGGTGATGGGGACCTGTTCCAACACGCGCATCTCCGAGGCGAACTGGTTGGACCACAAAGACTGGGATACAACGGTCGGGGGCCCTTTTCTCGAAACTTTCGATTCGATGGGCACCACTCTATACGGGCTCGATATCAGCGTCCATCCATCCTTTCGTCGGAGGGGAGTTGCCAGAGCCCTCTACGCGGCTCGGTTTAGCCTGATATCCGATGAATCGGGACTAACAAGGTACGGCACCGCTTGTCGAATTCCAGGATACGCGCGTCAGGGTGGAAATGCATCGCCGGATGCGTACGTATCAAGTGTCGTCGCCGGGGCACTTATCGATCCGACGCTCACGCCATTGCTGAAGATGGGCCTCTCTTACGTGGAGACCATTGAAAACTACATGGATGACGCAGAGTCCGGTAACGCGGCGGCAATGCTGGAGTGGAAACCGTGACGTTCAAGGCTGCTGCCGTCAACTTTAAGATTCGGGCGATTCGATCGGACGGGCAATTTTGGAGCCATACGCTCGACCTCATCACCGAAGCCCATTCCAAAGGCGCATCGCTTGTGGTTCTACCGGAGTTTTTCTCCGTCGAACTCCTTCACTTGGTGAAGGACCTTGCCCCGGAAAAGGCCCCACGATATCTCATTCAGTACGCCGAGGCCCTTGAAACTTGGCTACAGAGAATTGCCGAAAACAGCGGTTTGGTTATCGTCGGTGGATCGCATTTCAAAGAGGTCGACGGCCGGATTCGAAATGTTTCCCCGATCGCTTTTCCGGATGGCTCCCTTCGATACCAAGAAAAGAACAATCTCACCCGATACGAGATTGATCCGTGGGATTTGGAGAGAGGGCATGGCCTTGCGTCCCTTCCCGGTGGACTAGGGGTCACCATCTGCTACGACACTGAGTTCCCTGAAGCCGGACGCGCCCTGGCCGAAGCTGGGATGCTGGTTCATTGTGTGCCCGCTTGGACCGAAACCCAAAGGGGATATCAGCGCGTTCGATGGTCATGTCTCGCAAGAAGCGTAGAGAACCAAACGTTTGTCGTTCACTCCTCGCTGGTTGGAGATTTGGGCCGAGAGCCGATTCCAGAAAACTATGGTTCCTCTGCAGTAATCGCGCCTAGCACCGAACCATTTCCGGTGCCGGCGATCCTAGCCGAGACGCGTGTGAACGAGGAAGGGGTAGCCATTGCCGAACTTGATCTGGAAGCGCTCCTAGACTCTCGGCACCGAGGCGATGTACGACCTTGGATGGACCGTCACCAGGGTGATTGGTCAATCACCGCGCACCCCGGCGGATATGAATCGCGGTCTCGAGTGCCTTGGTCGGTTCCTTCGGAGGATTCGTAAGGCCTGGAATCGAACCTACTGAGCGTAGACGTCCTGCCAGGCCGTATTCAAAGGAAGATCGGTCTTTCCGGTGATGTACCGGCCGAGTTCGTCAACGAGTGCCAGACGAGCCCGCCCAATGTTAGGAACATAACGGACATTGCCGCATGCGAATCCCACATTCTTACCACTGGGAAGGGTGATGACTCCACAAGCACCGCCGGCGTTCAACGAAACCGTCCTACCTTGATAAGTGAGGTTGTCACCCGAGCGGGTGATCCCGGCTGACTTCAGCAGTGAATCCAACGCAGGGACCTTTCGAGGATCGCCCACGAGAAGAGACCCGCTTGAATCTGCCGGAGCGGCAGCGGCTACTTTGGCGGTCCCAAGCCCGAATCGATCATTGGTATCGAGTCGAACGGTTTTGAGCGACCTGCCAAGTTCCACAAAGGACGGATATCTTGGCGGAGTCCCCTTTCGTAGCGTTCGATGTCGCGGATCCAGTGCGATTCGGCTAGGTCGTTTGACCAGCGGGAGTTGGAATGCGCCTCCGCTAGACAGTCGTGCCGAATCGATCGTGGTGAACCGTACGACCTTATCTGTTCCTTCAACGGCGATTTCGACTGGGACGCGCTTCTTCGCTCCCTTAAAAAGGATTTGACCACTGAGAATGCCCTTCTGCCAAGTGACACTTCGGAGTTCAAGCTCGACCACTCCGGGTTCGAGAAGCCATTGGTTGACGAATTCTTCTAAGTCGTAGCTTGGCAATCGCCGGAGAAGGATCTTCACGAAGTCTTCCCAATCCCCTGCTTGGCCAACCGGGTGGGTGCGCACCCATTCTTTCATGCAGTCGGTAAGGTTTTTGGTGCCAACCAGTTGATCCAGCATTGCCAGAACACGGGCGCCCTTTCCGTATCCCATGTCGGCAGCAACGGGTCCCTTTGCCGCTCCGGCCAGCGCAGGAGCGTTTCCGGCATCGGAAGGTCCGGGGTAGTTCACCACCACGAACGCGTCTTTACGATCGGGCGCGGGCTCGCCACGGATCGCGGCGTTTTGGTAGTAAAAGCCCTCGGAGTAGACGGCAAACGACTCGTTCCAGAACGAACCCAAGTACGTGTTGTTGATAAGACCGCCCCACCAGGTATGCGAAGGCTCATGAGGATCCTCGGTGGGTAATCCGCCTCCGTAGGTCGCAAACGTGTAGGCCTCAAGAGCACCGCCGCCGTAGGTTGGGCTATCGAGGGCCCCGTACTGCGCGAACGGATACTTGCCGAAAGCTCTCGAATAGAGGGCAATGATCGGAGCGTAAAACTCCGCCTGGTCCTTCATTTTAGCGAGGGAAACACGCGGGCTCCACATTCCGAGCCTGACGCCATTCAGGGTTTGGAAAGATTCCTTGAGTTTTGCGGCAGTGAGACTCCAGTAGGTGACGGGTTGATCGAGCTTATACTTCCAAACCTTGTTCTCCCCTTGGCGAGTTTCTGCCACCTTGTCACCCATCGTAACGACCGTAAAGTCGGCAGGAGCCGTTACTTCAAGCTCAACCGTTGCAGGCTTCCGAGCGATCATCGGATACCAGTAGTCGTTTGTCAGCTGAACATTCTCTTTGGTGATGCTCCCCGCATAATTGGGCAGGTCAACAATGCCCGCGTAGTCCACCTTCAGGTCGAATTCGGGCTCTTGAGTAGAAGGGAGGACAACCACTCCGCCCGCCTGTGCAAACGGCGCGGGGATTCCATTGATCTCGACATTCCTCACCTTGTAACACGGCGACATTCGGAAGACGAACTCACCTGCCGCCTCACTTTTAACTCGAATCGTGTCTGAAAAGATGGCTTGTTTGAGACCGATGTTGAACCCAACCTTAAGCTTATGGTGCTGAAGCTGTGCACCAAAATCGAAGGACTCATCGATGTGAGTGAGCTTGCCTCCCGGCTCTTCCATGAGAAGGATTTCGCCGATGTCTTGGCTGGTCAACGGCGTGGAGACGACAAAGAAACGCCGCTTCGTGACTGGAGTGGTGCCCTCAAGAACGGTCCAACCCTTTTCGCCACCGCCGTAGGGCCCACCATTCAGGACATTAAAGGTCTCCGGATCGTTCAAGACCAAAGAGTTGAGCGTCTTGATATCCCGCTTTGCAACCAAGTCGGAGAGTCGCGCGAGGACCGGATCATTGCCCTGAACCCCCATGAGTCCCGAGAGAACAACGATCGCAACGGCAGCAATGAGAACCTTCCGCACCTTCACAAGAGTTTGAACCTTCCCCACCATCATTGACTACCCCAGGCTGAACGATAAATCCGGCCCAAAGTTCTCGCAGGCAAGGGATTGCACGACGGAAAGGATAAGGTATTCTCTTGGTCGCTCGGCGGCGTAGCTCAGTTGGTTAGAGCAAACGGTTCATACCCGTTAGGTCGATGGTTCGAGTCCATTCGCCGCTACCACCTTCCCCTCTTTTCTACTTCTAGGGTGAGACAGGTGCATTTCCGCTTCGCTCTTCCTCTTTAGCTTCCTTGATACGGGCAAAGCCTCGACTCATGAGCGGTGGAGCGATAATCGCAGTGATCAGCGACATAGCGATCACGATCCCGTACAGCTTCTCATCGAAAATCTGCGCTTTAAAACCCAACGAAGCGATGATGATTCCGACTTCGCCCCTAGGGACCATTCCGAAGCCGATGACGTTTGCGCTCTCGTGACCCAATTTGCGGGCACCGAGATATCCACCGACCCACTTTCCAATGGTCGCCAGAACGGTCACGATCAGAATGAATGACACCGTGTCGAGACTCGAAAGAATTCCAAAGTTGACCTGAACGCCCGTGTAAATGAAGAAGAACGGGACAAGCAACTCTGAAATGGACTTCACTTCCTCGGCGAGGGCATGACGGTGATCGGTTTCCGCGATGATCATGCCGGCTAGGAACGCCCCGATAATCGCCGCGAGTCCGATCTTCGCCGCCAAGAACGCTAATCCGATACACAGGGCTATGGAAAGTGCGAGAGGCGATTTCGGATTGATCGGCTTATCCAGTAGCGTCGGAGCCCGCTTGATCATTCGGGTGCCGATGTACCCAATGAGAACGATGAAGCCAACGGCCTGGGCGACCACCAATGCTAGCTCGGCGACATCCACTTTTCCTTTAGAGATCGAGGAAACGACACCGAGAAGGAGCATCGCAAGAATATCGTCGATCACGGCCGCACCAAGGATGACTTGGCTTTCACGCTTGGATAAGAGACCTTTCTCCTGCAAGACGGCAGCGGTGATGCCCGCACTTGTTGCCACAAACGCTGAGGCGAAAAAGAGAGTCTTAGCCAACGGATAGTTCTGCGCGGCACCAAAACCCGCCGCAAGAAGAAACGGGACAACCACGCCTAGACTTCCAACCAGAAAGGCAATCTTCCCAATTCTGCGCATGTCTGCCAGGCGAGTTTCCAGTCCAACGGCGAAGAGGAGAAACACGGCGCCAAGTTCGGCAAACAATTCTAGAGAACTCACCTGACCTTTGCCGATCCAGTTGAGTGCAAAGGGTCCGACGGCGCAGCCCGCACCAATTTCGCCGACGACGCCCGGGAGTTTGCAGCGTTGAGCGATCTCTTTACCGACCTGCGCGGCGGCAAATGCAATGAAGACCGCACCTAAAACCTCGGTCCCCGCTGCGCCAGCCATAGACAAGAGGGTACCGCAGGTGATTTCACCCGCGGCACCCGAGCCGTTACTCGTGCCTTAGCGCAACAATAGGATCCAGTTTTGCAGCGCTCATGGCCGGATAGAACCCGAAGACCATTCCGATGAACGCACTAAACGCACCTGCACCAATTGCCGCACTGAGGGGAAACGGAGTTGGGAGGCCACCTTCTCCAGGCCATTTCTGCATGGCAGTAATTACCGTGACGACCGACCCAAGTCCGTAAGCAAGGCCCATTCCGATCAATCCACCCACAAGAGAAAGAGTGCCTGCCTCAATGAGGAATTGCTGAAGGACGACGGCACGCTTCGCACCAACGCTCTTCCTAAGTCCAATCTCTCGCGTCCGCTCCGTCACCGAAACGAGCATGATGTTCATGATGCCGATACCGCCGACAAGAAGACTGAGGGCGGCAATGCCGGCAAGAGCAATGCCTGCGACGTTGAGGATGTTATTGAACACCCCTAGAATCGACTCGGAAGAGTCCACTCGGTAGATGGGCTTGTTCCCGCTTCGCTGCATCAGAACTCGCCAGATCGAGTCCATCACTGCGTTGACGTCTGCTCCCTGTTTGGCGATGCACTGAATGTACGTCACCTTGTTTCCACCCTGCCATTTCTTTTGAACGGTGGTAATGGGGAGCAGAAGGTCTTTGCCGTTAGATGTTCCAAAGACGGTTACAGGCTTCGTCACACCAACGACTTCAAGCGTAATGCCACCTAGAACAACTGTCTTCCCGATGGCACTCTGCGTTCCAAAGAGCTGCGCCTTTACGTCCGGACCGATTAGGCAAACGTTTGCCATTCGCTCCAAGTCGCTTTTTTCAAGCAGACGACCTTCCGAAACTTCGGTGTTGTTCAGGACCTGCGTGTAGTAGTCCCCTCCGAAAATTCTGGGGTTGTCGAGAGTCTTGTCGCCCGATACGACCTTCGTAGAAGGCGCTTGTACCATCGGCGCGACGGTTTCGACCGCACTTACCCGATCCCGAAGCATCTTCACGTCGGCCATGGTTAGTCCGTCGATCGAACCAAGACTTTGCCCACGACGTCGGAAGCCTGGATCGAAGATGATGGTGATCGTGTTCGCGCCAACCTTGCGGAACTGCTGCGTCATGTACGTCTGGAAGCCGTTTGAGAGCATGACGATGATCGTCACCGACATAACTCCGATGATCACGCCCAGCATGGTCAGGAATGCACGTAGCTTGTGCATCCTGAGCATGCCAATGGCAATGAGAAAACTTTGCCAGAGCGTTGCCACTAGTTAGCTCCCGTCTCCGCCAAACTGCATCATGCCTTTTCGGGCAGGACCGTCAAAGTCCGGCATCACGATCTTGTCGCCAGGCTTGAGACCCG
Source organism: uncultured Fimbriimonas sp. (assembly GCA_964471545.1). Classification (GTDB taxonomy): domain Bacteria; phylum Armatimonadota; class Fimbriimonadia; order Fimbriimonadales; family Fimbriimonadaceae; genus Fimbriimonas. The sequence continues at coordinate 160 of CAYYJX010000074.1, read as the reverse complement.
ACTTAATCTCGACTCGTGAGGGGCTTGTCACACCGACTTGAACCTTCACACGCGTCGGCTTCCCTTTCGGATCTGTCGGAGCGAGATTTACGAACGTCTCGCCCTTATCCTTCCCAAGGTATTCGGAAGGAATGGAAACGACGTTCTTGCTGGACTGAAC
>CAYYJX010000073.1:0-15393 GCA_964471545.1 uncultured Fimbriimonas sp. | reverse complement strand
AGCGAGAAGCTACCTGCAGCCAGAACGTTTCCACCCGTAAGAGTAGCGGACGTATACAGAGCCTTGGTACCTGCGGTAACGGACGAGAGGGTGATGGTGGCGTTGGCAGACAAGGTTGCCGAGCCGATGTTGCTACCCAGCGAGATGCTCGCGATTCGGGTGGCGTTGGTGATTTGCGAGTTGATACCCGCGGTTCCGTCAAGAAGCTTCTTCGTGCCGAAAGTCGTGTTTTGCGAGATTCGCGTAATCGACTCGACGATAGAAGTGAGCTGGGATTGGTTGGCAGCGAGCTGCGAGGAGCTCACCGTACCCGTGTTTGCAGAGGCTACGGCCAGTGCTCGGGCGTCGTTCAGAAGTCGGTTGACTTCAGAGAGTGCGCCTTCAGCGGTCTTTGCGAAGTTCACCGCGTCTTGGTTGTTGCGCAAAGCTGCATCCAAACCGGTGATCTGTGCTCGGAATCCTTCCGAAGCGATCAGGCCTGCCGGATCTTCGGCTGCGCTGTTGATGCGGAGACCGGTCGAAAGTCGGTTGATCGACTGGTTAAAGCTGACGGACGTGTTTTGGACGTTTCGCAGCGTTCCCATTGCTGCGACGTTGGTGTTTACTCGAAAAGACATGCGTTCCTCCATGAACCGCTGTAGGACCTCGCGGGAATCCTTTCCCACTCTTTTGTGGCCTACCTGTCAGGTTCACCAGGTTCTTTCCACGCTCAATTACCAGGTTTACCTAGTAAAATTACCTGGATTCAAATATTTTTACCGGCAAGTGGTTTTGCCAGGGATTTGAACCTGAAACAGAATCTCCGCACGCTCGTTTGAGTTCGGTTACACTGTACGAGCAAGGATTTCAGGATGAGTCTGGTTGGAAAAGTTGGTCGAAAACGTCCCCGCGCTCGTCTAGCGATTGGAATCCTCTATCTGATTCTTTCGCTGGGTGCAGTCACCACTCTGTATCCCTTTGCCCTCATGGTCAGCACCGGCTTTAAGGGTGCTACCGACCAGAACGACAACCGACTTCTGCCCAAGTTCTGGAGCGACACGGAAGAGCTTTACACGAAGTACATCGACGACAAGTACGCGGGCGATGCCTCGCTTGCCGCCTCTACGCGAGCCGAATCGCAAGAAGCCGCCACCGCGGATGCGCCGGAGGTGGATTCTTACAAGCAGTTCCTCGAGCAGCTTCCGGTCGATCTATGGGTGGCGGGATTCCGCAACGCCCCTAACCAGGTCACGGGTCGATTGAATGTGCGCTATCAGGAGTGGCTGCGAACCCAGTTCGGGTCCATTGAGGAATTGAACAAAGCTTACGTGGAAGAGAATCTGGCCTTTCAAACCGTCCAGCCTCCCGCCGAGCCTCTGGACCGCAAGACTTGGAAGCCCGTTCCTGGGCGTCGTTGGAGCGACTGGCAAAAGTTCAAAGCCACCCTCCCCGCCGAGTTCCGTGTTCCCGTCCGTATCCAGCGGATGTATCAAGACTTCGTCCGCGTGGAGTATCGAAACCGGTTCGAAGGTGTCCCGGCATGGATTGCGGGTAGCGCCAAGACGTTTGACGATCTGAAAATGCTGGATCCCAAAATGGGTGCTCAGCAGGCCGCCTTTCTTGCGAAGTTCTACGCGAACCGAGTACCCGAGCGATACCGAACACAAAACGCCGAAACGGAGTGGGCAAAGTTCACAGGCGTCTCGGCAAGTGTCAAGGATGTTCAACTTCCGGCGGAGGCTTTCGAGCGCGACCTGGTGGCGAAGAACGCTTCTTCTATTAAAGGCGAGTTCACCGGACGCAACTATCGCTACGTGTTGGACTACATCCTGATTAATGGAAGGGCAGTCCAAAACACGGCTGCATTCTGTTTGCTGGCAATCCTCACGCAACTTCTGGTGAACCCGCTGGCTGCCTACGCGCTTTCCCGATATCCCATCAAGCTAAGCGGTCAAATCCTGATCTTCTTGCTCGCGACCATGGCGTTCCCCGCGGAGGTCGCGATGATTCCTAGCTTCTTGCTCCTCAAAGATCTCGGTCTGCTCAACACCTTTGCGGCGTTGATCTTGCCTGCCGCGGCGAGCGGGTACATGATCTTTCTCCTCAAAGGATTTTTCGATTCGTTGCCGCAGGAGCTGTTCGAGGCGGGTCAGCTCGATGGAGCTCGTGAGTGGATCATGATGTTGCGCATCGCGTTTCCGCTCTCTCGGCCCGTTCTCGGTTACCTTGCACTCTTGGCGTTTATGAGCAGCTACAGTGCGTTCATCTATGCCTTCCTGGTGGTGCAAGACCAGAAGATGTGGACCCTTATGGTGTGGCTGTACCAGCTTCAGATGAGTGCTCCGCGAGCGGTTGTGATGGCGGCGCTTGCTTTGGCCGCTTTGCCGACTCTTATCGTCTTCCTCTCCGCTCAACGGGTGATCATGCGCGGCATCGTTCTCCCCGGCGAGCGGTGAAGCGGCGATCTTGGTAATATTTCCGAGTAGTGGCGGCAAAGGAATCTGAGAAATCTCGGGAATTTGTCCCAGTCGTCACCTGGACCCTCATCGGCCTGAATCTGATCCTATTCTTATGGGATCGCCGGTGGAACCCATTTGGCTCGAACCTGCTGTTCGCCGACTTGATGATGCGCCCTGCAGACGTGGTTTCTGCCATGAAGGGAGGCGAGAAGTTTCCATTCACGACGTTGCTCACGTCCATGTTCATGCACGGATCGATTGGGCATATCTTTGGAAATCTCCTCTTCTTATATGTGTTCGGACCGCTCGTCGAGCAGGTCATGGGCGGATGGAGGTTCACCCTCTACTATCTCGCCTGGGGCGTCATGGCGGCCTTGGCGCACATCTATGTGGATCCTTTCTCTACGGTTCCTACGTTGGGGGCCTCTGGAGCCATTGGGGGAGTGCTGGGCTCCTATCTGCTCTTATTCCCCACGCAGAAGATCGAGATCGTTATTCCGCTCTTGGCCTTTGCCGAATTTGAGCTGAGTGCCTGGATCCTTCTTTCCGCTTGGTTCCTGTGGCAGGTGTTTGTGCCCCAAGCGGGCGTTGCCAATTGGGCCCACGTGGGCGGATTTCTGGCGGGCATGGTGACCGTGCTCGTCATGGGGGGAGCGAAGAATGTGCTCGCGAGGTTGCCGGAAGGGGAATTAGACGATCTATGAAACTGCCTGAGTTAACGATCCTCAAGGGGACGCGAGTCTTCGCGGCCCTTCTCATTGCCGGAGCCCTTCTGCTCGTGCTCGGCGCGTACGTGGGGCTGCAGCCTCGCCTGAAAAGGGAAGCAGGCAATCGAGCCGTCACCCTTAGCGCGGAATTGGAGACGATCGAAGAGCTCGGAGCCACTCAGGCGCTGTTATTGGAAGACGCCCTTAAGACGATCAAAGGTTTTGGGATCAACGCAGTGGTCGTCCCTGAGCAGACCATCGGTGACTTGGTTCAGGCGGGTAAGTGCGAATTTGTTAGCGGAACCATCGATCCCAAGCAAACCGCGGTTTCCATGAGCGCTTTGCGCGTGAACGACGCCAGCGTGATGCCACGGGTTATTCGGGGCCTCAATATTCGATTTCCTGCCTTCGCGACTTCTCAGACGCCGCGTGGAAACACGATCGCCCTACCGGCGGTCGATGTTGAGGCTCTTCGGGGCACGCCCATTGGGCTCGACCCCATCAAGTGTGCGGTGGCTCAAAAGGAAGGTCTGCAGATCATTGCCCGCTGTTCCAATGTCACGGGCTCCACGGTTGTCTCGGTCAAAGAAACCCTGGCATGGGCGGGAGAACTCGGCGCCACGATCCTCCTTCCGTCGGGAGAGCAGGTTCTTGGTCGCCGACAAGCAATGGCGGGTCTCTTTGCCGGTCTTGAGAACTCCGGAATTCGGTATGCCTCTCCCGAGTTCACAAAGATCGGTGGCGATGCTGAGGTTCTTGCCACCATTCCAGACAAAGTCTTACGACTTCACGCCGCTCAGGCCGCAGAACTAGATAAGTTGACTCCTGAGGCAGCTGTCGAGCGATACCGGAAGGCGGCGAGCGAGCGCCAAATGCGCGTTCTGCTGATCCGACCGTTGACTCTTGCCGCCGAGCAGCCGTTCCAGGCTTTTGGAGAGTTCGCGGGTGCCATCGCCACCGACCTGAAGAAGGACGGGTTGGAAGTAGGGCCTGCGCAAGCCTTTGGCGAAAGCCGACCCGGCAGACTGGGACACGGGCTCATCTCTCTTGGCTCATTACTGCTGTTGGTGGCCCTTGGCGTGAGCATCCTAGAGGGTCCGCTGCTCGTTCTTTTCCTTCTGAGCAGCGCAGGCGTAGCCTTCGGATCGCTGGTCAGTGGTTCGCTCAACTCGATCTTCTGCCTCTATCTGGCGCTCACCCTGCCGGTCCTTGGATACGTCCTCATCGATCGCTGGAAGCCTCATCCTCTGCTCGGGTTGCTGCTTGTTTTCGGGACCGCTCTCCTGGCGGGATTGGCGATCTCCGGCTTGCTGACCGATGTGGCGTACACCGTTCGCGCGAAGGCTTTCTTGGGCGTGAAGATCGCGGTGTTCCTCCCGGTACCTGTGATTGGCTATCTCATCTTCCGCAAGGTGGGCAACGTAAAGGCGGCTCTCGGCTCGGCCATTACATGGGGATCGGCATTCCTGGCGCTCGGCGTGTTGGCGGTCCTTGGAATCATGGTTGCCCGATCTGGCAACGATGGCCCTGCGAGCGTCAGCGGAGGCGAACTGGCGTTCCGAGGCCTTCTCGAAACCCTTTTGCCGGTCCGACCGCGGACCAAGAGCTTCCTTATCGGGTTCCCCGCCCTGACCGTGGGTCTCTTCTGGTACGCGAAGGCGAAGTATGAAGGGGCGGCTTTAGGCAAGGCAGCCGGCTGGGTTTCTCTGCTCGTCATGCTTGGCGGAATCGCTTCCACAGACGTTGTGAACACCTTCTGCCACGTTCACACACCTTTCCCAGTGAACTTGCTTCGGGTGGTTTTGGGGATGGTTTTTGGAGTGGTCATCGGTTACGCCGGATGGGTGGTACTCTCCAGTCGCGCCATTGATCTGCCTGCACGGTTAAGCCGTCTGGGGCAGGGAACGGCAGGGGAAGGGGACCCCAGCTAAGAGTCAGATGCCGAAGATTTTGCTTGCGGGCTACCTAGGGTGCGGAAACCTTGGGGACGATGCCGTTATGCTTGGGGTGGTCGATAAGTTCGGGCCCGACATGGACTACTCGGCGCTTTCGGGTTTTCCGGAAGAGACCTACCGGACCTACAACATCCCCGCAGTCGCTCGCAAGGAGATGAAGTCGGTGGAGAAGGCAATTCAGGCCGCCGACGCACTGGTTTTTCCGGGCGGATCCATTTTTCAGGACGCCACCTCGGTGATGAGCGTGATGTATTACGCGCAGCTCATCAAGGTTGCCAAAAAACACGGCAAGAAGGTGATTCTTCTCGGGCAGGGAGTCGGGCCGCTCACAACCTGGCTGGGTAAGCGCACCGCCGCCCAAGCGTTCAATGCCGCCGATCTGGTGGTGTGCCGTGATCCAAGTAGCGTACAGTCTCTGCGCGAGTTAGGAGTCAAGAGTAAGGTCCATCTCGGTGCAGATTCCGCGTTCTTGCTCCCACCGCCGGTGATCGAGGAAGGAGGCACCTTCTCGGTTGGGAACATGAAGTCGGTCGCGATCGCGCCGAGGCCGCTGGACAAGAAAGGGGTCGACGAAGTCGCCCTGTTCGGCGAGTTCTGTCGACTCGTTTTTCAGGCAGGGCAAGCTCCGACCCTGATTGAAATGGACGCGGTCGAAGACGGTCCAATCATCGATGCGATCTCGAAACAGCAGGGTGGGCGTATTCCGCAGCTACGAAAACTGGGCTCTCCGATCACCATCCAGCAGCGACTCGCCCGAATGGATTCGGTGGTGGCGATGCGACTTCACGCGGGCATCCTGGCAACCACGGTCGGAGTACCGCCGCTCATGGTCAGCTACGATCCGAAAGTCGCCGCTTTTGCGAAGCAGCTCGATCTTGGGTCGGCGCTCCCAATCGAGGGCTTGACCCCCGCCCGGCTTTTTGACGCCTACCAAGCTCATCAAAAGCAGGCCGATGCGCTCAAGGCGAAAGTAGAATCGCGTCGCCAATCCTTCCTCGACCAGGCGATGACGGGTCTTGAAATCGCCCGCGAAACCTTGGGTCTCTCCAAGCGTCAAGCATAAGATGCGCGGGTCGCGCGTTTTTCTGTTATCACTTGCCTTGGTGTTGGGGGTTGCGGTGCCTGGGCGCGCGCAAGGTCAACTCATCTTTCGCTTCGATAAGAAGTTGTGGCTAGAACTTGCCCGAAAGATGCGCACCGGCAAGGCAGGGACGGGCAAAGTGGCTCTCCCGGGCACGATCCAAAAGGAGACGGAGAAGAAGTCCACCACCATGGACCCGAACCAGAACCGACTCCCCGACGCGAACGATCCCAGGAATAAAAAGAAGAAAGAGGGCCAAACCTGGCTTCAGGAAAACATCACCGATCGGGTGAGAGTCACCGGACAGCGGACCCTCGGATATCACTCGTTCAACGTCCAGGGCGACCGCGAGGCGTATAACGCTCTGACCAACTTCGGAACGGGTCTTCAGCAGTTCACCGATATCGGTAGTTTGCAGGTGACCGGTGCCCAGGTTCTCGGTGTCCTCAACTTCGACTTCCGGTTCAACGACAACCGATTCCAGGACCCTCAGAACCAGCAGTACACGCTACGTTATCAAAACGCCGAATACGACCTGGCCTACGGAACCATCCAGGCGACCCTTCTGAACTCCAACCAACTCATCGGCTTCAGCCGATCGGTTGAGGGATTCGTCGGTGGCTGGAACGATGGCAACTTCTCCGCACGGGTGCTGACCACGCAAGCTCGGGGTTCTGCCCGAACGGTGGTCATCGAAGGTAACAACTCGGCGGGCCCTTACTACCTTCAAGGTGGGCGCGTCATCGACGGCACGCTTCGGTTGCAGGTCGATGGCCAGGCGCTCTCACTCGGGCGAGATTTCATCCTCGACGCAGAACTTGGAACGATCACCTTCCTGGACCGAGTCATCGCCCCGACGAGTTCCATCACGGTGACGTACGAATCGTTCGGCTTTGGCCAAAACTCGGGTCGTATTGAAGGCGCGAGCCTGGGATACAACTTCGGCGCGGCCGGACAGCTTGGTTTCACGACCATCCGCCAAGTCACCGGAGCCTCTGGAACCGCCTTAGAGCGGCTGGAACAATTCCAGGGGTTCGGGAGCCCTTCGACTCCTTACTTCCTGCAGTTCGAACCGATCGCCGGGTCCGTCGAAATCCGAGTCGACGGCATCATCCAGGTGCAGGGTGTGGCGGGAACCAACGTCGGCGACTATTTCTTCGACCCTCAGAACCCGCTGATTTTCTACTTCCGTCGCTTCATCCCGAGCACGTCGACGGTCATCGTCCGATACCGCCCTCGACTGACCCAAACGGTGGACGGTGATCGAGAAGTCACCGGATGGGATTATCGAATCCCGCTGGGTGTTTCTAAGTCCTCCGACGGAACGGCGACAACCAACCGCGGGTACTTGCAGTACAGCACCGCCCAGGGACGATTGAAGTCGGCGACGCCTCTTTCAGGAACCGCCCGATCCGTCGACAGCCGCTACGAACTCGGAAACTACACCATTAAGGCGGGCTGGCGAGAAATTCCGAACGACTTCGTGAGCGTTGAATCGACCGGCTTTGCCCGAAACGAGCGATCCGTTCAATCGGGCGTGGAGTACCGGGCGGGGCGATATCAGGGCGAGTTTGCGTACAACAACGCCGTCATCGATACGTCCAACCCGCTCGATCCTTCTCAAACCTTTACCTCCACCCGAGCCGTGAACATGACGGGCTCCATGAGCTTCCGAAACATCAACGGTGGTCTCTGGTCTGCGACGCACAACCGCATGCGACTGCGGAACACGGAATCCACCCGTCTAGACACCAGCACGGTCACCTACTCCAAGTCGTACGGACGCTTGAATCAGAGCTACGGAGTGGAGTCTCAGGCCGGACGGGGGCGTGTGGGCGATCAGACCTCCAGCAAGATCGCCGATATTGGAGTCGATACCTTCCGCGCAAGCTACACCTACGATGCGGGCAAGGGGCTTACCGCCAGTGTCCGCGCAAGCCAAAGCAACGTGAAAGTGGACTCCGACCAAGGACAGGGATTCGACACCTTTTTCTCGGTTGGGTACCGGGGAGAATCTCCGTGGGGCGTCACCGCCAGTTACATTGTCAGTGATAGCGGTGCCGTGGCCTCTCTAGGGGGCTTCCTCAACTCGGCCGGACTCGGATTTGGCGGAAACGGATTCTCGGGCGGATCGGGGCAAGGAACTCTCAGTGTGGGTGCCACCGCGCTCCGAAGAGTGGGCCTAGAGGTCGAGCGCCGCATCAACACCAAGTGGAACGTCCAAGCCGTTGCAAGCCAACAAACGGCGACGGGTCTTTCCACCAGTAACACTCAACTGGAGAACTTCCGACTCTCGTCCGACTACTCGTTCGACGACAGCCACCGCTTCTATGTCAGCCTGGATCGGTCGTTTGTCACCTTCGTCTCTGGCATCGTTCAGAAGACATCTGCGACGACGCTAACGGGCTTTTTCGAAGGTCGACCAGAGGGACCTTGGAGCTACCGAGTGGGCTACAGCAGTCTCGTTTCAGAAGGCGGGAACTTTGCACAGGATAGCCTCGGGCTCGATTTCGACATCGGCTACCGCTTGGACTCCAAGCAGCGACTCAATCTTTCTCGCGTGAGCAACCAGGTTCGGGGCTACTACCCGCAAGACGATTCCGCCCTGTCCTTCGGTTATTCGTACACGATCTATAAGAACCTGGCTCTCACGGGTCGATACAACATTCGCGACCTTCGCAACTTGGATCCGACCCAAAACGCAGGCGCCTTTCGTGCGAACACGTTCGATCTCGAGCTCACGTTCGATTTCGGCAGGTAGGTCCTTTCCCTCATTGCGCACGATGCAAAGCGACTGGGCGTAATGCGCAGGTGCTTTAATCGTTTTATTCATGATGCCGTCACGCGGTTTTATTCGAGGCGCTGCGCTTGCCTCATTCGGTTTGTTGTTTGTGACGCTCTTCGGTTGCGGAGGCGGGGTCAATATGGGTCGAGGCACCATCACGGGTCTCGTCTTTGACAACTCCGGTCAAATCGTTCGCGATGCGTTGGTCTATATCGACAATGGTCCCGAGACCTATACCAACTCCACCGGTTCGTTCACCCTTGCCAACGTAGACGGAGGCACTCAACGGGTGTTCGTTCAAGCGATTCAAGATGGAGTGGTCCACGAAGGGCAGTCGGACGCGTTGGTGAACGACGGCGAGATTTCCCGAACCGTCAATATCACCGTCTCCCCGGTCATCAACGCAGGAACGCTCACCGGCAATGTCCGCGACCGTTTTGGGTTCCAAATGGTGGGCGCAAGAGTTCAAATTCGCCAAAGAACGGGTGGCGCTCCCTCGGCGATGACGGCCTTTACCAACGACTCTGGAAACTACCGAATCTCGGGCCTTAAGCCGGGAATCACCTACGATGTCGTGGCGTCTTCCAGGGGGTATCGAGGAAGCTCGTTCTCGTTCCAACTCAACAATGGGCAAACGCTTTCTCAGAACCTCACGCTCAACGAGCCGATCGGCTCCAGCATGCCCATTCCCTCCGGCGTGACTGCGGTTTCCTGGTCCTCGATTTCCTCCACTCGCGACGCCCGCGCCGGACAAGCCTTGGAAACGATCAAGCGGCTGCTAGACCCTGATCGAGCAAAGCGAAAGGTGCAGCGGATCGCCAAAAACAACGCAGAAGCGGGTCGAGCCACGGACGGTCAGGTGGAAGTCGAGGTCTACTGGAACCGGATCACCAATCTCGATCTGCGCGGATTCGGTATCTATCGAAACGACAATTCCGGCGAGTGGTTTGATCGCGATTTTCTAGTCGATCCGACCTCGGAACTGTTCGTCGATTCCGGAAACTCCCTCTCACCGGGCAACGATTACGCCTATTCGATCACGTCTATTGCCACAACGTACGATGGCTTCCGGGGTGAGTCCGATTTCAGCGATGTGGCAGCCGTTCGACCGATCGGTTTCCTTGAACTGCTTGCCCCATCTGGTCCCGGCGTGCGCCTGAACTGGAGAGCGGCGACGGGTGCTGCCCGATACGCCGTCTATCTGTTCGATCGGTATCCCTCTGTGAGTGTTGCGGATATCTTCAACAACTACGATTCGCCCGTGACAACAACTTCCTTCACCCTCCCGTCGGGATTGGTGGCAGGACGCACCTATTACTATTTGGTCTTGGCCGAAAACTCAAATGGCTCGTCTAAGAGCGTGAGCGTGGTCGGATCGTTTGTTGCCCCCTAAAGAGAAGTCGCTCCAAGCCTCGGTACAAGGTTTGGAGCGGTCTTGTTTAAGTACCATTCAGTTGAGTTCGTTTATGCGATTGTCTGTTCGTTTTGCCGGGTCCTTGTTGGCGACCCTCATCTCGGTAGGCCTTTACGGCCTTTCCGCTTCTGCCTTGGCGCAAACCAACGTGGTCCGCGTGGATGTTAGCGGTCGGGGTCGAGAAGATGTCGTGGCGAATGCCGACTTCAAGGTTCGGCAGATGGCGCTGAATTTCCAGAAGCTCATTGCTCCTTCGCTTCAGGCTCGCCGACAAGCGGATCGCACTCGAACTCGCGCCGCCCTAACCGATGGCTCGGTGGGGTTCCCGGTGAGGGTGGACACCTATCGAGACGGTGTTCGACTTCAAACCCCGCGCAGTCGAGACAACGAAATCACGCTCCAATTCGACACAACGGGCGCCCGAGCCTTCCCAGAGTCGTACCGTAATTTTCTCCAGTCCGTTTTTGACACCGCCAAGAGCACCATGAACGTGGTGTTCGGCGACCCCGCTATCTCTGGCACCATCCGAGTGACCAACTGGGACTTGGACATCAACGACCGAGAGGCGGTGATCGGCGGGTACTACCTTTCCAACAACGGGTCCTCCGAGCGCGAGATTCGGTTCCCGATTTACAACAGTGGAGAAGCGGCGGCGGTGAACTTCATCCACTGCCTATTGCTCGCCTACCTACCCGATCAAACTTACGCGTTCGATGCGTTCAACGAGGGTTTGGTTCGAGCCGCAACGATGAGAATCGCTCGCCAGGCATCGGCGCTGCCTTCTCTGGACGCTGAAATTGTGGAATCGGTTTTGGGCAACGGTTACGATGCTCAAGAGCACTACGATTGGTACAACCAACGAGCCCTTTCTGCTACACGGTTCATCCCCGCGAACTTGTTGACCACCGCGCTACCTGCGGGTGGATCGGTGGGCGGCGTGTATCTGCTGCGATACCGCATGGCGGGTTCGGCTTGGTACAAGGTGCTTGCGGAGTACCCAACGTTTCTGAACGAACTAAACAAGCGATTCCGAGCCAACACGGCGATTCGAAACGACCTCTCGGCTCTGGTCACCCTCGGTCAGCAAACGCTGAACGCTCTGCGACCTTCTGACCCAACCATCGAGGGCAAGTCGTTCTCCACGTGGTTCGCCGAACAAGCGGTTCTGGAATCCAAAGACACGCGTGGTTTGAAGCTGGCGGTGGAATCGGTACCGATCGTCTCTGGCCTTTCTGGTCCCGATTTCGGAGTGTTTCTCATTCAAGCGCATTACTGGGAATCTCGAGCGAACGGCGATGAGATCCTCCTCGGTGGCACGTCCTACCCGGTCTTCTGGTCCACAACTTTTGAGCGCATTCTGCCCGACGCGCAGTCGGAAAAGATGGAAATTGCAGGGGCTTACGGATCCGTTGCTCCGAACTTCGAGAACCAAAACTCGGGTCGACCTTACCGCGTTGCTTTCGACCTCCCGGTGCAAGATCGGATTGTCCGCACGTATCTGCCTGCTGGAGCGGTGGCGACAGCTTCTAGCACGGGGCAAAACACGTTTTACGGTTCGGTCATCGGGGTCACCCCGGTGGCGGGTGCAACGCTTTCCGTGCGAATCTCGGTGGGCAGTGAGATCATCTCCGATATCCCGGTGGTGGACAACACCTTCGGAACCCGCATCACCTCTGCCAACTTCCTCGCCCAACGCTCGGTTCTGATCGAGCTCATTCAGACAACGAGCACCGGAAGCACCGTGCTGCTCACTCGACGGGTGAACAAGTCGCCCGGTGCTTTCGCGGTCGATCTCAAGGTGAACCAAACCGCCAACTATCAGTGGCCGCTCGGAATTGCGTCGGGACTTCAGCTGTTGGGTCTGCCCGTTACGCCGCTGAGTTCAAACCTGAGCGATGTCATCGCTCAGAGTGAGTCCACCGCGCTGGTGGCTCGCTACAACGGAAGTCGGGCTCGTTACGATCTCTTCCCAGATACAGGGGCTCTCGAGCAAGGCCAAGGCTTCTTCCTGAGGAGTTCCGTTGATAAGCCCACTCACGTCTTTCCGGCAAAGGTCGATCGCAACACGCCCCTGGCGGTTGCGGTACGACCCGGTTGGAACATGATCTCCATCCCCGGCGAGGGCAACGTGAACGTCTCGTCGATCATTGTTGTGCGCACCACCCGATTCCCACGCACTTGGGCAGATGCCACGAGCGGAACGGCAGGTTCGACCGATGTGGACATGGGCTCCGAAGTCTTCGGATTCACGCCCGGCGCCAACGATCCTGTCACCGGTGTTCCGGAAGGCGGAACGCTTTCTCCGGTCACCACTCTTGTGCCGGGGAAGGGCTACTTCGTGCGATGCCTCTCTGCAGAGGGCGCCACCCTGCTGTTCCCGTCCGAAGCAAGCCGGGGGAGAGTGCAGAACCGTAGCCAACAAAGCACGCGCCGACACTTCACCCTCACCGCAACTGCCGAGAGAGGCAAAGAGAAGTCCAGTGCCGTGATGCGGCTGACCGCGACGGCGACGAACGGATTCGACGTGGCGGAAGATTCTCCTCTCCCCCCAAGCCCGGGTGGTCTGCAGATACAAATTGAGAATGAAGCAAACTTCTACCGCGAAGTGCGCCGCCTCGGCCGAGACACGACCTTCAGGGTTAGGATCGATGGCATGCAAAAGGGCAAGACTTATGCGGTGAGCTTCTTGCCAGAAGGAGTTCGAGCAAGAGAAGTCATTGTTCGAGATCGTCTCACGGGCAAGCGATTCCGCGTGAATCAACGAACCGGGGTGATTGTTGCCGGACGAACCACGCCCTACTCCTTCGATGTCACCATCAAGGGGGCACGCTGATGAATTTGAGAAAACTTACGCTCTTGATGCTTGGCGTCCTTGCCATTGTCCTTTTGGGATGTGGTGGCGGTGGTGGAGGCACACCCTCCGGTGGCATTCGAATCACCGGAAGGGTCTTGAACGTGGCTACAGGCGGATCGCTCAACCCGGTTCCGACCATCCAGCTGGTGAGCGGTAACCGAGCGGTCAATGCCAGCATCGCCGACGGCTCGTTCTCCATCAACGCTCCTTCCGGTACCACTTCGTTGCTGGTGAACACTCCCGGCTTTGGGGTCTTCACATTTAGCTTCCCGGCCGCCACACAGGCGGTTAGCGACGTCGGCGACCTTTGGGTGGGGCCTGAGAAGGTTACGGTCACGGGGCGACTTTTGGACGCGGGCAACAACGAGCCTGTCGCGCTCGCCAATGTCTCGTTCGGTGGGCAGCATGCGGTTACAGACTCGACCGGACAGTTCGCTATTGCTCAAGTGGCGTACTCCACCGCTTCTCCCGCCGGCTTCTTGGGATTAGTGGGGCTTGCCGGCAAAACGGGTTACTTCCCCAATGAATTCACCAGTGGCGGCGCGTTGCCGTCGGGCGGCATTGCCAACGTGGGCGATGTCCTGCTCACGCCGCTCAGCGACACCACTCCTCCGCCTGCTCCATACAACATTTGGGGCGTCGTGGGTCCGGCGGCGCAAGCACCGGGAACCATCGTGGAACTCACCGATACAGGTGGAACGGTTCTGAGACGAGTGACGCTTGGATCAGATGGAACTTATCGGTTCTGGATGACGCCGGGCAGTTACCGAGTGCGTTTCAATAAGGGCACGCTCACCGCGCCGACCCAAAACGTTACACTATCGGCAACAAACGAGGTGATTCGTCGCGATGTCACGCTTGGATAATCGAAGTTCTTCTGCCTCTCGATCAACATCCCCCTGGGCAACGGCGGTCATCACCGCCGGGGCTCTCGTGGTGGTGGGTATCGGCGGAAAGGCGCTCTACAGCGGGCTTGTCACCTTTGTGAAGCAAGACCCCCTTGCGGCGATGCGAACAGCCGACACCAGCGAAATTCCGCTCAACGTCGGTATCCAGATGAAGGGGGTTTCTTTGAGCCATTACGAGGGGAAGGACCTTACCACTCAGTGCAACTTAGACCGCATCGATGTTCAACAGAATCGCCAAATTTACGACCTCGTTGGGGTGAAGAACGGTCGGTACGCCACTAAGAAAGGGGTTTTTAAGTTCGAAGCGGAGTCTGGCAATTGGAACGGCTTCTCGCAAACCCTCACTTGCTCGAAAGCGGTGAAGGTTTCCGGAAAGGACCTCGATCTGTCCTCGACCAATATCATCTTCGACCAGCGCAAGCAGCAAATGGACATCACGTCAGATGTTCAAGGGAAGGCGTTTGGAGGAAAGATCTGGCTTGCGAACCTCTCGTACGGGTTTGAATCGGAAAGTCTGGCTTCTAGCCATGCCAAGTGGTCGGGCAAGCTCCCTGGCGAGTTTGTGCAGGATACGCCCGGAGTTTCGGGACGAACTTGGGACATCGACATCAAGAACAACAAGCTGAAAGGCGACTTGATGGAGGGGACCGACGGCACCTTCACCGATGGCGAAATCATTGTTCGTGCACCCAAGAAGATGTCTTACGACCGCAAGAAGGAGATTCTCACCGCCAGCGGTGGGGTGCTCTACTTCAGTGGTAAGGCGAACATTCTTGCCGATCAGGTGGTGGTGTATCGCAAAGAGAAGCGGGCCGTACTCACCGGCAACGTCCAGATGCTGGTGAAGCCCAAGAAGGAGCAAGACCTCCCGCCGAAGCAGGAAGAGATTCCTCCGTTCACCCCCAATGTGCCCGACGATATTCTTGCCAAGCGACCTCTGCCGGAGAACGACCTGAAGCAGAAGGCCGAGCAAGTGCGAGATTCCAAGACGCTGCGCGAGTACCCGCTGGCAGTGAACTCACAGAAGATCGAGTACTGGTACCGAAAGGGTCAGCGCCGAGCCGAGATCACGGGAATGCCGCAAGCCCGCCAGGAGCTGCCCGAGGGTCAGTGGCGATACGCTTGGACCGAGCGCGCCGCCTACGATGGCGAAAAAGAATTGCTGAAGATGTTCAGCGGAGCCAAGATGCGCAGCCGCATGAAGAACTCGGTGGGAGACGACCTCAACGCGGACTGGTTTGAGTTCAGCAC